>CALUOU010000073.1 GCA_944322335.1 uncultured Bacteroides sp.
GTTGATGCCAAAGACCAAGGTTTGTCCCACTATCTTAAGCGTATTTTCAAATAGCAGGCTTAAAAGATTGTAGCTTTTCGAGGCGGGCTGATGCTGTAGAGGCATGGCCCGCCTTTAGTTTTTTCCTACGGCAACTTGACCGCTTTGCAGATTCCGCTGAAAACATTTTGTCTGTTCGAGAGAATGCATTAGATTTGCCGTGTAAAGAGACATTCGGAAACGGAAGTGGCTGAGTGTCTGTCTGAAAGATGATTTTTTTAATAATAAGCATAAGAAAAATGGGAAAATATACGCTTGTGGCCTCTTATAAGGGAGGCGCTTATATAAGTCAATATTGTACGGTAAATCCTTTCGCGGCCGAACGGGTGTGGGCGAACAACCTCTCTGCCGGGTTTTTCAGCCGGGAGGAATTGCTGGAAATCCAGAAGCAAGTCTATCGGAACTACTGCTCTGGCGAGGGTCTGCCTGTTCCTGCGGCTAAGCCCATAAGCTCGGTCTGGCAGAATCACTATGACATTTTCGGCCAAGATCTCCGGCTGGATATCATTCAGACGGCTCTGTGGTAGGCTGGGATCCGGCCTGCCGGAAAGGGGCGCAGAAATCCGGCTGATTCTGGAAGCGGAAAGGGCGGGTGTGTGAAGTATCGCATTTTTTCCGAAGAATGTTTTGAATGTTCCGTATGAATTTTTAATTTTGGCGACGATTTTTGTAACGGTTAACATTTAAAACAAAGAAAATCATGGAGATGAATGTGAAAACACTGCTCACGCTGCTTATGCTGTTTGTGAGCCTGAAAGGGTCTGCCCAAATGATAGTGGTGGACAAAAACGGGGTGTCGCCCACAAAATATGACTACACCAGCGTGGCGCGTCAGATCACAGAGGGGTGCGCCACGAAGTATGATCAGGCCAAGGCCATTTATCGCTGGCTTTGCGCCAACATCAGCTATGACACGACTTACTCCATCTATACCGCAGACGAGTGCTGGGAACAGCGGCGGGGCGTGTGCCAGGCCTATAGCGAACTGTTTTACCGCTTGGGCGAGCCGCTGGGGCTGAAGGTGCGCATCATTTCCGGCACTTCGAAGACCGAAGATGATCCCGCCGGCAGCCACGCATGGGTGTTCGTGGTGACAGAAGGCAGGAGCACCGGCATCCTGATTGACCCTACGTGGGGAGCCGGAACGGTGAAAGGAAAGGTGTTTACGCGCAACGACAACGACATGTCATGGTTTCACGTGGATCCTCACTGGATGATCTTCACTCATTTTCCCGATGATCCAGACTACCAGCTATTGTCTGAGCCGGTCAGCCGCCAGCAGTTTGACGCGCTGCCCATTCTCAAGCCCATGCTGGGCGAATACGGGTTCAGTGCTACCGATATCTTCCGCCGTTGTATGGCCGGGCAGACCGGCATGCCGGAGATCTACAACGAAGGGCGGGGCTACGTGCGCATGGTACAGGCTCCTCTGGAGAAGGAGTTGCGGATCGGGACAGAGTATGTCGTGGGTGTGCAGCTCTTGCGTCAGTGTGAGCCGGCTCTGGTCAACAAGGATTTCTATAAAGACTGGGTGGAGCAGGACGGTGTGATCTGGCAGCGGTTTGTGCCTACCGTGCCGGGGGAGGCCAGCCTGAATATCCGCAAGCCGGGGGAGAAGTCTTACTGGACGGTGCTGGAGTATCGTGTGCCGCAGCCCACCCAGGCCGACCTGGCGCGGCTGGAGCAGCGTGACCCTCTGCTGATGCCCGAAATAGAGAGGCTGAAGAATCTGAATAAGGAGTCGCTGAGGCAGTGCGGCGTAGACGGGAAGAAGCTGCTGGATGCCGTGAGGGCGGGACGGGTGACCGCTTTGCCTGTGATCTACCGTCTGGACGGCAAGTTGCTGCTGGACGATGTGCCCTTGGACGAGACCTTGCGCGTGGGCCAGACTTATACCTTCCGTTTCCGCCCATATTATGGCAAGGCGTGGGCCGTCATCAACGAGGACGACTGGTATCTGGAATGGAGCCAGGATCCCGAAACGGGCGCGTGGGTGACCAGCGTCACTCCCCAGAAGGCGGGGACACTGAAACTGAGCGTGCAGACCGAGGAGGGCGGTGATTTCTGGTCGTGTCTGAAGTATGTGGTGAAACCTTGATCAGTGTTCAGTGGTTAGCAGTCTGCGATAATCGGAAAATAATCCGTGTTATCCGCTTCTGAAGCAAGAAACTAAAAGGGCCAGCAGTCCGGCTGCTGGCCCTTTTTAGATGGGTTTTGCGGGAAGTTCCGCTTATTCGTTGCGAGTCACGACGAGGCTCGGTGTCACCTTGTTGAAATACCACTTGACGGTGTAGCTGCCGGCTTCGCGGGCGATGAAGTTGCCGTCGCCGTTGTCGGCCACGTCTCCTTCAAAATCCAGTTGGGCGGGACCTTTGTCGTTTTCCCACTTCTCGTCCGGGCGGATCTTCCAGGTGTTGCCTGCGGGCATGTCGAGGGTGGCTGTCAGGAAGTGCTGCACAGTGCCCGCCGCGTCAGTCTCTGTGCCGAGAGTCATCGGGGTGTCGCCTGAGCCCCAGCCGTTGTGGTTGCCCACAATGCCCCACGAGTCATAGATCTGCGAGACGGTGAGCGTGCCGGTCTCGTTGTTGAACTCCATCCAGTAGCTGTTGCGCGCATAGGTCTTGATGTCTCCTCCTCCTTGTGCCAGGATATTGCTGCCTTCGGCGACAGCCGTTTCGCCAATGCCCCAGTTGTCTGTGCTCCAGTCTTCGGCGCCGCAGAATTTCCATCCGTTTTGCGCCTTGCCGTTGAAGTAGATCATGCCGGTGTAGACATGGTTGTCGTCAGGCGAGTACAGCTTCTGGCAGCTGGCCCAGTCCCAGCCGTTGTAGTCGCCGCGCACGGCGATGGACGGGTAGATGGCCTCGCCCTCGTAGGGCAGGACGCGCAGGCGGAGCACATCGGAATAGAGTGTGTCCGACGAGCTTCCGGAGATGAAGCTCAGCAGGCGGAAGCTCATGGTCAGCGCGTCTTCGGGCGCGGCGGGTGTCTCCAGACCGTAGGCGGCCAGCAGGGTTTGGATGTTGGCGTTGAGGTTGCTGGCCACGGCCGTGTAAGAGGTGTTGGCGCGTTCGGTCTCCGTCACGAGGGTGAGAGCGTTGGCAAAGCTGTGTCCGTCAATGTCCATCTGCAGGACGTTGGTGACGGCCACCGGCAGTCCCATGTCGGGGTTGGTCCAGTTCAGGGTAAACACGTTGGCCGATGCGTTGTTGGCGTCCAGGGTGTAAAGGTCTTGCTGTGTGCCGTCCACGGCGATGGTGGCCGGTGTGGCTGTGGTGGCGTCGAACACCACCTGCTCGATGTCTGTCTCGCAGGCCGTCAGGGCGAGGAGAGGGAGGCAGAGCGCAGCCATGTATTGAGTCAGTTTCATAATGCTTTGTTGTTTATCAGGTTAGTTAGACAATGTTCAGTTTCCGTAGCCGGGGTTCTGCTCCAGTCCGCCGTTGGCTTGCATGTCCGTCTGCGGGATGGGGTAGAGGTTGTAGCGTTCGTTGGTTCCCGCTCCGTTCTCGGCTCCGTTTTTCCATTCCCAGAGATAAGAGTTTCCGGTGAAGAGTCCGAAGCGGATGAGGTCGGTGCGGCGTTGCCCTTCCCAGTAGAGTTCGCGCATGCGTTCGTTGAGGATGTTGCCGAAGGGCACGCTCGGTCCGTCGTAGCTCACGGTTGCGCTGGCGGTCAGCCAGTTTTCGTTGATGGTGTAGTTGCCTTGGCGCTCATAGCCTCTTGCGCGCAGCTGGTTGACGAGGTCTACGGCCGTGCCCAGGTTCTGTCCGCTGCGTGCTGCGGATTCGGCATACATCAGGTAGACATCTGCCAGTCGGATGAGCGGGATGTCCGTGTCAGGCCAGATGATGGTGGCTGCGTCTTCGGTGCGGTACATGGGTTTGCCTTCGTGGTCGAGGTTGGTCCATTTGTACACCCACCATCCGTTGTTGTGGAACGTGCCTTCCCATTTGCTGCCGATGCGCAGGGTGAGTGCTTCGCCCTCATAGTTGTGGTCGCGGAAGATGCCGCGTTTGTCGAGGATTTCACCGGCGGCCGGGTTTTCGCTGTCGGCAAATTCAAACGTGCGCACCAGGTTGCTGGTGGATCGGTAGCCGGCCCATCCTTCACGGATGCCCCATTCGTTGAGGCACATTTCCTGTTTGGCCGTTCCGCCTGCGTTTTCGGTGGTTTCGTCCACATATACGGGATGTGAGGCGGCTATGAGGTTGGCCCAGGTCTGTGTGGCGTCTCCGTCGAGGATGACGGGGAAGATGATCTCCTGCGTGGCGTCGGGGTTGGTGGTGTTGTCGCCGCTGAAGAGTGCGCTGTATTGGTCGGCCAATCCGTAGCCGAGGTCCATCACTTTCTGGCAGGCGTTCATGCAGTCGGTGTAGCGTGCCGTGCCGGTGTAGACCTCGGCGTTGAGATACATGCGTGCCAGCAAGGCCCATGCGGCTCCCTGGCTGGCGCGTCCGTAGTCGGCTCCCGTGGCCCGTCCGGGCAGGGCGTTGCTGCTGGCCAGTTCGTTGAGTTCGCCGTCGAGCCAGTTGAAGAGTCCGTCTCGTCCGATCTGTGCGGGGGAGACGGAGTAGTTGTCTTCGGTGATGAAGGGCGGGTTGCCGAAGGTGTCCATCAGTGTGTAGTAAGCCAGTGCGCGGCAGAAGCGTGCCTGTGCGCGGTAGCTGTTCTGGTCGATGCCTTGCGGTGCGTTGGGCAGGTTTTTCAGGAAGTCGTTGGCCAGTGCCACGATGTACATGCAGCGTTGGTAGACGGCTTCCACCGGTTCGATGCGGGTGGTACCCCAGTTCATGAAGTTCATGTTGGCACCCCAGGTTTCGGTGTTGGCGTTCTTCATTTCGTCAGTGGGCTGTATCTGCAGGATGAACCACGAGCGCACCAGGGTGGTGTTTCCGCTGTCGCCGATGTAGATGTCAGAGCTGCTGGCACCGTCCTGTCCGGACATGGCCCAGATGCCGTAGATTTTGGCCAGGGCGTTCTCATAGTCTTCGGCCGTGGCATAGGCGCGGTCGCCGGTGTTGACTGTCGGGTCGAGGGGCGCCACGTCGAGGTCACCCACGCAGCCTGTGAGGCCGCCCGCCAATCCTGCCGCCATGAGGGCGGAAAAGAGTATATTTCTTGTTTTCATATTCTTTACGCTGTTTTTATGGTTTAAAAGTTAAGATTCAATCCGAGTGTGAACGTGCGCGAGCGTGGCCATGCCGTACCGTCGATGGCACTGCATTCGGGGTCGAGTCCGCTGTACTTGGTGATGGTGAACACGTTTTGTACGGATGCGCTGACACGTCCGGAGATTTTCTCCGTGAAGAACTTGTCGAACGTATAGCCCAAGGTGATGTTGTCCATCTTCAGGTAGGATGCGTTCTCCAGGAAGTAGTCGGAGCGTTTCTGCTCGTTGCTCGATGTGCTTCTCCAGCCGGTCTTCAGGCAGTCCTCATAGAGGTTGACCAGATAGCCTTGGTCGTTGTAGACGTGCATGGAGGCGTTGTCGGAGAAAGTGTTGTTGTAGGCATAGTTTCCGAGGCTGGCGCGCATGTTGAAGCCCAGATCCCAGTTTTTCCAGATGAACTGCGAGCTGAGGCCCATGTAGACTTTGGCCACGGGGCTTTTGTCGCTGATGTAGCGGTCGCCGTCGGTGATGGCGCCGTCGCCGTCGCGGTCCACCAATGCGTTTTGGATGGGCTTGCCGTTTTCGTCATACACTTGCTGGAAGAGCCAGAAGGCGCCGGGCACGTAGCCCACCTGGTTGCGCTGGCGGTCGCCCACCATCATGCCGTAGTCTGGGTTGGGCATGGCGGTCAGCTGGGTGATCTTGCTGTCGTTCCAGGTGACGTTGTAGTTCAGTTCCCACGAGAAGTCTTTCGTCTGGATGGCCATGGCATTGATGTTGAACTCCACGCCCTTGTTTTCCATCGAGCCTACGTTGGCTGTCAGCGTGGTGGCGAAGTTGGTGCCTGCGGGCGAGTCTACGGTGTTCAGCAGGTCTTTGGTCTTCTTCACGTAGAACTCCAGGCTGCCGTTGATGCGGTTGTTCAGGAATCCGTAGTCGATGGCCACGTTGTAGGTGGTGGCTGTCTCCCATTTCAGATCGGGGTTGTAGCCGTCGGGTTTCATCAGCTGGTGGCCGAAGTAGGTGGAGTGCGGGTCGGTGTTGGTGGTGTACGTGCCTAAATAGCCGTAATAAGAGCTGATGTCCTGCTGTCCGGTCATGCCGTAGCCCAGGCGGAGTTTCAGGTTGGAGAACACGCTGCGGGCCTTTTCCATGAACGGCTCGTTGATGACGCTCCAGGCCAGAGCCACTGAGGGGAAGATGCCCCAGCGGTTTTCCTCGCTGAAGCGGGAAGAGCCGTCGCGGCGGACGGTGGCTGTCAGCAGGTAGCGGTCCATGAGGTTGTAGTTCAGGCGGCCGAAGAAGGAGATCAGGTAATACTCGTACGGACGGCGGAAGTCGGTGGTGGAGTAGTAGCGCTGTTCGGCATCGTTGTACTCATAGCCGGAAACGGGGTCGGGGCGTTCGGGCATGATGTTGGAGCGGTTGATGTTCAGGTTGCTGAAATAGAAGTGCTGGTAGGAATAGCCTGCCGTCACGTCCACGTGGCTTTTGATGGCGTCGATCTGCTTTTGGTAGTTCAGGTAGAAGTCCAGCAGGTGGTTGCGGCGCAGGTTGTGCCAGGTGGCGCCGCCGCCATAGTTGGGGAAGTTGGTGTTGGTCACCGTGCGGAAGGTGCCGGGCACGTCGTAGTTGTCGCCGTCTGTCACGGCCACGTCATAGCCTAAGTTCACGTTGGCGCGGAGGTCTTCCAGACCGTGTATCTTGTAGTCCAATTGGATGTTGCCGAGGCTTCGCTTGGTGGTGCCGGCGTTGTCTACGTCATACAGGTTTGACAAGGGGTTGTGTGGGGCCAGCTGCGAGCCTTCCCATTGGAACCATCCGTTGACCAGTTCCGTATCGGGGTTGTACACAGGCTTGGTGGGGTCGTAGTAGGCCGCGCCGCCCACCACGTCGGCAGCCCAGGTGTTGTTGTTGACGGTGCCCTTCACGTTGATGTCCACGCTCAGGTGTTCGTCGAGGAACTTCGGGTTCAGGCTGACCGAGGCCGTGTAGCGTTCGTAGTCGGAAGTCTTGATGGTGCCGCGCTCTTTGTTGTAGCCGAACGACACGCGGAAGGGCAGGAAGCCCGCTTTGCCTGCCACGCTGATGTTCTGGTCGGTGGCGAGTCCGGATTGGAAGATTTCGTCCTGCCAGTCGGTGGCCTGGTCGGGATAACGGTTCATCAGGTCATAGACGGTGGACCCCGTGCCATACATCTCGGTCATGGTCTGGCGGAACAGGGCCGCGTCCATGGTCTTGACCCGCTGGTAGGGGTCGCGGTAAGTGTAGGTGCTGGAGTAGGCCACCTTCACCTTGTCCTGCGTGCCTTTCTTGGTGGTGATGATGATGACGCCGTTGGATGCGCGCGAGCCGTAGATGGCCGTGGCCGAAGCGTCTTTCAGCACGGTGAAGGTCTCGATGTCGTTGGGGTTGATGGTGCCTAAGGCGGAAGGCGTGCCGGGAGCCGCGTCGTTTTCCACGGGAACGCCGTCGATGACGATCAGCGGGTCGTTGCTGGCGTTCAGCGAGGATCCGCCGCGTATGCGGATGGTGGATCCGCCGCCGGGCTGGCCGCCGGGCTGGGAGACGGAGAGGCCGGGCACCTTACCCATCAGCAGTTCCTGCGGTGAGGTGACCGCGCCACGGTTGATTTCCTCAGCCTTGATGGCCACTACGGATCCGCTCAGGTCGCTCTTCTTCACCGAGCCATAGCCGATGACCACCACCTCGTCCAGGAGTTCGGAGTCCTCCTCTAAGGTGATGACCATGTTCGCTTGCGCGGGCAGTTCCTGAGTCTTGTAGCCGATGTAGCTCACTTGGATGATGTCGCCCTGTTTGGCTTGGAGCACAAAGTTGCCGTTGAGGTCGGTGATCACGCCGTTGGCGGTGCCTTTCACCAGGACACTTGCGCCGATGACTTCCATGCCGGTGTTGTCTTTCACGAGACCCTTCACCGTGATGTCCTGGGCAAAGGCCTGCACAGACAGCAAGCAGCCTATCACCCATAGCCATAGGCTCTTGCGGGAGTTTCTTAGGATTTTTCTTTCCATGATAATAAAGTTAAGTTTGTGAATACGTTGAAATAATTGTGTCTCTTGTTTGAACGGGCTGTTTCCTGTCCCAATCTTTTTACCTTAAAAAAAACGTACCGGTGGTTTGAAGTCTGTACCTCCCCCTTTCCCCCGTTCCGGTGAGGGGGAGGAGACGGAAATGCCGGATGTGGCTGAAAACTGAAGAAGGAGCGTCGGACCGTCAGTCTGCCGCCTCCTTGATGGAGATGGCGTAGCCTCCGCCCACGGCGGCCTTCAGCTTGAGCCTGGTCTTGCCGGTCACCTTCTTGGTGGTGATGGTGTAGGCTTGCGGGTTTGTTTCCCAGTGCGCGTCCTTGGCGTCGGCATAGATGGTGGCCACATATTTCTTGCCCGGGGTGAGGAAGTCCAGCTTCAGCGCTGACTCATGTCCGTTGTAGCCGGCCGTGCAGCCCACGTACCATTCGTCCTTTCCCTTGGCGCGGCGGGCGATGGTGACATACTCGCCCGGCTCGGCCTCCAAGTAGCGGCTTTCGTCCCAGTCCACGGGCACATCCTTGATGAACTGGAAGGCATCCATGAAGCGCTCGTAGTTTTCGGGCACGTCGGCCGCCATCTGTAGCGGGCTGTACATGGTGACGTAGAGAGCCAGCTGGCGGGCCAGCGTGGAGCGCACGCGGGAGTTGTTGGCGGGATTCATCTTGCTGCAGTCCATCTCGAAGATGCCCGGCGTGTAGTCCATCGGCCCTCCGACGAGGCGGGTGAAGGGGAGGATGGTGGTGTGGTACACCTTGTTGCCGCCGAAGGACTCATATTCCGTGCCGCGTGCCGACTCGTTGCCGATGAGGTTGGGCCAGGTGCGGCACAGGCCGGTGGGGCGCACGGCCTCATGGGCGTTGACCATGATCTTGTAGTCGGCGGCCCGCTGTACGGCGTAGAGGTAGTGGTTGACCATCCACTGTCCGTAGTGGTGTTCGCCGCGCGGGATGATGTCGCCCACGTAGCCGCTCTTCACCGAGTTGTAGCCGTTGTCCACCATGAACTGGTAGGCGCGGTCGAGATGGCGCTCATAGTTGCGCACGGAAGAGGAAGTCTCGTGATGCATCATCATCTTCACGCCCTTGCTTTGGGCATAGCGGCGGATCTCCTCCACGTTGAAGTCGGGATAGGGAGTCACGAAGTCGAACACGTGGTCTTTGCTCTGTCCGAACCAGTCTTCCCAACCTTCGTTCCAGCCTTCCACCAGGACGGCGTCGAAGCCATGGGCGGCGGCGAAGTCGATGTAGCGTTTCACGTTGGCCGTGTTGGCCGAGTGGCGGCCGTTGGGCTTGAGCCTGGTGTAGTCCGTCTGGCCCAGCTTGACGCTGTAGACATCATCGGTGTAAGCCCAGGAGCCTTTGTTGGTGATCATGTCCCACCAGACGCCTACATACTTCACGGGCTTGATCCACGACGTGTCTTCCAGCTTGCACGGCTCGTTGAGGTTGAGGGTGAGCCGCGAGGCCAGCATCTGGCGCGCGTCGTCGCTCACGATGACGGTGCGCCAAGGCGTGTGGCAGGGTGTCTGCATGTAGCCTTTGTCTCCCTTGGCGTCGGGCGTGAGCCAGGACTCGAACACGAGGTTCCGGTCGTCCAGGTTAAGGCTCATGCAGGAGTAGTCCACGAGAGCCGCCTCGTGCAGGTTGATGTAAAGTCCGTCATCGGTCTTCATCAGCAGGGCTGTCTGCACGCCGGTGGGCGAGAACACGGTCTGCGAGGAGTTGGGGGTGACGGCCTGTTTCATCAGGGAGCGGATTTCCGTCAGGCGGGAGATCGTGTAGTCATATTCCTGCGTGTCATAGTCGCCGGGGATCCAGTAGGCCGTGTGGTCTCCTGTCATGGCAAACTGCGTGTGCTCCTCCATGATGACGAAGTAGTTCAGGTTTTTCTGCTGCGGGAATTCGTAGCGGAATCCCAGTCCGTCGTTGAAGAGGCGGAAGCGGATGACGATGCTTCTCTCGTTTTCCGGCTGGTCGAGGGTGACGGCCAGCTCGTTGTAGTGGTTGCGGATCCGGCTCTCTTCGCCCCAGACGGGAGTCCAGGTCTCGTCGAAGGTGGATGTCTGTGTGTCCTTGAGGGTGAATCCCGTCATGAGGTCGGTCTTGGCGTCGAGTCGGCTTTTCTCCTCCTCGGTGCGGGGAGTGGCTTCAAAGTCGGTCTGCTTGTCGGCGTCTTCTTTCTTGAGTTCCAGACCCAGTGTGCTGGGCTTGATGACAGCCTTTCCCTTGTAGGCCAGCTCGTAGGTGGGAGTGCCTGCCGGGCTGAGGCTGAAGTTCATTACTAAGTTGCCGTCTGGCGACGTCAGCTTCTGCGCGTGCGCTGCCAGGCTGAGGCAGAGCATTGCGGCGATGGTCAGGTGTTTCTTGCAGTTCATGTCTTTTTTAGTGGTATGGATGGTTGTTTAAAATTCCAGTAAAAGGGATTGCCGGGCGTCCAGCTTGAGTGTGCCGTCCAGCCGCACTGTCTTTCCGGTCAGCACGTCGGTGGCTTCCGTGCGGGGCAGGCTTTCGCGGTAGGGCGTGAGGTCCAGCTCTTGCGGCTGGCTGGTGCCGTTCATGATGACAGTCACCGACCGGTCGCCGTGGCGGCGTTCGTAGACGTAGCATCCTTGGGCGATGGAGTAGTGTTTCAGCGTTCCCTTGCCCACGGCCTCACAACCCTTGCGCCATTGCAGCAGCCGGCGTGTGTAGTCGAACGCCTCGTTCTGGAGGGCGGTGCGTCCTTCGGCCTGGAAGCAGCTCTTGCCGTCGCCGGGCCATCCGCCGGGGAAGTCCTTGCGCAGGGTGCCGTCGCCCTCTCCCTTGTCGCCGGTCATCAGGATCTCCGTGCCGTAATACAGCTGGGGGATGCCGCGCGTGGTGAGCAGGAAGAGCAGCGCCTGTTTGTAGCGCGCCAGGTCTCTGGTCTGCTCCTCGCGGGTGGCGAAGCGGGAAGTGTCGTGGTTGTCCAGGAAGACCAGCAGGCTCATGGGGTTGGCATAGACCAGGTCTTGCGTCAGATAGTCATAGAGGCTGTACAGTCCGCCGGCCCATTCGGCAGTCTCTTCGTCAAAGGCGCGTCCCGCCAGCACTTGCAGGGGGAAATCCATCACGGTGGGCAAGTTGGAGTTGCGCGGCGCGGCCAGGGGGCTGTCCTTCTGCCAGAAGGAGACCAGCACGTTGCTGTTGAGCCAGGTCTCGCCCACGATGTTGAAGCGGGGATATTCGTCCAGCACCTCGCGGCACCATTGAGCCATGAAGCCGAAGTCGGCATAGGGGTGCGTGTCCTGGCGGATGCCGTTGATGCCCGCATATTCGATCCACCAGATGCTCGACTGGATAAGGTAGCGGGCCACGTGGCGGTTTCGCTGGTTGAGGTCGGGCATCACTTGGGTGAACCATCCGTCGGTGGCGATGCGGCGTTCATAGTCGCTGGCGTTCACGTCCTGTACGCTGGCCGTCTTGAACGAGGTCTGCACATACTGGGAGCGGAAGTTGAACCAGTCGTCCTGCGGGCGGTCTTTGAACAGGTAGTTCTCGCTGCCGCAGTGGTTGAAGATCATGTCCATCACCACTTTCAGGCCCTTGCCGTGCGCCTGGCTCACCAGCTGCCTGAACTCTTCGTTGGATCCGAAGCGGCGGTCTATCTGATAATAGTCCGTGATGGCATAGCCGTGGTAGGATCCCTCGGGCATGTCATTCTCCTGCGTGGGGTTCAGCCAGATGGCCGTCACGCCCAGGTCGGCGATGTAGTCTAAGTGGTCCGCAATGCCTTTCAGGTCGCCGCCGTGGCGGGTGTACTGCTGTGTGCGGTCCGTTTTGCTTTCCAGCATACCTGGCACGATGTCGTTCGTCGGATCGCCGTTGGCGAAGCGGTCGGGCATGATGAGGTAGAGCACGTCTTTGGAGGTGAATCCCTCGATGTCGCCGCCCTTGCGTGTGCGCTGTCTCAGCTCGTAGGGCACGGCGGTGGTCTTGCGGCCTTGCTTCAGCGTGATGTCAAACGTTTGGGGGGCGGCTTCCGAAAGGTCTACATACAGCAAGAGATAGTTCGGATTCTCCTGCCTCACCACTTCCTTCAGCCTCACGTCCGGACTGGACAGGCTGACTTCTGCCGAAGCGATGCCTTCTCCATATAAAAGGATTTGCAGCGTGGGGTTTTTCATGCCGGCCCACCAGAAAGCCGGCGCGACTTTTTCGATTCCGGCGGCACAGGCGGCGCTGCTTCCGCACAACAGGCTGCACGCAGCCGTCAGGATAATCAGGATCTGTTTCATGATACGATGGTTATTGGTTTCGCTGCAAATGTAGAGGCTTTCTGCTGACAGAAAAGCGGCTGGAATGATTTTATAAATGAATGAGAAAGTGAACTGGCTGATCTGTAGTGTTTTAATATGTTTCAAGGAAGCTGGAAATATAAACGGGAATGAGTGGAAGGAAAGGCTTTTGAGGGGAGAAAATAGGGGGCTTTAAATGTTTTTTCCGCTTGTTTTTTGTTTGTTCATGGGTTTTTGTTTACGTTTGTATAATCTTAATTAAACTGCCATTTATGAAACACTCTGTTCCATCGTATCTCATCCTCAGCATTCTGCTGTATCTGCAGGCTTTCGGCCTTCCGTGCGCTGCGGCCGACGGCCGGCAACCTTCCGTCCGCGCCGCGCTTGAAGAATTGGACAAGGCCATTGCCCAGGAAGACGAATACCGCCTGCGGAAAGACCGCCGCATCCGGGAGCTGAAGAAGCAGCTCAGCCATTCGTTCGTCCCCATCGACCAATACGCCTTGTGCAAGCAGCTGTTTGAGGAATACCTCCATTACGAGGCGGACTCGGCAGGCTACTACCTGAAGCTGCGCAAGGAGCTGCTGCCCATCGAGGGGCACGACGGTCTGGAGGAGGAAGTGACCATCGACCTGGCGGGCGTGAGGGGCGTGATGGGCATGTATGCCGACGCCTTGCGCAGGCTGGAAGGCATTCAGGCTGACAGCCTGGAGCAGGAGCTGCGGATGGAGTACTACTACGCCTGCCGCACCTGCTACGGCTGGATGGCCGACTATGCCATCGGGCTGGACGTGAAGCGGAGATACATGGAGATGACCGACCGTTACCGCGACTCCATCATGCTGTGTGCCTCGCGTGAGCTGGACCGCGACATCGTGAGGGCGGAGAAGGCGGCTTTGGGAGGAAAGCCGGACGAGGGCATCGCCATCCTGGAGAGACTGCTGGGAGAGACGGACGACATGAAGATCCTGTCCTACCTGAACTATACCATGTATGAAGCCTATCTGGCCAAAGGCGATGTGGACCGCCAGATCTATTACCTGGCCCGCACAGCCCTGTGGGACATGAGACGCATGGTGCGCGAGTATGCCTCCCTCCACAAGCTGGCACTTCTGCTCTGTGAGCAAGGCGACCTGAACCGGGCGTACCGCTACCTCTCCCGGTCCATGGAGGATGCCGTGGCCTGCAAGGCCCGCCTGCGCTCGCTGGAGGTGACAGAGATCTATCCCATCATCGACCGCGCCTACCGCGAGCAGGAGGCTCACGAGCGGCGGGTGGCTGGCGGATTGCTGATAGGCATCAGTGTCCTGTCCGTGCTGCTGATCGCGGCCGTGGGCTACCTGTATTACTGGATGAAGAAGCTCTCTGCCATGCGCCGCAGCCTCTCTGACGCCAACTGCCGCCTCCAGACCCTCAATCAGGACCTGGAGCAGACGGGGCGGATCAAGGAAGTCTACATAGCCCGCTATCTGGACCGCTGTGTGGGCTACTTGGACAAGCTGGAGCAATACCGCCGCTCCTTGGAGAAGCTGGCCATGGCCTCCAAGACCGAAGCCCTGTTCAAGGCCATCCGCTCCGACCAGTTCCTGCGCGACGAGCGGAAAGCCTTTTACCGCGACTTCGACAAGTCCTTTCTGGAGCTTTTCCCCCGTTTCATCGACGATTTCAACAGTCTTCTGACGGACGAGGGAAAGATTGCCGTGAAGCCGGGCGAGCTGCTCACCACCGAGCTGCGCATCTTCGCCCTCATCCGCCTGGGCGTGACGGACAGCAACCGCATCGCCCACTTCCTGGGCTACTCCCTCGCCACGGTCTATAACTACCGCAGCAAGATGCGCAACCGCGCCGCCGGCGACAAGGACAAGTTCGAGCAGGAGGTGATGGAGATTGGCGCGTGAATCCGTCGGCTTCTGCCTTTCCCTTCCTTCCGGATGGCTTTTCCACCCTGCATGCTTCGCACGCGTGCGGCGGGTCGCTTCCCACGCGTGCGGCGGGGGGCTTTTCACGCGTGAAACGGGATGCTTCGCACGCGTGCGGCGGG
>CALUOU010000074.1 GCA_944322335.1 uncultured Bacteroides sp.
TATGCCAACGGACGCAAGCGTAACGGCGAGCTGGATCTGGAAAAGGTGCAGGAGAGCGTGGAGCCTTACTTCTCCCGTTCCACCTATGCCGACCGCAAGTATTATTTTGAGTTCCGTGTCAACTACGATCGCGTGTTCAACCAGGTACACCGTGTGGGCGGACTGATCACGGCTTACTGGAGTGACTACTCGACTGCTAACTGGACCGCCCTGCTGGCAGCCATCCCCAAGCGTTACAACAGTTACGCCAGCCGTTTCTCCTATTCGTACAACGACACTTACATGGTAGAGTTCAACATGGGCTACACCGGTTCTGAGGCATTTGAGAAGGGCAAGAAGTTCGGTTGGTTCCCCGCTGTATCCTTAGGCTGGTCGCCCACGCAGTACAAGTGGTATCAGGACCGCAATTTCTTTGTAAACTACTTGAAGTTCCGTGCCTCATACGGTATTGTAGGTAACGACCGCCTGACCTGGGACGATTCAGTCCGCTTCCCTTACCTGACCTTGGTAGGTTCCAGCGGGTCGGGCATCTGGAACAACGGCACCGGCCTGACCGAGACTCAGGTAGGCTCCAGCAACCTCCGTTGGGAGAAAGCCAAGAAGTACAATTTCGGTATTGATGCCCGTTTCTTCCACGAACGTTTCGAGCTGACCATGGACTTCTTCAAGGATATCCGTTCCGGCATCTACCAGCAGCGTCAGAGTGTGCCCGAAGAGGTTGGCATGGTATCCTTGCCTTGGGCCAATGTGGGCGAGATGAAGAGCTGGGGTGCGGACGGACACATCTCCTATACCCAGCCTTTCGGCCGTGGCAATGACAAGTATCTGGTGGTGCGCGCCAACTACACCCAGTCCATGAACGAGATCACCCATTATGAGGAAGACATCAAGCGCTATCCCTATCAGTCTGCTGTGGGTTATCAGAACGGCATCAACCGCGGTCTGATCGCCTTGGGTCTGTTCAAGGACGAGACCGACATCCAGAACAGTCCGCGTCAGGACTTCGGCACCTACATGCCAGGCGACATCAAGTATAAGGATGTCAACGGCGATGGTGTGGTCAATTCCGATGACGTTGTTCCGCTGAAGTATTCCTACGTGCCGCAGATCCAATATGGTTTCGCTACCGAGTTCAACTGGAAGAACTTCAACGTCAGTGTCCTCTTCGAGGGTGTCAGCCGTGTGACCTATTTCCGTGGCGGCAACATGTACCAGCCCTTCTCCGGCAGCAAGACCGGCAACGTGATCACCGACTTTGCCGATCCCTCCAACCGTTGGATCTCCCGCGAGATCTCCGGTACGGCAGCCACCGAGAATCCCAATGCCAAATACCCGCGCCTTTACTATGGCGGCAGCGGCAACAACAGCCAAAATTCCACGTTCTGGCTGGCCGACGGTTCTTACCTCCGTCTGAAGAACGTGCAGATCTCTTATACGCTGAAGAATGATTTCTTCGCCAAGTTCGGTCTGCAGAAAGCGGTGATCAGTGTCATTGGCGACAACCTGGCCGTATGGTCCAAGGAGAAGATCCTCGATCCTTCGCAGGCTGGTGACAACGGTACGGCTTACCCCTTGCAACGGGTCTACACGCTGCAGCTGAATCTGACTTTCTAAGTTGATAAGGATGTATGACTATATAATAATGTAAAAAACAAACGGATATGAAAATACAGAATAAGAAAAAACTTTGGTTGGCGGGAAAGGCTCTGGCTGTGACGGCTTTTGTGGCGGCCAATCTGATGTTCGGTTCCTGCGAGAACTATCTGGACATCGAAAAGTATGTGTATGACCAGACTACGCTGGACTCCATCTTCCTCTCCCGCACCCGTACGGAGCAATACATCAACGGAGCGGCCGCCCTGCTGCCCGATGAGTCGGTGCAGACCGGCAGCGAATGGGGGTTCAACTCCACTCTTCCCTCCGGGCTCGGATCGGACGAGGCCATCATTCCTTTTGTGCTGATGGGAAACGCCATCCTCTATGATGAGGTGCGCGAGACCGACACCAAATACAACCCTTGGCCGAACTGCTACAAGGGCATCCGCAAGGCAAATATCGTGCTCCAGAACATCGGGCGCAATCAGGAGCTCAGTGATATGGAAATGCGCGATTTCCGGGGCCGTGCCTATTTCCTGCGCGCTTATTTCTATTTCTATCTGGTCCGCCTCTACGGTCCTGTGGTGATCGTGCCCGACGAGCCGATCGACACCGACGCCGAAGGCAACGCCGCTTCTTTCGAGCGTTCCACCTATGACGAGTGCGTGGCCAAGATCTGCGCCGACCTCGACCAGGCCGCCAGCCTCCTGCCCGATGACCGCATCGAGTCCCAGCAATACCTGCCCACACGGGGAGCCGCCTTGGCTTTGAAAGGCCGCATGCAGCTTTATGCCGCCAGCCCTCTTTTCAACGGCAACAACTATTATGCCGACTGGAAAGACTCCCAAGGCCGCAATTTCATCTCTCAGGAGACCGACAACAGCAAATGGGGCATGGCCGCAGCCACCTTCAAGCGGGTCATCGACCTCAACCGCTATGAGCTGAACACCGTGGCGAAGATTGAAAACGACTATGGCACCGGCACCTTGCCCTTGCCGTCCACCGTTTCCGACGCGTCTTTCCCCGACGGAGCGGGCGACATCGACCCTTACAAGTCTTACAAGACCTTGTTTGACGGCACTTATCAGCCTTACATCGTGAAGGAATACATTTATTACTGTCCCAACACCATGCAAGGCAACGGCGACTACCGTCTGATCATGCCCGCCAAGCTGGGCGGAAACGCTTCTCTCAGCGTGACACTTGACCTCGTCGATGAATATCGCATGGCCGACGGCCGTCCGTTCAGTGAGGCCACCGATGCCGAGAAGTCCGGCAATGCCGTAGGCCAGAGCATGACCTTCTCACAGGACTACAAGCTGTCCGAGCAGCGCGCCTTCCGCGATGACAACCGCGAACCGCGATTCTACGCTACTCTCGGATTCAACGCTTGCGTATGGCCCACCTTGTCCCATCGCGACGCGGCTTCCGGCACCCATGACTATGTATGCGACTATTACAACGGCGGATCGGCTTCCGACCTGAACAACCGCGACTATCACAACCGCACCGGTTATACCTGCCGCAAGTATGTCTACCAAGACGACTGCATCTTCTGGAACGGAACCATGAAGGCCAAGACCTATCCCATCATCCGCTATGCCGAAGTGCTTCTGGGCTACGTGGAAGCCATGAACGAGATGGAAGGCTCCTACACCGATGAGGCGGCTGGCGTGACCGTCACCCGCGATGTTGACCAGATGGTGCGCTATTTCAACATGATCCGTTACCGTGCCGGACAGCCGGGCATCACCGCCGCCGACGCCGCCGACCGTGACCACATGCGTGAGCTGATCAAGCATGAGCGTCAGATCGAGTTCGCTTTCGAAGGCCAGCGCTACTGGGACCTCCGCCGTTGGAAAGATGCCTATGATGTCTACAACCGCCCGGTACGCGGTCTGGATGTCAGCGCCTCCTCCGCGCAGCGCACCCAGTTCTACACCGAGCGTGTGTGGAGTACGGAGAAAACCATGAACCGCACCTTCTCCAACAAGATGTACCTCTGGCCTCTCGACCGTACCGTCCTCCAGAAGAACGGCAAGCTCGTGCAGAATCCAGGATGGAACTGATGGTCATACACTGATGCCGACCACTGCCCGTAGGTGCGGAATGCCTGCGGTCAGGCCGAAGTCCGGCTGCAAGCGGTCATCCTCACTTGCGGGCACTGGTCACTTACCGTTAAAAATCAAATTCAAGAACTAAAAGACTTAAAAGAGAACATATGAAAACAAAGACAATCCTGTCCGCAGCTTTCCTGACAGCCGTCCTGTCAGCCTGCGACAACAAAATACCGATGGAGGAAAACCTTTATCCCCAGACCGTCTATCTTGTCGGCTCGGAGAGCACCCTGGTGGACCGCGATCTCAACATCGGCTATGACATTGACACCGTTTATGCCTCTGTGGCTGTCAGCGGATCGCTGCCCACGCCTTCCGATGTGATTGTAGAGGTGGTCGAGTCGCCCGAAAGTGTCAAAGCCTACAACAGCCGCGAGCTGGGGTCCGACGACATCCATTACCGCAATCCCGGAGCCGGAGTCTATTCTTTCCCGCAGGAGAACGTGGTGGTGAGGAAAGGCGAAGTCTATGGGACTTATCCGATTCTCATCGATCCCTCCACGCTCCATATAGACTCTCTCTACATGCTTGCCCTTAAGATAAGCTCTTCTTCCCAGTTCGCCGTTTCCAAGGAGGACACCGTGGTGAAGATCAAGCTCAACCTTATGAACCAATATTCCGGCCTTTACTACATGGACGGTGTCATCAAGCCTCTTGACAACCTCAAGGACTCTACTGTCTACCGCACCAACCGCACCCTCCAGGCTGTGCAGGACGGCAATACCGTGCGTGTCTACCACCAGAAGAACGAGTGGGTAAAGGGAGCCACCGATTACCGTCCCGACTATTGCTTCAACATCACCGTCAATCCCGACAACTCACTCACGCTCCGTCCGTGGGACCGGTTCCAGCTGGTCGAGGGTGGCGGCACTTATTATGAAGACATGGAAGTCTACTCCCTCTGGTACACCTTCTGGGATGCCGGCCGCCAGTGGATCACCCGTGGCTTCCTCTACAAAGACCGCCAGACCGAAGACGAGCTTCGCGAGATCAACGACTGGATGGATGAGCATAGGGTCTATGACAATTGATTTTTTTCCGTTAATTATTATACTATATTTTTAAGATGAAAACCTTCGTATCCGCTTTGCTGCTGTTTTGCTGGTCTCTCATGGACGGATACAGCCAGCCGTTGGCGAGCGATACACTTGCGGGCCTGTTCCGGGAGGAACTGGCCCGTTTCCCGCAAGAGAAGATCAGCATCCACACCGACCGTCGCGCCTATCTTTCCGGTGAGCGCGTCTGGCTCCGCACACACCTTGTCGATGCCCTCACTCATCGTCCCGTCTGTCCCGGCCGCTATGTCTATGTGGAGCTGCTTTCCCCTGTGTGCGGCCTGATTGAGCGTGTCAAGCTTCGTGCCGACAGTCTCGGTTGTTTCCACGGCTATGTCGACCTGCCTGCCGGGCTGCCCGAAGGCATGTACACCCTGCGCGCCTATACCCGATTCATGCGCAATCTTTCTCCTGACTACTTTGCCCATCACGCCCTCTTTGTCACCGATCCCGCGTCCCGCGCCCTTACGCCCCGCTTCACTTCCCTTCGTTCCACCCGCCGTGGTGTCGAAGCCCGCATCTGTTTCACATCTCCCGGCCGTACCGATACCATTGTTCCCGCCGAGGCCCTTCTTTTTCCCGACGGCGATCCGGAAGGCTCCTCCCGTCCGTTGGAGTTCGCCGGTGGCACCGCTGCGGTCTTTTTCCCAAAGTCTTCCTCTTTCCCTTCCCGTCCCGTCTTGCTTCAGACCCTCTGGCAAGGCCGCGTTTCCCGCCGTTACCTTATGCCCCCGCCTTCTCCAGACAGCTTCAGCGTCACTTTCCATCCCGAAGGAGGCACTGCCGTCCAAGGCGTCCCCACGCGTATCGCTTTCCGTGCCTTGGGGACCGACGGCCATCCCGTCGATGTCACCGGCCAGGTCTATGATGATCAAGGCCGCCTCTGCACCACCTTTTCCACCTTCCGTCTCGGCCTTGGCAGCTTTGTCCTCAATATCCAGCCAGGCCGGCGCTATCACGCCCTTTGCCGTAACAGCCAGGGCGCCCGATGCAGTTTCCCTTTGCCCGAAGCCTCTTCCGAAGCCGTCTCTATCCGTGCCCAGTGGCAGGGCGAGCGTCTTCGCGTCAGTCTGCTTCGTGCCCCTTCTGACACCGTTGCCCGTTCTCTCTATCTGCTCGCGCATGTTCGTGGCTGGGTGGTCAGCGTCTTGCCTTGGCCGGCCGCGCAACCCTTTGTAGACTTCAGCTCGGAAGCTTTTCCTGCCGGTGTGGCTCATCTTGTCCTGATCGACTCCCAACGCCGGATCCTCAGCGAGCGTCTTGTCTTTTCCCGCCGCGATGAGGTGGTCGCGCGAGTCGCTCCTTCCGGTTCCGTCCGTGCCGTTTCTCCGCGCCGTCCCGTTTCGCTTGATTTTCGTCTCACTTCCGCTTCCGGTCTTCCTCTCCAGGCACATTGCTCTGTGGCTGTGACAGATGCGGCTGATGTCCCTTGTGACAGTGTGTCCAGTCTTCTGTCCACGCTTCTGCTCACCTCCGAGCTCCGCGGCTCTGTCGAGCAGCCTCTCAGCTATTTCCGTTCTGACCGTGCGTCTGCCTACAGTCTCGACCTCCTGCTGCTCACCCAAGGTTGGCGCCGATATGACATACCTTCTTTGGTGAGAGGGCAGCTCTCGCCGCCTCCAGTCTACACGCCCGAACCTTCTGGTGAAGTTTCCGGTCGTGTAGAAGGCTATTTCTCAGCTTCCCGTGGTGCGGAAGTCTCTTTGCTGGCCATGCGTGATTCCGTCATCGGCACTCAGGTGACCCGGACCGATGCCAAAGGCCGTTTCCGTTTTCAGGGGGGTGGAATATCCAGCCGGCACCCGTTACATCGTCCAGGCTCTGAAGACCGACCGTCGGCACGGCCTATTCATCCGGCTCGATTCCCTTCACTCCTTGCCCTCTCCCCGCCTGAAGCTTCTTCCTCCGCGCCTTCCCCTTTCTCTGCCGGCTGATGTGGTTCGGAAAATGGACAGCCGCTACCTTCAGAACGGTGGCATGCGTGTTTATGAGTTGGAGGAGATAGAAGTCACCGCCCGGCGTAAGGCATCGGAAGCCCTTTCTTCTCCTTATTATTCACTTTCCGTCTCCAAGGTCATGACTGAAGAAGACATAGCGGAGGGACATTTCCTTTCTGTGCTCGACATTATCCGCCGCCTGCCTGGAGTCAATGTTACGGGCAGCGGCGTGCGTTATCGGGGAGGTACCCCCATGGTTTTGTTGGACGATGTCCCCGAAGAGGATTTCGACTATGACCGCATTGATGTTGATCAGGTAGCGTCCGTATTCTTTTCACCTCCCGCTTTTGTCGGACCTCTGTTTGGCGCGGCCGCCCAGTCTGGCGCCATTGTCATTCAGACCAAGTCCGGTTTTGTGGAACGCAACAGGCTGAACAGCAATCTGGCTGTCCAGACCTTTTTGGGCTATCAGGAGCCTGCCGAATTTTATGTCCCGGCTTACGACACTCCTGAGCAGCAGTCCTCTGCCGTCCCCGATCTTCGCTCTACGCTCTATTGGAATCCTGTTGTGGCCACGGACGAAGAGGGTACAGTCCGCCTTCGTTTCACCACAGCCGACACCACCACTTCTTTTCGGATAGTGATGGAAGGCACTTGCGAGGACGGAACAGTTGTGGAGTATGAGGCAGAATTTCCCGGACCGTTGCCGACGGATGCGGATGCCGGACATGTGCGCGAGGAGAGGTAGCCGGCGGGGTTGCGACAAGTTGCGGTTTGACACTTTGCGTTTCTTCCCTCTCCAGAATCGCTTGTTTCCCTCCGTCAGGCTGCATCGTCTCAAAAAACGGAACGGAAATCCACAGTCGGCTGTCTTGCAATGGAATAGCGAAATGCTGACATTCCAACGAGCGGTTCTAGGCTCCTTTCTTCTGCCGGAAAAATGCCGTCCGTTTCTGCCGCACGCGTCATCCAGTTCCGCCGCATACGTCTCTTCGATGCGGATGACGCACAAACCGGATGCGTTTCACGCGTAGGATGCCTTCCGTTTTGTGCGCCATTCGCTCTTCGGAGACAAGCGGATTCCTTGGAAACGGCCTCTTTTCTGCATTTTCATGCAGGATGTATGCAAAATCCGCTTCTATTTGAACCGTTTTGAAAACAGGGCCTGTCAGCATGTCCGTGATATTGGTGTTATTCTGACAGCAATAAGACCGATTCCGTAGCATGGCGTTCTGGCGGATGCGGCGGGATGTCTTCGCATGAATTTGATGCGGCCATCCGGGTTTCTCTATCCGATTTTTGGCAGAGTACGTTTTTTGTTATATCTTAGCCGCAAAAATAACCCTATTAAAAATAGCACATCATGTTTTCGAGATTCCTGTTGCTGGCCGCTTTCCTTCTTATTGGCAGTGCGGCCTCGCTTCGCGGAGCGGACGCTCCTTTTTCTGTCACGTCGCCGGACGGCCAGATTGTGGTCAGCCTTGAGCCGTTGGACGGCCGTTGGACCTATCGGCTTCAGTTTCGTGGCCGCCAGCTGATAGATTCTTCCCCTGTAGGATATGTGGACTCATGCGGCACGGCTTATCCCTCGGCAGACTGGCAGGCGGCCACACCTGTGGTCAGCAGCCGCGATACCGTGTGGTATCCGGTCTGGGGCAAACGCGCCGTGGTGCCCGACTGTTACCGCCAGTTGGAGCTTCCCCTATCGGATGCCGCCACAGGCAGCCGCCTTTCGTTGGTGCTGAGAGTCTACAATGACGGCTTCGCTTTCCGCTACCGGAACGTTTGCCTGCCGGACCGGCCTTTGAAAGAATCCACCCGCTTCGGTTTCTCAGGCGACTATGTGGCATGGTTTTATAACGGCGAGCGCCACAATATAGGTCCCGAACGTCTGACGGCGAGTGATGGCGAGCGTCTGCCGGTGATGACGGTGGATTGCGACACCTGCTTTCTGGCTGTTCATGAGGCCGACTTGGAGTGGGGGGAGCCTTTGCGCCTGTACAGCCGTGCGGGCGAGTGTGCTTTTTCGGTCTTGTCTGAGCCTCGTCGGCTGAAAGCGGGTTGTCAGAGCGCTTGGCGGGTGGTGATGTGTGCCCGTCAAATCGGCACCTTAGTGGACTCCCACTTGCTGGAGTTGCTCAATTCCGCTCCGCAGGGCGACTTTTCGTGGGTGAAGCCAGGTGTGGCCTTGTGGGACTGGCGCATCAACGGTGCCCGGTGGGAAGATTTCACTTACACGATGTCCTATCCCTCTTGGAAGCGCATGGCCGATTTCGCGGCTCGCGAAGGTTTCACCCAGCTGGTGCTGGATGCCAACTGGTATGGAGCGGAGTTTGCCGAGTCTTCCGATCCCGTGAAAGGAGGGCAGGCTGCCGATGTGCGCCGCCTGATAGCCTATGCCCATGACCGGGGAGTAGGCATCTGGCTTTACCTGAACGATGTGGGCGGCAGCAATTATCCCATTGAAGAGACTCTGGCGCAATATGAGCGTTGGGGAGCGACGGGCGTGAAATATGGATTCATGGCCGGCACGCCCGAACAGAAGAATGAAAAGACACGCCGGATCACCGAACTTTGCGCCCGTCACCACTTGATGATTGACTTCCATGACTATCCCGTCCATCCCTATGGGCAGATGCGCACCTGGCCCAACGCCGTGACGCGTGAATATTGCAAGGCGCAGCTCGACGGACACGACATCTTCTATCCCTCCACTTTTGTCACATCCGTCTTTGTCAATATGCTTGCCGGCCCGTTGGACATGAACAACGGCATGTTTGACCTCCGCCAAGGCCCCACCACCCGTGCGGACAACAATCAGGAAGTCCCTTCCACCGTCGTGGCCGAGGCTGCCCGTTGCCTGATCACTTTCTCCGGAGTCACCATCTTGCCCGACATCCCGGAATATTACGAGCGGCATCCCGCACTTCTCCGTTTCCTCTCTGCCCAGCGGCAACCCTGGCAGGAGAGCCGCACCCTTTCGGGAAGCATCGGGGAGTACATCGTCATGATGCGCCAGTCGCGAGATAAAATATATTTGATGGGTGCTGCCACCAACGAGGAAGCCCGCACCTTGGACGTGTCTTTAGACTTTCTGCCCGAAGGCAAGTTTCAGGCAGAAATCACCGAAGACGCGCCGGACAGTCACTACCTGCACAACCGCGAGAAAGCCGTGACATCTCTCGTCGAAGTTTCACGCGCCTCCAAGCTGCGTCTGCATTTGGCGCCGGGCGGGGGAGCATGTGTCCTGATCCGTTCGGCTGAATAAAAAGATTTGAATATCCGCGTTTTGAGGAAGAGCGTTTTCCGCAGACGGGAAGCTGACTCCATGTCGCTATCGGCTTTCCGTCTTTTTATTCTTATGCCGTCGGTTTAACGGACATTCAGATTTTTTATATATATAAAAAGGAATAGACTTTGATGTCTTCATGCCTGTGTGGGGATGCTAGACGCTTCGTTTGTGTTTAGCGATTCCCGCAACGCCTTTCCGTTAAAAATAAAAAAATACTCGTACTACATTGATTATTCAAAAGTTATTCGTATCTTTGCAGCCCAAAAGCGAGTAGCTTTTACTGGATATAGAATTAAGTAAACAAATAATATATAACTAAAAACATTTAAAATGCCTACAATTCAGCAATTAGTAAGAAAAGGACGTGCTACGTTGGTAGACAAGAGCAAGTCTCCGGCGTTGGACGCATGTCCTCAAAGACGAGGCGTTTGCGTGAGAGTGTATACAACCACTCCGAAAAAGCCGAATTCAGCTATGCGTAAGGTAGCTCGTGTACGTTTAACGAATGGTAAGGAAGTGAACTCCTATATTCCGGGGGAAGGCCATAACCTGCAGGAACACTCCATCGTGCTGGTTCGCGGTGGTCGTGTGAAGGATCTTCCTGGCGTCCGTTATCACATTGTTCGCGGTACGTTGGATACAGCTGGTGTGGCTGGCCGTACGCAAAGACGCTCTAAATATGGTGCTAAACGCCCGAAACCGGGACAGGCTCCTGCTAAGAAGAAATAATTCGGTGAAAACTGAATGTTGAAACAGTAAAATTAAAAAGTAGTAATTACGTTTTAGTTTATTGGAGATGCTAAAGGTTGAGTAAATCTTCCGGAGGGAGGGTTGAAGACGACAGAAGTAACAGCCAAGAACGAAAAACATTATTCTTTCAGAAACAAATGAGAAAAGCAAAACCTAAAAAACGCGTTATCCTGCCGGATCCCGTTTTTAATGATGTGAAAGTTTCCAAGTTCGTCAATCATCTGATGTACGACGGTAAGAAGAACACTTCGTATGAAATCTTCTACGCTGCCTTGGAGACGGTGAAAAACAAGATGCAGAACGAAGAGAAATCTGCGCTTGAGATCTGGAAAAAAGCTTTGGATAATGTAACTCCGCAAGTGGAAGTGAAGTCCCGTCGTGTGGGCGGCGCCACTTTCCAGGTTCCGACAGAGATCCGTCCTGACCGCAAGGAGTCAATTTCCATGAAGAATTTAATTAACTTTGCTCGCAAGCGTGGTGGCAAATCGATGGCCGACAAGCTGGCTGCCGAAATCATGGACGCATACAACGAGCAGGGTGGCGCTTTCAAACGTAAAGAAGACATGCACAGAATGGCCGAGGCTAACCGTGCGTTTGCTCATTTCAGATTCTAATACGATAAGATAGTTTTTTAGTATACACTTAAAGTAAAAGGATTCAGGAAATATGGCAAAAAGAGATTTACATTTGACACGTAACATCGGTATCATGGCTCACATTGATGCCGGCAAGACAACTACATCCGAGCGTATCCTCTTTTACACCGGTCTGACCCATAAGATCGGTGAGGTGCATGACGGTGCGGCTACCATGGACTGGATGGTTCAAGAGCAGGAGCGTGGTATCACTATCACTTCCGCTGCTACCACGGCATATTGGAACTATGATGGCAACAAATATAAAATCAATCTGATTGACACTCCGGGGCACGTGGACTTTACGGCCGAAGTGGAGCGTTCGCTTCGTGTGTTGGACGGTGCTGTCGCCACTTATTGTGCTGTGGGCGGCGTTGAGCCTCAGTCGGAAACTGTATGGCGTCAAGCTGACAAATATAACGTTCCCCGTATCGGATATGTTAACAAAATGGACCGTTCGGGTGCGGACTTCTTCGAGGTGGTACGTCAGATGAAAGACGTATTGGGTGCAAATCCCTGCCCGGTGGTGATCCCTATTGGCGCGGAAGAGAACTTCAAAGGCGTTGTGGATCTGGTGAAGATGAAGGCCATCTTGTGGCACGACGAGACAATGGGCGCTGACTATGACATCGAGGACATTCCCGCTGACTTGCTGGATGAGGCAGAAGAGTGGCGCGGGAAGATGTTGGAGAAGGTGGCCGAGTTTGACGATGCTTTGATGGAGAAATATTTTGAAGATCCTTCGACCATTACGGAAGAGGAAATCTTGCGTGCGCTGCGTGCGGGCACTTTGAAGATGGAGATCGTTCCGATGTTGTGCGGTTCTTCCTTTAAGAATAAGGGCGTGCAGACCCTGCTTGACTATGTATGCGCTTTCTTGCCCTCACCGCTGGATACTCCGAACATCGTGGGAACCAACCCCAATACCGGCGCTGAAGAAGACCGTAAGCCCGATGAGGACGAGAAGACGGCAGCTTTGGCGTTCAAGATCGCTACAGACCCGTATGTGGGCCGCCTGACGTTCTTCCGTGTGTATTCCGGTAAGGTTGAGGCTGGTTCGTATATCTATAACACCCGTTCTGGCAAGAAGGAGCGCGTGTCACGCCTGTTCCAGATGCACTCTAACAAGCAGAACCCTGTGGAGGTGATCTCTGCTGGCGACATCGGCGCAGGTGTAGGTTTCAAGGATATCCGTACAGGCGATACGCTGTGTGATGAAGAAGCCCCCATCATATTGGAGTCTATGGACTTCCCCGAACCGGTAATCGGTATCGCTGTAGAGCCGAAGACGCAGAAGGATATGGACAAGCTTTCCAACGGCTTGGCTAAGCTGGCCGAAGAAGACCCCACCTTCACCGTCCGCACGGATGAGCAGACCGGCCAGACTGTGATCTCCGGTATGGGTGAGCTTCACCTGGACATCATCATCGACCGTCTGAAACGCGAGTTCAAGGTAGAGTGCAACCAAGGCCGTCCGCAAGTAAACTACAAGGAAGCCATCACCAAGACAGTCAACCTGCGCGAGGTTTACAAGAAACAGTCCGGTGGTCGCGGTAAGTTTGCCGACATCATCGTCAATGTAGGCCCGATTGATGAGGACTTCAAGGAAGGCGGCTTGCAGTTCATCAACGAAGTGACAGGCGGTAACATTCCTAAGGAATTCATCCCTTCCGTACAGAAAGGCTTCCAGACGGCCATGAAGAATGGCGTGCTGGCCGGTTTCCCGATGGATTCATTGAAGGTGACCCTGCTGGATGGCTCTTTCCATCCCGTAGACTCTGACCAGCTCTCCTTCGAGATCTGTGCCATTCAGGCTTACAAGAATGCCTGCGCCAAGGCGGGTCCCGTCCTGATGGAGCCTATCATGAAGCTGGAGGTTGTGACTCCGGAGGAGAACATGGGTGATGTGATCGGCGACTTGAACAAGCGTCGCGGTCAGGTGGAAGGCATGGAGACAAGCCGTTCCGGTGCCCGCATCGTTAAGGCAATGGTGCCTCTGGCTGAAATGTTCGGTTACGTGACGGCATTGCGTACCATCACTTCCGGCCGTGCCACTTCTTCTATGACTTATTCTCATCATGCACAAGTCTCTACGTCAATCGCCAAGACAGTGCTTGAGGAAGTGAAAGGACGTGTGGATTTGCTTTAAAAAAACAAGAAAATAACGGGAAGCCGTGGGCTAGCGAATGACTCTTAGCCCACGGAACTTTCCATTTTTAAATAACAGTTTAACAACAAATAGTAATGAGTCAAAAAATCAGAATCAAATTGAAATCTTACGACCACAGCTTGGTTGACAAATCAGCTGAGAAGATTGTAAGAACGGTGAAGACTACCGGTGCCATTGTCAGCGGTCCGATACCTCTGCCTACGCACAAACGTATCTTTACAGTAAACCGTTCGACCTTCGTAAACAAGAAATCTCGCGAGCAATTCGAACTGTCTTCTTACAAGAGACTGATTGACATCTACAGCTCTACCGCCAAGACAGTAGACGCGTTGATGAAGCTGGAGTTGCCGAGTGGGGTGGAAGTGGAAATCAAAGTGTAATTACAAGTTAAAAAAAATTAAGAGAAATGCCAGGATTATTAGGAAAAAAAATCGGAATGACATCCGTTTTCAGTGCCGAGGGCAAGAATGTGCCATGCACTGTTATCGAAGCAGGTCCTTGTGT
>CALUOU010000075.1 GCA_944322335.1 uncultured Bacteroides sp.
CACGCGTGCGCCGGAAGTGCCGCACGCGTGCGGCGGAGACCGGATGGCTGGATCACTCCGCCGGCGCTTCTTTCCCTTTCTCCCGGATCACCCTTACGCAGCAGGCTCCCACGAGGAGCAGCGCGCCGGCCAGCATCAGCATGTCGGCCTCCGGCGGGACGCTGCCTTCCGTGGTGAAGAGCCGCAGGATGTGTCCGCCGGCGGCGGCAGCCACGATCTGGGGCACGCAGATGGTGCAGTTGAACAGGCCCAGATAGGTGCCCATGTGTCCGCCTCTCAAGGCGTTGGTCAGGATGGTGAAGGGCAGGGCGAGCATGGCGGCCCACGCGCAGCCGATCAGCAGGAAGGAGGCGAAGAGCAGATGGCGGTCGTGGATGAAGCCGGTGGAAAGGAAGCCGATGCCGCCCAAGACCAGGCTCAGCGCATAGACCAGCTTGCGGCTCTTGAACGCGGGTATCGCCATGGCCCAGAGCACCGACCCGACGGCCTGTACGGCAAAGAGGATGCCCACCCAGTCGCCTGCGTCCTGATATTGCGGGGATTGGGTGTCGAGCACCAGGACGGGCGCGCCGTTTTTCATCACCTCCACGGCGGGCGTGCCGAACGCGTTGGCGGCCACCGTGCCGTTGGTGTAGGTCCACATGAACATGAAGGCGGACCAGCAGAAGAACTGCACCAGCCCCACCGTCCAGAACGCCTTGGGCGCATGGGCCAGCAGGCGGAATACGTTGGTTTTCTCTTCCTTCTCCCGGGGGCTGATGCCGTGGTAGTCGGCATAGAGCTGAGGAGGGTATTCCTTCACTTTCACGGTGGTGTAGACCACGCATAGGATGAGGATGGCCGCGCCGACGTAGAAGGAGTAGATCACCGAATCGGGGATCACGCCCCGGTCGGCCACATTCCGGATGCCCACGGCGGCGAAGATGAACGGAAACAGGTAGCCTGCCAGGCTGCCCGCGTTGCAGAGGAAACTCTGGATGGAATAGGCCAGACCTTTCTGCCGCTCGTTCACCATGTCGCCCACCATCATCTTGAACGGCTGCATGGCGATGTTGATGCTCGTGTCGAGCAGCATGAGCGAGATGAGGCCGAACGTCATGGCCGCGGGCACCGTCATGCCGAAGCTGCCCGCGTTGGGCAGGAGGCACATCACCAGCACGGCGATGATGGCGCCTATGAACAGGTAGGGGATGCGCCGTCCGAAGCGGCACCACGTGCGGTCGCTGAACATCCCGATGAGGGGCTGCACCACGATGCCTGCCAGCGGAGGCAGGATCCAGAAGTAGCTCAGGCTGTGCGGATCAGCTCCAAGGGTGGAGAAGATGCGGCTGATGTTGGCGCTCTGAAGGGCGTAGGCTATCTGTACGCCGAAGAATCCGAAACTGATGTTCCACAGTTTCCAAAATGTCATGTCAGGTATTTCTTTTCCCATGTTTTTTTTGTTGTTGTCCTTTTTTGTGTATGATTGGTTTTCATGTCTGTAGAGACACTGCCCGTCTCGTCTCTGCAATGTCCGTCATTGCCTCTGTCGCGTCACCCGCGTCCGCTCTCCTTGATCAGCCGCCGGATCTTCCCGTTGAAGGCGGTCCGCTTCGTCAGCTCCTCGATCGTGAGATGCATCCGCCACCGCCAGTAGTGATGCGGATTGGCAGGCACGTTGATGCGTTCGGTGTCCGCGTCGGGGTTGCGCAGGCTTTCGTCCATGCCCGTCCAGTCTTGCCACGTCAGGATGCATAGCATGGAAGGTGATTCCAGATGGCGGCGCGTCACTTCCTCGCAGAGCCATCCCGGCGCGTGCAAGGGCGGTTCGCCGCCGTGACCCAGCTCGTTGTGATAGAAGCGTGCGGCCGTGCGGCGGTCTTCCTCCCACCAGCCCCGGAAGGTGGACATGTCGTGGGTGCCGATGGTGCAGACCGAGCGGAAGGGGTAGGCGGAGACGTGGCCGAACTCATCCTCCGGCCGCTTGGGCATGCGCTGGATTTCGAGCGAGAGGATCTGCAGCCGCTCCATCACCCAAGGCACGCAGTCGGGCACCATGCCCAGGTCTTCGCCACAGACCAGCATACGGGTGGCTTGCGTCAGGATGGGGAGTTTCTTCATGGCTTCGCTGTACCAGAACTGGTTGTGGCGGCGGTAGTAATAGTCGTTGTAGAGCCGGTTGAACGCGTCCTTCTCCTGCGGGTTGAGGCGGGTGTAGACGTAGTCGGTCTGCACGGCAATGCGCGGATGGTACATGTCCGGGCGGTCGCGGTCGGGGATGAAGAGCACGTCGCTCACCAGCGCGTACAGCCCTTCCTTCAGGTTGAGGTTCCCGGTGTCGGTCTTGCCGGCGAAGCGGGCTTCGATCTTCCTCTGGGTGTCAAACTCCGGCCGCATGGCATAGATGTCGTGATGGAGGTGCCGCACGAAGGTGTTCCGCACCTCGTCGGCTCGTGCGCCGAACATCCGGTCGAGCATGAAGTCGTTGATGAAAGGGCGTGTCATGAACTCTTTTTGGAAAGGCAGGCCGTAACTTTCAATCTCCTCCACGCTCATGGGCAGGGCGGGCACAAACTGTCCCAGTAGCCCGTGGACGGAATGGATGGGTATCTCCCAGATGCGGAAGAAGCCCAGAAGGTGGTCGATGCGGTAGGCTGTGAAATAGTCGGCCATCTTGCGGAAACGCTGCTGCCACCACCGGTAGCCGTCCTGCTCCATGGCTTGCCAGTTGTAGGTGGGCATGCCCCAGTTCTGCCCTTTGGCGGAGAAAGCGTCGGGCGGCGCGCCGGCCTGTCCGTTCAGGTTGAAGTAGTGAGGCTCTGTCCATGCCTCCACACTGGTGCGGCTGATGCCGATGGGGATGTCTCCCTTGACGGTCACTCCCAGCCTCCTGCCTTCGTCGCAGGCGTCGAGCAGCTGCCGGTGGAGGAGGTATTGCACGTAGCAGTGGAAGGCCGTCTCTGCGTATGTTTCGCTGCCGGGGGCGCACAGCCGTTCGGCCAGCTGGGGCGTGTAGCGGCTGTAGTCGGCCCATTGGTGGAAGTCGGACGTGTGGAAGCGGTCGCGCAGGCAGCAGAAGGCGGCGTAGGGCTGCAGCCATTCCGCGTTGCGGCGGCAGAAGTCCTGATAAGGCTTCGAGGCCAGAGCGGATGCTTGTTCCTGCAGGAAGACGGCTTTCAGGCAGGCGCGTTTCCATTGGTTCACGGCTTCGTAGTCCACTTGCGGCAGGGCGTTCAGCTCTCTCCGTTTCCGCTCGAAAGCCTCGGCCGCCTCAGCGTCGTGGAGGGCGGGCAGCTGGCGCAGGTCAACGTACATGGGGTGGAAGGCATAGATGGAGATGCTGCTGTAGGGATAGGAGTCGGTCCACGTGCCCGTCATGGTGGTGTCGTTGATGGGCAACACCTGCACGGCGCGTTGTCCCGTGGAGGCGGCCCAGCGGATGAAAGCCTTCAGGTCGCCGAAGTCGCCCACGCCGTAGCTCCCTTCCGATCGGAGCGAGAATACGGGAATGGCACAGCCCGCCATGCGGTAACGTTCGCTGGCGAAGGACGGCTCTTCTTCTGTCAGCGTCTCCCTTTCGCCGGGCTGGAGCGGCAAGAGGCGGGCATGGCGGTCGCTGCCACTTTCCCATTCTGCCACGTTTCCGTCGGCATGAAGCCACACATACTTGTAGTCGAATTCCGGGGGAAGCAGTGTGGCGTCTGCGGCTGCCTGCCATACGTGGGGGCTGACTTCCTGCAGCGGCAAGGGAATGCCTCTGCCCCAGTCGCCTAAGGCCCGGCAACTGCCTGTGACGCCTAAGGTGCGCCCTCCTGTCTCTTCCGAAGGACAAAGCGCGCGGAACACGAGCAGAGGGGCATCGCCTGAGGGCAGGGAAAGCCTTGCCTCCTCAGGGCGGACGGTATCTTTTCCCGCAAAGGCGGCGCTGAACCGATGGGCGGCGGCTGGAAGGTCCCGCCAGCTGTCATGGAGGAAACAGCGGCCCGCCTCTCTGCTTAGGAAACAAAGGTGAGGCATGCGGCCAAACTCGCGGCGGATCGGCTTTCCGTCGCGGCAGACTTCGTAGCGATAGGTCAGACGGCCGTCGGGCGTGTCCGGTCGGCAATCGGCTTGGCCTTGCCAGGAATGGCCGTCGGTGGTGGAAAGCTCTGCCACCTGTCCGTTGTCTAAACGGACGCGGAGGCTTTCGCCCCAGGTGGTGTCATACTGAATGTGAAAAATAAGTGTCATGTGAATTATGTTGTTTTGGTATTAGCTGAGCATGCCTTCCGGCTGTGGCTGCAAAAGTAGGCAGTTGCGGCATCGCCTTGGGGAGGAAGAATGAAAATATAAGTCTCAAACAGCCGAAAACCGCTTCAGAAGCACTTCTGAGGCCGGTCGGGCAGGGTGAAAATATAAACGCTTTGGAGGTGGAAGACTGTGCCTGGCAGGGGGGCGTGGCTGGCGGAAGAGGCGGACGGAACTTCTCTGCGCTTTGCCATCTTTCCTCTTTCCCGCCTTGATTGTCAGGCGGATAACGTCCGTACGCTTTCTATTTTCTTTTGATCCGGTTGGAAGAGGGGGTGAAGAGAAGTATCTTTGCCCCAAGTTTTTAAGTTTCTTTTTAAACCGGTCTGCTTGCAGACATCATGCGTGTATTGACCATCAATCATTAATCATCAATTATTAACCGTTCATTAAAATGAAGTTCAAACACTGTTTTTTCCTGCCGCTATTGGCGGCAATGGGCTGTCAGCCTATGCAGCAGTCCTACGACTCGTATGAAGATTACCCCGTGCCTGAAGGCGAGTGGAACGAGATGGCTTACTCGCCCGAAGAGACCCGTTTCTCCCTCTGGGCGCCGACAGCCAAGGCTGTCCGTCTGAAGCTTTATGCGGAAGGGCAGGGAGGCGAGCCTACGCAAGTCCTTTCTCTGAAACCGGCGGAAGGCGGCTTGTGGAGCGCCGCTGTCAGCGGTGACCTTAACGGCCTGTTCTACACCTTCGACGTGCAGGCGGACGATACTACCTGGCTGGGCGACACGCCGGGCGTGTGGGCCAAGGCTGTGGGAGTGAACGGCGACCGCGCCGCCATTCTCGACTTGGACACCACCGATCCCGAAGGCTGGGAGACGGACGAGCGTCCTGCCTTGAAAAGCTTTGCGGACATCATCCTCTATGAGATGCACCATCGCGACTTTTCTATCGATTCCCTCTGCGGCATCCGCCACAGGGGCAAGTTTCTCGCGCTGACAGAAGAAGGGACAGTCTCGGCAGGCGGGCAGAAGACCGGCATCGGCCACCTGAAGGAGCTGGGCGTGACCCATGTCCACATCCTTCCCTCGTTCGATTATTCCTCAGTGGACGAGACCCGGCCGGATCAGCCCCAATACAACTGGGGATACGATCCCAAGAACTACAACGTGCCCGAAGGCTCTTATTCCACCAACCCCTACGATCCGGCCGTGCGCATCCGCGAGTTCAAACAGATGGTCATGGCGTTGCACCGGGCAGGCATCCGTGTGGTGATGGACGTGGTGTATAACCACACGGCTGTGACCCAAGGCAGCAACTTTGAGCGCACCGTGCCCGGCTATTTCTACCGCCAGACCCCCGACGGGCAGTTCGCCGACGCTTCCGGTTGTGGAAACGAGACCGCTTCCGAACGCGCCATGGTGCGCCGCTACCTGGTGGAGAGCGTGAAATACTGGGTGGAAGAATACCATGTGGACGGCTTCCGCTTCGATCTCATGGGCATCCATGACTTAGAGACCATGCGTGCCGTCCGCAAGGCGTTGGACGAGATCGACCCCACCATCTATGTCTATGGTGAAGGATGGGCGGCCGGCGCTCCCCAATTGCCGGCCGATTCCCTGGCCATGAAGGCCAACATCGGCCGTCTGGACCGCATCGCCGCCTTCAGCGACGAGTTCCGCGACAGCTTGCGCGGCCCTTGGGGCAACGATGCGCAGGGAGCCTTCCTGGTTGGCCGGAAGGGGCATGAGGCTGGCATCCGCTTCGGCATTGCCGGAGGTGTGGAGCATCCGCAAGTCAACGGCGAAGGGACACACCGCGTGCCTAAGTTCTGGGCGTTGCAGCCTGCCCAGTTCATCAGCTACGTCAGCTGCCACGATGACATGTGTCTGGCCGACCGCCTGAAGGCCACGCTTCCCAAGGCTTCTCCCGCCGTGCGTGCGTCCCTGCACAAGCTGGCCGAGACCGCCGTGCTCACCTCTCAGGGCGTGCCCTTCCTCTTCGCCGGCGACGAGGTGATGCGCGACAAGCAGGGCGTGGCCAATTCTTACAACAGCCCCGATGCCGTCAACGCCATCAGCTGGCAGCTGAAGAAGGATCATCGGGACGTGTTCGACTACGTGAGCGGGCTTATAGCCATGCGCCGCAGCCATCCCGCTTTCCGCTTGGGCGATGCGGATCTCGTCCGTGAGTGCCTGGAGTTTCTGCCGGTGAAGGAAAGCAATGTGGTAGCCTTCCGTCTGAAAGGCAATCCGAACGGCGACACGTGGAAAGACATCACCGTGGTGCTCAACGCCAACTCCCGCGCCATCGGCTTCGATCTGCCCGCCGGCACGTGGCAAGTGGCCTGCCGTGACGGACGCATTGACCCCGCAAAGGGACTGGGCACTGTGCAGGGCGGCCGTGTGAGCGTGGCGGCCCGCTCGGCTCTGATCGTGCATCAGTGATGCGGCTGTTTCCGGAACCCTCATAAACAGGAAGCCCGCCCGGACGGAACATCCATCAGGGGCGGGCTTTCTCTTCAGTCTTGTTCAAGGTGTCTCAGGGGAGGCTGATCCTTTGGTGGTCGCCCGATCCTTCCAGCAGCTGGTTCAGGTCATATATGCATGTCTTGTACAGCTTGCCTTCGGCGATGTAGGACATCAGCTTGCTGCCTTTCTCATGGAGGCTGACCTTGACCACCAGTCCCGATTTCTCGCGGAACTCTTTCTCGATGTCTTGGGGCGTTGACTTTCCGTAGATGCAGACCGTGCCGTTTCCACGGAACGTCCGGATCTTGCCGAGGGGTGTGTCTGCGGGGATTACGGCTGTCGCGCCTTTCGTCTTGTCCGCCTGTCGCGCATCCTTGAGGAGGAAGAAGCTGACGGTCAGATAAGGATAGCTTTCGGTGAAGGCTCTCATGATCTGGATGACGGTGATGTCTCCGGTGAGGGTGAGCGAGAATCCCTCGTTCAGTCCCTTGGCGCGGGCCGCTTCCCTGGCTCTGGCCGTTTCGCGGTCTTGCTGTTCCGCTTGGTTGAGCAGTTTCTGCTTGTATGCCTCAAGGGCGGCTTCGCTGACATCGTTGTACACCCCTCCCATATAGCCCAGCATGTATTTCAGAAGTTTCTCAAACTTCTCTTTGTCAAATCCGTTGGAAGATGCCATCTTGAGGGTGTAAGAGATTTCTGTGTCCGTATAATGGAGGACACCTGAATCCTTGAAGAAAGCTGCAAACTTTTCCGCGATTCTCTTGGCTTCTGCCGGCGGCAGCCCGATGGTGTGGAAATACCCTTCGATCAAGAAGGAGCCTCCCTTGTCCGGCCTGATGGCAACGCCGGGTGACATCAGCCAGTTCTTGTCATAGTTGTTCACTACTTTGGATTCTCCGGATACGCCACTCGTCGGTGACGGATAGGGTGCTGAGCAGTCCGTCGCTGACTCGTTCAAGTGATTCCTTGAGGGTCTTGGCGGGAACTCCGTTGAAGCTGGCGGCCTCTGCCGTGCGTTTGTTCTGGCTGGTGCCGATCATGTCTTTCAGTTTGCCGATCAAGGCATTCCCTTGTCCCATTTCGCCCAGTTTTTCTTTGGCGGAAGCGATGATGGATTCTTTGGCTTCGTCCACTGTCTGTAAGGCGAGGTCTTTGTAAGATGCGATGTTGCGCTTCACTTCTTTTTCCACTTCCTTCCGCTTGTCGTCAAGTGTCTTTTTCAGATTGTCTAAGATTCCCATGTTATTCGTTTTGTTGCAGGTTATCAGTTACACAAAAGGGGGAACATCGCCCCCCTCTCTCTTGATCGTTATGCTTATTTCTTTTTCTTTTTCGACTTCTTCACCCATGCCGAGTCATCGTTGTCCCACTCGTTGTTGTGCTGGAAGAACTGTTTCCAGTCGTCCTTCTTGGGTTGCGGCTTCTCGAAGGATTCGGCCTTCCGCGCGGTCTTCTTTTTCTTCTTGTCGGCATCGGCTGCTGCGGCGGCTCTTCTCTCTTTGCGGTTGGGTTTGGGCTTGGCCGGCGTGTCTTCCTCTCCGGCGATTTCCACCGAGACCCTTCGTCCGTTCCAATTGGCGCGGCTCAGCGCTTTGGCCACGGCGGCGGCATCCTTTTCCTCCACTTCAAAGAAAGAGAAATTCTTCATCAGGTCGATGCGCCCCATGTTCACCCGTCCGCGCAGGTGGCTGTTGACCAGTCCCAGCAGTTCGTTGGGGAAGAGCCCGTCCTTTTTGCCGAGGTTGATGAAGAGCCTTGTATAGCCCGGCTCCGCCTGCCGTGATCCGGTCTTGCGGTCTCCCTTCTTGCGTTCGCCGCCTGCTGTGGCCACCTCAATCTCTTCTCGGTTGCGATAGTACTCCAGGAAGCGGTTGAACTCATGGCTCACCATGCGTTTGATCAGGTCTTCTTTGGAGAGCCAGTCCAGTTTGCGGTAGATGTCCGGCATGAAGTCGGCGATCTCCTCTTCGTTCACCTTCACCTTTTCCAGATCGTCTATCACCTTCAGCAGCTGTTTCTCGCAGATCTGTTTGGCGGTGGGTATCGCGCCCGGCTCAAACTTCTTGCCGATGGTCTTTTCGATATCCTTCATGCGTCCCTTCTCGCGCAGGTTGATGATGGCGATGGAGGTTCCCGTCTTTCCGGCGCGTCCCGTCCGTCCGCTGCGGTGGGTATAGCTTTCCGTATCGTCGGGCAGTCCGTAGTTGATGACGTGCGTCAGGTCATCCACGTCCAGTCCGCGTGCGGCCACGTCGGTGGCCACCAGCAGCTGCAGGTTTCTGATGCGGAACTTCTGCATCACCAGGTCGCGCTGGGCCTGGCTCAGCTCTCCGTGGAGCGAGTCGGCGTTGTAGCCCTCCTGCATGAGCTTGTCGGCTATCTCCTGTGTCTCTTTGCGTGTGCGGCAGAAGATGATGGCATAGATGTCCGGATAGTAGTCCACCACCCGTTTCAGGGTCTCATATTTGTCTTTGGCATGCACCACGTAGACCACGTGGCGCACATTGGCAGTCCCTTCGTTCCGCCGTCCGATGGTGATTTCCTTGGCGTTGCGGAGGTAGTTTTTGGAAATGCGCGCGATTTCCTGGCTCATGGTGGCCGAGAAGAGCAGGGTGTTTCTTTCTTGCGGCACATCGGCCAGGATGGCGTTGATGCTGTCAGAGAAGCCCATGTTGAGCATCTCGTCCGCCTCGTCCATCACCACGTTTTGGATGGTGGCCAGCGACACGGTCTTGCGTTCCATCAGGTCGAGCAGCCGTCCGGGAGTGGCCACGATGATGTGCACTCCCTGTTTGAGGGCGCGGATTTGGCTTTCGATGGATGACCCGCCGTAGACGGGCAACACCCGCAGTCCGTTGACATACTTGGAATAGTCGTTCAGATCGCCGGCGATTTGCAGGCAGAGTTCACGAGTAGGGCAGAGGATAAGCGATTGCGGGACGCGGCGCGTTACGTCAATCTTCTGGATCAGTGGCAGGCCGTATGCGGCTGTTTTCCCGGTTCCTGTCTGTGCAAGGGCTACCACGTCGTTGTTTTCTCCCAGCAAATAGGGGATCACTTCTTCTTGTACCGGCATGGGACTCTCATAGCCCATTTCTTCAATGGCACGGCGTATCTCCGGCGACACACCAAGCTCTTCAAATGTCTTCATTAAGTCTCTTATTCTGTAATATGTTTCGTTTTGGGCTGCAAAGGTAAGACTTTTTTAGTGAAGTAAGATGTTTTGCAGCTGCTTTATTTCATTCTTGTCCAGTCCGATGCCTTTTTGCAGGTAGATGTCCAGGTCGCTGTACCGGCGTTCGGCTTCGTCCTTGGCGGCATCCAAGTAGTTCTCGCGGGCTGAAAGCATGGTCGTGACGGCCTCTTGGGCGGCGGCGGGCATGTCGTAGACATAGCCTGAGGCGGCGGGGATGTTGAAATAGGTGTTGCTCAGGCAGTAGTCGTACATGATCAGCTCTTCGCTGACTCCCAGCGCATAGAGCAGGAGGGCGATGGCCACGCCCGTGCGTCCTTTGCCGGTGGAGCATTGGATGAGGATGGGATAGTTCTCCTTGTCCAGCAGCAGGCGGAACAGCTGCCGGTAGGCGGGCGTGTAGTCGCTGATGAGCAGGCGGTTGGCGCGTTCCACCATGCGGTAGATGGTGTCGTTGGTTATCTTCTCTTTCTCCAGGTCGTTCAGGACGGACTTCAGGTCGATGACGGGGATGCCGATGCTGTGCCGTCTGATGCCTTCAGGCAGGGGGATGGGGGCGCCCGTCTCTTCCGTGGCACGCAGGTCCACCACACTGCGTATGCCCAGGTTTTTCAGCTCCTCCCTGGCGGTCTCGTTCAGGCTGTCGATCCGCGCCGAGCGGTACACCATGCCCCAGCGCACCTCTTTGTGGACGCGGTTGGAGGGATAGCCGCCTATGTCGCGGAAGTTCTGTATGCCAGGGATGCGGATGTTGCGCGAGGCTACGCTCACTCTGAACTTGTCGTTGAAGAGCAGGGTGTAGTAGTTGCGCCGGGTGGGGTCGGCGTTGGGGATGGTGACGGTCAGGTGAGAGATGTCGGCTGTGGCCACCGGCTTGTCTTCCGGTATGCGGTTGGGGCTGTGGGAGGCAAAGACCTTCACCTCTCCTTCAATGGCTGGCATGGTTTCCCACTTGACGATGCTGTTCCCTGCATTGTCTTCTTCACAGACTGCCACGATGTGGGGGGTGACTCCGCCGCAAGAGGGCAGCAACAGGAGTAATGCTAAATAACCGAATAGATTTTTGTACATAGTTGTTGCTTCTTCTTTCTCTGAACGTTGTCGCAAATATATGCAATTTGCGTGCAACGGCATCAGACTGCGGGGCGTATTTATATTTCTTTATTAGTGATTAGCGTTTAGTGATGAGCGGTGGGCGTTTCGTGACCGCTGTTTAACGTTTGGTGATGAGTGCCCGTGTCGGCCGCTGACCGCCAACCGCTAATCACTGGCCGCTAACCGTTGGCGATAAGCTCTGGCGAGATGGAGTTGCCGAGGCTTTGGCAGACATCGGAAGCGAACTTGACGCCCCAGGCCACGATGCGGTCCCAAGTGGCCTCGTCCAGGTTGCGTACAGACTCGTGGGTGACACCTTCATGCAGCAGGCCGTAGACGATGCCGGCGTTGAAGTTGTCGCCCGCCCCGATGGTGCTCACCGCCTGGATGGGGGGCACGGCATAGTCCTTGGCCACCGTGGCGGTGCGTAGCGCGATGCTCTCGGCGCCGGCGGTGCACAGGAAGTTGGGGCAATAGAACTTCACCTTCTCCTTGTAGACCTTGTCCGCGTCCTGCAGGTTGTACATATAGAAAAAGTCCTCTTGCGAGCCGCGCACGATGTCGGCATACTCGAAGTTTTCGATGAGGGTGGAGTTGAGCTTGATGGCCTCTTCCTTGTGGGTGGAGCGGAAGTTGGGGTCATAATAGATGATGGCCTTCCGTTCGCGGGCCAGGTCGAGCAGGTCCACGATCTTGTCGCGCAGAACGGGGTTGAGGGCATAATACGAGCCGATCATCACGATGTCGTCTTCCTCGATCTCCGGATATGCCACGTCGAGGCGTTGCTTGGGATAGTCTTTATAGAAAATGTACTCCGCGTCGCTCCGGTCGTTGAGGAAAGCGAGAGACACGGGCGACTTGCCGTCGGGAAAGACGTTGACGTGGTCCGTGGACACGCCGTTGTCGCGCATGAATTGCAGGATGATTTCTCCCACACGGTCGTTGCCTGTCTCGCTGATGAAACAGACGTTCACTCCGGCCCGTGCCAGCGACACGATGCCGTTGAATACCGATCCTCCGGGCACGGCGGCCGTGGGCTGTCCGCCTCGGAAGATGATGTCAAGGATGGTTTCTCCGATTCCGATTACTTTATGCATAGTGATCTTGATTTTTCTCCAAGGTATCCGCCGTGATGGCGTTTGGAATAGTCTTCAATGGTAAATCCGGTCTGCTTCATGACCTGCACCACCAAGATGTCTCCTATCACCGTCATGACGGTGGTGGAGGTGGTGGGGGTCAGTCCCAGGGCGCAGACCTCTTGGGGGCTTCCGGTGCTGAGACAGACGGTGGCCTCGCGGGCCAGGGGGCTGTCGGGGTTGCCGGTGATGACGATAAACTTTAGTGCGGGGTTCAGGTTGCGGACCAGCTGTGTCAGCTCCACGATTTCGCGTGTCTTGCCCGAATTGGAGATGAGCAGCAGCAGGTCGTTGTCTTGCAGGATGCCCAAATCGCCGTGTTGTGCTTCGCTGGGGTGGAGGAATACGGCGGGAATGCCCGTGGAACAAAACGTGGTGGCAATGTTCATGGCGATCTGTCCGGCCTTGCCCATGCCCGAAGTCACCAGCTTCCCTTTCTTCCGGTGTACTTGCTCCACGATGAGAGCGACAGCCTTTTCGTAGGCGTCGGTGACCGGGATGTTGAGCACGGCTTCAGCCTCTTTCCGCAGCAGCTCTTTGATGGATTCTATCATGGTTCTATGGCGTTTTTTGATTAGTGTGCTTCAATAGCACTATGCAAATATCTGTAATTTTTCATAAATGGCAATAGGTTTTATTGTATTTTTGCGCCGCAATTTGATTAGTGAGTGCAGTAATGACAAATTTTAAGGAACAAGAAGAACTATGCAACACCTATACTTTGCCAAACGGGTTGCGCATCATACACGAGCCTTCCCGCTCGCGGGTGGCTTATTGTGGTTTTGCCATAGACGCGGGCACACGCGATGAGCGTGCCGACGAGCAGGGCATGGCACACTTCGTGGAACACCTCCTCTTCAAGGGCACACGCAAGCGGAAGGCGTGGCACATCCTCAACCGCATGGAGCGCGTGGGCGGCGACCTCAACGCCTATACCAACAAGGAAGAGACCGTGGTCTACTCGGCCTTCCTCACCGAGCACTTCGCCCGCGCCCTGGAGCTGCTGGCCGACATCGTGTTCCATTCCACCTTTCCCGAAAAGGAAATAGCCAAGGAGACGGAAGTCATCATCGACGAGATACAATCCTACGAAGACACGCCATCGGAGCTGATTTTCGACGATTTTGAGAACCTGATATTCAAAGGCCATCCCTTGGGGCGCAACATCCTGGGCGACCCGCAGCGGCTGAAGGCTTTCCGTCCGGCCGACGCGGCCGCCTTCACCGCCCGCTACTACCATCCCGCCAACCTCGTCCTCTTCGTGCAGGGCGACCTCGATTTCCGCCGGGTGGTGCGCCTGGCCGAACGGCTTCTCGCCGACATCCCCGCCGGGCCGGGGCGCGAGCGCCGCCTGCCGCCTCCCCCTTACCGTCCCGCCACGCTGACCCTGCACAAAGACACCCATCAGGCGCACGTCATGATCGGCGCGCGCGGCTATCCCGCCTCTGACGACCGCCGCACGGCCCTCTACCTGCTCAACAACCTGCTGGGCGGCCCCGGCATGAACAGCCGCCTGAACGTCTCCCTGCGCGAGCGGCGGGGGCTGGTCTACAGCGTGGAGTCCAACCTCACTTCCTATACCGACACGGGGGCTTTCTGCATCTACTTCGGCGCCGACCCCGCCGACGTGGATCTCTGTCTGCGGCTGGTCCGCAAGGAGCTGCGCCGCCTGCGCGACGTGAAGATGAGCACCTCCCAGCTGTCGGCCGCCGTCAAGCAGCTCATCGGACAGATAGGCGTGGCTTCGGACAACAACGAAAACAACGCCCTCGGCATGGCCAAGACTTTCCTCCACTACAACCGTTTCGAGACTTCCGAAGCACTCTACAGCCGCATCCGCCGGCTCACGCCCGAAACGCTGCTCGACGTGGCGGGCGAACTCTTTGCCGAGGAGAATCT
>CALUOU010000076.1 GCA_944322335.1 uncultured Bacteroides sp.
AGCGCATGGGCCTGTGAGAACCATATTGTGCTTGGCCAACTGAAAGTTGACGAGAAAAGCAATGAAATAACCGCTATTCCCAAGCTGTTGGAGCTGCTCGTAATCAAGGGATGTATTGTAACCATTGATGCTATGGGATGCCAAAAGGAAATTGTGTCAGCGATTGCCGAAAAAGAGGCGGATTACCTGATTGCCGTAAAAGGGAACCAAGGCAACCTTCAGGAGCAGATACAGGACAGTTTCCGTTTTCTGCCCGCCATTTCCGTTTCCGAAGAAACCGATTGTGGCCATGGACGGATAGAGACAAGGCGTTGTTCAGTTATCAACGACTTGACTCTGATAGAGAACCGGGAGGAGTGGAAGAACCTGCGCACTTTAATAAAGATAGAGACGGAGCGTTACGACAAGTGCCGGCAAACGATGCTGAAAGAGAGCAGGCTGTATATCAGCAGCCTTGAAGCTGATGCAGCCTTGATAAACAAGTCCGTCCGTTCGCATTGGGGAGTCGAAAACTCCCTCCATTGGGTGTTGGATGTCGCTTTTAATGAAGACCATAGCAGAAAAAGGGTCAGAAACGCGGCACAGAACTTTTCGTTAATTAACAGAATTGCATTGAATCTGCTCAAGAACGAGAAGTCGGCCAAAGTGGGCGTGAAAGGGAAAAGGCTCAAAGCCGGATGGGATAATGAATATCTCTTGAAAATCCTGAGAATTTAGATGCGTTTGCCCTGCATTTTTCCCGCTTTCGTTTCCATATGTCGGACGCTTTTCCTACTTTTGGGCTTTCTAACCCAAAAAGACACGAGACTTATGGATATTATGAAGACAAAAACTGTTTTACACTGTTTGTTGGGGAGCCTTCTGCTCCTTGTCGCCTGCACGGACGAGGGGAGCCTCTCCTTCAGCCATGCGGGAAGCACCGTGACACTGCCTGCCGAGGCCGGCGCGTATGTGGAAATCCCTTTCACCTGTGATGCCGGATGGCAGGCCACGACGGATGCGGAATGGCTGAAGGTGTCGCCCCAAAGCGGCGCGGGCGGTAGCCATGAACTTACACTGACCGTCTCTTCGCCCAACAACAGCGGCGGATTGCGCAGTGCCACGCTGAAAGTCACTTCCGGTTCAAGCGGGCAGACCTTCACCGTGCGCCAGGACGAATACATCCGTCTGGAGCAGGAAGTTTACGAGATCCCTGTGGAAGGGGGGAATCTCGACATCCGGTTCGCCACCACGCTGGCTGCGGACGAGTTCGCGGTCTATTCTGTGACGGGAGTGGACTGGGTACACGGGCGGGCTTCCTCCCGTGTCGCCGAGACAGGCTATCTGGTGCCGCTGACGGCGGATCCCAACGGGGGCGGACAGGAGCGTGTGGCCTACTATTACTTCGTGAAAGAGTCCGACCGCTTCACCACAGACCGGAACGCGCGCATCCTGGCCACGGCCACGGTGGTGCAGAAAGGCAGCCAGAGCGGCCAAGAGTCCGCTGACTACTCCCAGGACAGGAAGGTGAAGACCCTCCAGACGCACACCGAGGGCGAAGGCATCCCCTTGGTGCTGATGGGCGACGGCTTTATGGATGTGGACATTGCCGGCGGCTATTACGACGAGGTGATGGCTCGCGCCATGGACAATCTTTTCACCGAAGAGCCGGTGCGCTCCTTGCGCGGCTATTTCGATGTCTATAGCGTGACGGCGGTCTCGCGCCGGAACTCATTCACGAGCGGCGACGGGACGGCCTTCGGCTGCACGTTTGAAGGCGGGAACAGCACCGGCATTTACGGCGATACGGACAAGGTGCTGGACTATGCGGGCGAAGTGGAGGGTATCGACCCCCAGGAAGCCTTGTCCGTTGTCATTCTGAACACGAACACCTACGGCGGCACGACCTACAATTTCTATAGCGGCACTGCGCCAAGGCGCTATGCGGTGGCCTTTTGCCCTGTCATCGAGAGTCTGGAGAGCGAGACTTTCCGTCAGGTGCTGGTACACGAGGCCATCGGCCATGGCTTCGGCAAGCTGATGGACGAATACGCCTACGAGGAAAACGGCGCCATTCCCGGCGAGGAGGTGGATCATTACCGCCATCTGCAGGGTTTCGGATGGGCGCGGAACGTCGATTTCACTGACGATCCCGCACGGGTGCTTTGGGCGGACTTCCTGAGCGACAGCCGTTATGCCGGCCAGGGGCTCGGCGTGTATGAGGGAGCCTGCACCTATGCGGCCGGTGCCTACCGTTCCACCGAGGAGAGCATGATGCGCAGCAACATCCAGGGTTTCAACGCTCCCTCGCGTTACGCCCTTTACCGCTTCGTGATGGAATATGGGGAAGGCCGCACGCCCGACTACGAGGAGTTTGTGGCCTTCGACCGGCAGACGTTCACGGCCAAGACCCGTGCGGCGGGCGGCGGCGCGACGCGGCCTTTCGGACGGACGCGTTGGGTGAACCTGGATCGTGACCGGTGATCAGTGGGGCTGGCGCTGATACTTGGTGGCGGCCACGAGCACTTTCTGTGCCATCCGTTGCCGCAGCTTGCGGGGAGCGATGACCTCCAGGTGCTCCCCGAATCCCAGAAGCAGACGTTCCAGCTCCATGTTGTGGATCACCTGCAGCGAGAGAACCACGCTGCCGTCCTCCTCCCGCCTGACCGGCTGCTGGCTGGCGTGCAGCGGCTTGGTGAGGACGTAAGGCGCCTGGTCGGCATCGACGCGGATCGTGACCGTCACGGGGCGGGTGTCCACGTCGCGGGTGATGCCCACCATTTCCCCGAAATACGTTTCCGGGTCGAAGAACGTGTTCTCGACATAGGCCATCTCTTCGTCCTTCTCCACCTCCGTCAGCCTGTCGAGCGCCACCGTCTGTATGTCTTGCTTGTGCGGGTTGTAAGCAATGAGAAACCAGCGGTTGTTGAACTCCTTCAGGTAATAGGGTGAGAGATGGAAGGTGCCGGGCTTGCGCGATTTGAAAGACTGGTAGCGGATGCGGATGGCTTCCTTGCGCACGATGTGCCCGTAGAGGCGGTCGAGAAAGTGCAGCCCCTTCAGCTGGGGGTTGGTCTCGATGAAGATGACCTGCCTGTGGTTTTCTTGTTGCTGGATGCGGTCCTGCAGGCGGGTCAGGATGTCCTCCGATCCGGCCAGACTCTTGAATCCGTTGTACTGCCTGATGATGTCGATGGCACTGCCCAGCTCGGCCAGGTCGTGGGCGTTGAGCGGCATCTGCGTGATGCTGTAGCCGGGGTCTTCATACATATAATATTTGCGCTGCTTTACCACGATGGGGGCGTTGTAGCCCAGCTTGTCGCTCCGCATCAGTTCGATGTCGCGCTGCACGGTGCGCAGGCTCACGCTGTCGATGCCTTCATATTCCGCCAAGGCATCCTCGCAGGCCTGACGCAGGTCCTCGATGGTCCAGAGCCGCTGTCGGCGGCAGAGGCAGGTGTCAATGGTGCGCAGGCGGATCAGGGTATTCCGGTTTAATGGCATAGGGTTGGTGATGAATGGTTAGTGGGTATGGATTGGTGTCCTTTTCCTTTTTTCCGGCAAAAATACGGAAACTTTTTCAAATTACGCCATTAGGTGTCGCACAAGCCTCCGAACTTTGCAGCCGTAAACATAAGTCAAACAGATTGAGAATAGGAGGTATTTATGGAAAGAATTGTAATGGGCACTCAGGTGCCCGCCAAATTATGGCTGGATGAAGTGGAAGACAAATGTATGGAGCAGATCGTCAACCTGGCTTCCCTTCCCTTTGCGTTCAGACACGTGGCCATCATGCCCGACGCCCATGCGGGGAAAGGCATGCCCATCGGCGGTGTGCTGGCCACGAAAGGTGTGGTCATCCCCAACGCCGTGGGTGTGGACATCGGCTGCGGGATGTGTGCCGTCAAGACCAGCCTGCATGCCGACGACTTCTGTCGGGAAGACCTGACCGCCATCATGTCCCGCATCCGCGCCACCGTTCCCCTGGGCTTTGACCATCAGAAGGAGGCCGTGGACGAGTCCTGGATGCCCGATGTGGACATGGACTCTCTGCCTTATCTGCGCGACAAGCGCAAGAACTGCCTGCACGAGATCGGCACTTTGGGCGGCGGCAATCATTTCATCGAGGTGCAGCGCGACGCGGCCAGCGGGGAAGTCTGGCTGATGGTCCACTCCGGAAGCCGTCACGTGGGGCTGAGCGTGGCCGGATATTACGACAAGCAGGCACAGTTCTGGAACGCCAAATGGTATTCGGAAACCCTGCCCGGTCTGGCTTTCCTGCCTATCGAGACGCAATTGGGCAAGGACTACATGCGGGAGATGGACTTCTGCGTGCAGCTGGCCCTCTGCAACCGTCGGGCCATCATGACCCGTGTCTGCGAGGCGGTGGAGGCCGTGAAACCTTCAGCCTGCTTCGAGCCGATGATCAACATCGCCCACAACTACGCCGCCTGGGAGGAGCATTTCGGCGAGAGGGTCATCGTGCACCGCAAGGGAGCCACCCGCGCACGGGCCGGCGAGACGGGCATCATCCCCGGATCGATGGGCACGAAGTCCTACATCGTGGAAGGGCTGGGCAATCCGGAATCCTTCATGAGCTGTTCCCACGGCTCCGGTCGTCGGCTGAGCCGCACCAAAGCCATCGACACCCTCTCGCTGGAGGAGGAGATCCGGCAGATGGACGAGCGCGGCATTGTCCACCCCCTCCGCGCCAAGCGGGGGCTGGACGAGGCACCCGGCGCCTACAAAGACATCGACTCCGTGATGCGGTTTGAAAAAGACCTGGTAAAGCCCCTCGTGGAACTGCTGCCCATGGCTTGCATCAAGGGAGACTGAGGATAGGGGGTAGGTTTTAGTGGTTAGGGATAGGGGGCGCCTCATGGGTTGGCACTGTTCCGTTTCCGGCAATCACGGGCCGCAGCGACCCTTGGATATGCAGACAATCCCCTGTCGGGACAAACGGTTTCCGGCAGGGGATTGTCGTATGGTGACAGGCATGGCAGACAGGGGGGATCACTTCGTCCGCGTCACCGTATGCAGCACCTGTCCGTGCTTGTCAATCATGCGCAGCTCCAGCGTGGTGGGCGTGGCGGAGAGGATGGAGAAGCCCGGCTCGGGGCTGCAGAAGACGGTGCCCTCCACGGGCTGCACCTTGCGGCTGAGGGAGCCGGAGGAGTTGGTGATGTAGTCTATCGGGCTGCCCGCCATGCGGATGTGCTGGAAGTTGTGGATGTGGCCGTTGATGTACATGGCCACGTTGCTGTGGCGGCGCAGGATGCTGTCCACGCGGCGTTGCATGTCCTGGCGCTCGATGTCGTCCTTCGACGTCTCGGCGTAGATGGGGTGATGGCCCACGACTACGACCCAGTCTTCCTTGGCCGAGGCAAGCACGCTGTCCAGCCAGCGCAGCTGCTCGTCGATGTCCTGCTGGCAGGCGTCGGGATACTTGGTGAACTCCTGGCGGTACTTGTCGATGAGGGGCGTGGTGTCGATGAAGACGATGCGCACGGTGGTGCCTTCCTCGCTGAACGACTTGGTGTAATAGCGGGCGGGCATCTCCCAGCGGCGGCTCACGCGGCTGTAGTCGATGACGGCCTGTGTGTTGCCCCGGTATTCGTGGTTGCCGCAGATGGGGAACCAGTCAATCATCAGTTCGGGATGCGTGTAGATAAGCTCGAAGTTGGTCATCCACAGGGGATCCTGCGTGGAGCGGACGCCCTCGAAGTGGTGGACGTCGCCGGCGGCGATGACGCATTCGGGACCGACTTCCTCGGCCATCACGCCCATCAGTTCGGCGATGGGCTTCTGGTCGTAATAGCCGTTGCGGCCCAGGTCGTTGGCGATGTAGAAGTTGCACTTGTCGTCATAGACGCTGTAGTCAATCTTCGGCTCTTGGGCCGATGCCCACTGGCCCAGCAGGGCGACGGTGAGTAAAAGGAATAGTTTCTTCATTTCTTCTATTGTTTAATTGTTTAATGGTTTATATTCTTTTGTACGGCAAAGGTAGGCCGTGTTTTTGGAATGTTTTAGGAATAGACATCTTAATGTTGAATATCAATACATGTACATATATGCAATAGATACATGTACATGTATTTACTCATTACATGTACATGTATGCATGTATCACATGTACATTTCTTCAGATAAGAGATACGTACGTCATGGCCTGTCAGAAGCTAATCTTGACACCTGCGTTGATACGCACGCCGTAGTATTCGGCCTGCATGGAGCGGTCGGGCGTGCCCTGGTAGTAGCGCAGGGGCTGGTTCAGCAGGTTGGTGGCTTCGGCGTAGAAGGTGGTCTTGAACGCGCGGCCGAAGGTGTAGCTGGCGTTGACGTCCATGTAGTTCACCTTGTCGTAGTAACGGTCGTAGAAGGCTTCCTCGCCCACCTCGTCGATGAAGTCGGAGGCGAAGTTGTAGCTCCAGCGCAGGTTGAAGCCGGCCTTCTCGAAGTAGAGCGAGAGGTTGGCCGTGTGCTCGGGCGAGCCGGGCAGGCGCAGGTCGTCGTTCTCGCGGCCCTCGAAGTTGAAGTGGTTCACCTTGCTGTACGTGTAGGTGTAGTTACCATAGAGGCCTACGCACTTCAGTGCCGGGTGGATGAAGCCGAAGTCGCGCTGGTAGGCCACCTCGATGCCCAGCAGGTTGGCGTCGCCGGCGTTGATGGGGGTCTTCATCTCGTCGTAGGTCACGCCGTTGTACTGGTAGTTCTGCTGGCGGTAGTCCACGATGAAGTCGTTGATTTTCTTGTAGAAGACGCCCGCGCTGATGAGGCCGACGGACTTGAAGTAGTACTCGGCGCTGAGGTCGAGGTTGTAGGAGAGGGTGGCGTTCAGGTCAGGGTTGCCGAAGGCGATGTCCTCCTTGTCGATGATGACGTTGGGCACGAGGTCGGCGTACTTGGGGCGGGAGAGGGTGTTGGTGAAGGCGGCGCGCAGCTTCAGGTCGTCGTTGACGTCCCACTTCAGCAAGACGCTGGGCAGCACGTTGAGGTAGCTCTTCGATTGCTCGCCCGTGGGGTTGAGGCTCTCGTCGCCTCCGGTCATGTCGCCGTCGTCGTAGATGTATCCGCTGTAGGTCACGTGGGTGTTCTCCAGTCGCAGGCCCGCCATGAGGTTCCAGCGCTTGCCCAGCTGCTGGTCGAAGCGCAGGTAGCCGGCGGTCACCGTCTCGTGTGCCTCGAAGTTCTCGGCCATTTCGTCCAGCTTCACCTCTTCTTCAAAGTCGGCGGTATTCTTCACGTCGATGTTTCCGATGTATTCTTTGTCCACGAAGTTGCCCACCTTGTAGCGGTCACCTGCCATGTATCCGTCGCGGTCCTGGCCCGCGAGGTGACCCAATGCGCCTGCCATGAAGGCATCTTCGTCCGTGGGCTTGTATTCGTAGAAGTCTATCCATTTCTCCTTGTCCTTGTCTACTACCTTGGCACCGAACTTCAGTTTGTTGGCGAAGCGGCCTTGCACGAGGGGCAACTCGAAGTTGGTGCTGAACTTGAGGTCCTTCTCCTTGATGTCCTCAAACTGTTCGGTCAGCTCGTCCAGCTCGAAGCCGTTGGAGTTGTCCTTGTCCAGCAGGTAGTCCGCGGCGTCGACGGGACGCATGAAGGGACGGCGGATGTCGCTGAAGTCCGTCTCCATCGCCACGCCCTCGCGCTTGAAGGAGAGGTAACGTTCGTGGGGGCGCTTCTCGCCGGCCTGGGCGTAAGAGGCCTTCCAGTCGAATTGCAGGCGGCCGAAGAGGTGCTCGCCGCCCAGGGTGAAGTCCATGGTGCGCTGCTGCTCCAGGCGGGCGTAGCGTTGGTCGGGGCCTCCGGCCTTGCTCTCGAATATCATCTCGTATTCGTTCGGCGTCTCGTCGTCCCACTTATACTGGCGGCGGTAGCGGTTCTCCCAGTCGTTGCGGTTGTTGAAGATGCCCTTGAAGTCCAGCTTGTGGTTGGTGTTGATTTCCCAGTCGAGGGCCAGGGAGTAGCTCTGACGTTGGCGGGTGACATAGTACTGGCGCACTTCGTATTCGTCCAGCACCACCTCGCCGTCGTCGTTCCGTTCGTAGGCCATCTCCACGTCGTCGCTGCCTGCGGGGTTGTTCTGGTAAGAAGCGGAGAGCATCAGGCCCAGCTTGTCGTTGAAGAAGCGGTCGCCGTAAGTGAAGCCCAGGTTGAGGTTCATCTTGTCGGCCACGAAGTTATAGCCTGTACCGGCCGTGGCGCTGATGAAACGCTTGTAGGGCGAGTTCTTGGTGACGAGGTTGATGCTGCCGCCGATGGCGTCGGCGTCCATGTCCGGCGTCACTACCTTATTGACTTCGATGGTCTGGATCATGTCGGCGGGGATCAGGTCGAGCTGCACGTTGCGGGTCTCGCCTTCAGCCGAAGGCACACGGTTACCGTTGATGGTGACGGAGCTCATGTCCGCGCTCGTGCCTCGCACCTGTCCGAAGCGTGCCTCGCCCTGGTCATACTGCACGTTGATGCCGCTGATGCGCTTCAGTGCGTCGCCGATGTTCGAGTCGGGGAACTTGCCCACCTGGTCGGCGGATACGACGTTCGTAATGCCCAGGTTGCTTTTCTGTGCGGCCAGTGCGCGTCGTTGTCCGGTGAAGGCACCGCCTACCACCACCTGCTGCAGTTCGATGCCTTCGTTCATCACCACGTCCTTTTCCACCGTCTTGCCTTCGGGGATGGTGATGGTCATTTCCACAGGCGAGTAGCCCACGTAAGTCACCTTCACCCTGTATGTGCCCGGAGTCAGGTTGGAGAAGGTGTAGAATCCGTTCACGTCGCTGATGACACCCGTGTGCAGCTTCTCGATGTAGATGCTCGCTCCCGGCAGTGTCTGCTCGGCAGTGTCGATGATCCGTCCGCGAATGGCTCCTTGTCTGTTCACTTCGGCTTTTTCGTCAGCCCAGGCAGCCGTGCCGGCGGCCATAAGAAGAAGTGAGAATAAGTAAGTTTTTACAGTCTGTTTCATATCTGTTATTTACGTTTATTAATTTGCCGCAAAAGTACGGGGGCTGCGTTACACACTTTTTGCGTGTTTTTTAAGAATCAATAACGGATATGTTACAAAACGGTTGCGCCCTTTTTAGTGAAGGGCGGAAGCTCTACGTCAGCTTCTCTCCTCGCAGCAGCACCCTGCTCCCGTCGGCCAGAGTGGTGGCGAAGAGATAGACGCTTCCCCCTTCGGAGAGCTTCAGCTGCCGGCGCAGCTCTGCCACGGTGGCGGGAAAGTTGCGCACCGTCAGGTTGGCCTTCCCTCCGCCGTCCAGCAGGCGGGCCGCCTCTTTCTTGTGCGGGCCGCTCATGCCCGTCAGGCGGAAGGCGCGGCCGGGGAAGTCGGGCAACCGGGTGTCCGAGGTGTAGAGGTGGCTGTTGGGGTGCAGCTTTTTCACCTTATATATATAGGCGACGCTCCGGAAGGCTCCCGCTTTCAGCAGCGAGGCGTTCGGCTCGTAGAGATAGGTCTCCGGCCGGGAGGCGTAAGTGCATTCCCGCGCCTGCTCCTCGCGGCGGGTGAAGGTGAGGGAGGAGGCGGGGAGGCGGCTGTCCAGGTTGACGCAGGTGAGGGGCACGTCGTCGGGGCTGTCCGGCGCGTCGGGGCCGAGGATCAGGAGAAGCTCCTTGCACTCGTTGTCCACGGCCACCACGTGGGCGGCTTCCACCCTATGCAGGTCGTGCAGAGCCTGTGTGAGATCGAGCATGGGCGAGAGCTTGGCCATGACGCGGGTGCCCTTTCTCAGCAGCGTCTCTTCCAGTTGCGTCAAGTCCGGCTCACACTGGGCGAGGGCCACCGTCCTGCCGCCGTGCGCGTCCCGCCTCGCGGGGTCGATGAAGATCCAGTCCGCCTGCGGTGCATGGGGCAGGAAGTTGAGGCAGTCGGCCCGATGCACGCGGATGTGTCCCACGCCCAGCAGGGGAAAGTTGTTCGCGGCCAGCCGGCACAGCTCCTCCTGCCGTTCCACATAGTCCGCCTGCGGGAATAGCGCGGCCAGTGCGGCACAGTCCACCCCCATTCCGCCCGTCAGGTCGATGAAGCGTCCTTGGCCTGTGCGCCCTTCCACCAACGACGCCTTGTAACCGGCGGTCAGCTCGGACGAGCATTGTTCCATGGAGAGGCGGGCGGGGTAGAGGATGCCGTCGGTCGCCGCCCAACGGGGCAACTTGACGCGGGCGGCCTGCCATCCGGCAATCTGGTTGAGGGCGGCGGGCAGGTCCACATCGGGCAGACGCCGTCCCTGCAAGGCCAGTTGGCGGGGATCGTCGGTGCGGTGTTCGCGGACGAAGCGGAGGGTGGCTTCGGAGAGCGGCGGCTCATTGTTCCACGTGAGACAGGCAGATTGCGGGGGCTGAGACATAGGCATACATGTTTTTTTTGCAAAGGTAGTTTAAGTTTTTGAGTTTATGAGTTTATGAGGCTTTAAGTTTGTGAGCTTATCAGAAGAAAATAAAAGATCTGCGTCATCTGCGGTATCTGCGTCTGAAAAAAATAATCCATGCCTGAAATATTAAGGGATCGCATCATGCTGTTCACTGACTGAATGAAATATCCTGTCGCCATCGGCCTTGAATAAGGGGTTGGCGGAGAACGGATCATAGCCCGTATTGGAAGGCACGCGTGAAACGCCTCCCGCCGCACGCGTGAAACGGCTCCTTCCGCACGCGTGAAAAGCACCCCGCCGCACGCGTGAAACACACCCCATTGCACGCGTGCGGCGGAAGTACGGGACGCGTGCGGTGGAAAACGGGCAGCCGCCGCAAGCGTTGGCCGGCAGGCTGGGGGAGGAGGATAACCCTGTTCTGATAGAATATGAGTTCAAATAAGATGCGGAAAAACGTTGTGACACTGATGGTGATGGCTATGGCAACCGTATTAGTCTCCATAAAGACCTTTTTTGTCGCACGCGTGCAACAAAATGTTATGTGCTGGCTGTGCTTCAAACTGTTTTTTAATTTCTTGTTAACGTCTGCTATTAAGATGTAATTAATTTGCGCATTTGGACTTTGTTTTTTTTATTTGTAACCATCCATAAGGGTGAATGACCAATACCGCATCGAATTTACCGTGTCAGACCAGGATTCTGAGACGATTGTTTACATCTGTAATATATTGGAATTGTCAAACCATTATAAATGATTCTGCATGATTACGATTAAAGGGATAGATCCCAAAATGATTGCCAATAATCTTGAACCGTCTGAACCGACACATCCGGGCGAACTGATCAAAGAAGAAATCGAATACCGGGGCATCTCGCAAAAGAAGCTGGCGCAAGAGACAGGCATCTCATACAAAGTCTTGAATGACATATTGAATGGCCGCCGGCCTGTCACGGCAAACACGGCCTTGCTTGTGGAAGCCGCTTGGGGAATCCCTGCGCATATCCTTACCGGGTTGCAGATGGATTATAATATGCAGACCGCCAAGCAAGACAAATCGTTCATGGAACGCCTTGCAAGCATCAGGAAGATTGCCGCGTTGCTTTAATCAAGAACTAATTAGGAATAGGAGTTATACTGACCTTGGCAGGGGAACATTTGTATTCTTAATGTCTATTAAAAAAAAGTTGTTGATATGCAAAATAGCCCCATTTTTTATTTGATTAAGAAACAAATATCCGTATATTTGCGGAAAAAGTTTGTAAAAATGAAGAAGTTATTTTTTGGGGCAGTAGTCATAGCGGCCTTGGCTTTTTATCAAAAGGCCAACAGCGTGGAAAATGTAGTCAATGACATCGTTGGCATCAGTGAAATAGAATCTCTCGCGAGATCTGAAGCAGGATCGGGTGAAGATGATTTGGATTGCAGATGGGCAAGGGTTCCTTGTGAATACGATAAGAAGAAGACCAGGGAAGTCTGCATAGACGGTGGCACTGGAAACGGATGTGCGTGTGGAGAAGTGAGCAGGGATTGTTGACCGAGGCGTATGATGTCATGAAAAATGTGATGCAAGGTGGTATTGCCATTCGGTATTATGAGGTAACAGCTGGCATCCTTGCCGCATTGGCGATTTTTTCCTTTTGCGCATGTCGGCATCCGGCGGTAACCGTCGCAGAGGATGCGATCGTCAAGAGTGTGGGAGTGGCCGTGTCGGAAAGCGTGACCAATCTCTCTTCCATTTTATCCGTGAAGCGTGTCATTCCGCTGGAGACGCAAGACAGTTCGCTCATCGGCGGCAACATTTGGAAAATATCCGCCTATAAGAATCACATCTACGTATCGTTCAACCGGAACACGTTGTTGCAATTTGACAGGCAGGGTAAATTTGTGAGGCAAATCGGTTCCGTAGGAGGAGGCCCTGGAGAATATGCCACGCTGAGAGACTTCGACGTGACCGAGGAAGGGGTGTATATTCTAAGCCATAAAGGCATTTTGCACTATGATTGTGACGGACGATTCCTCCATGCGATACCTGCGGAGATCAGTCTGTCCGGCATAAAGGTTGCGGGTGACAAGATCTTGGGGTTTGTCACACGGGAGAAACATGTTTCATACGTGCTTGACAGAGAAGGGCATGTCCTCGACAGTGCGCTTCCGGCAAGTCCGATAACTTCCATGGCGGCCTCTTCTTATTATTGGCCTTATCAAGGCAATGAGTATCTCTTCCCGCTTTATCAGACCAATGAGGCTTTGCTATATGATGCTGCCAAAGGCTCGTATGCCTATGTCCGTCTGATCGATCTTCCGGACGCGATGACATTGGAGAGAGGAAACAAGCTTTTTGAAGAGAAAGGACTGAATATTTATTTAGGTGAATACGGCACCATCCTATGGGCGTTCAATTCCAACGGCACACAGCTTCAGTTCCAGACTTTTGAGGATGAGGATGACAAGGGCACGTTGTGGGTGCGGAAGGTCAAGGAAGGGAAAACGCTGGCTTTTGACTGCGCTCGCATCCGGAATGACGTGACTTTTGTTCCGCTGGAGAGATTTTTCTCCTCTTTCATGCAGGCTGACAGTTCTTTCTTCTCCCGGGTTGATCCGACAGACCTCAAAGAAGCCCTCATGCAGCCGCAAGCGCCTGCCTCTCCCTATTATCGCCCTATGAAAGCGTTGGCCGACAGTCTGGGGGAAGAGGATAACCCTGTTCTGATAGAATATGAGTTCAAATAAGATGTGGAAAAACGTTGTGACACTGATGGTGATGGCTATAGCAACCAGTATCATTGTATATGCCTATATGGAGCAGACAAAGGTGGAAAAAGCACTTGTTGCTTTACAGGCAAATTATTCGAACACCCGTTTTGAATTGTTAGATAAACAGGAGGAGCAACGCTACGTTTTAAAGACAGAAGGAGAAAGCATTGCGGATAGTCTTGTGTCGTTACTTCCTGAAAACACCTGCATTTTACGCATTCACAATGGGGGATGCTTGTCGTGCTATGCACAAAATGTTATTCATCTTTATCAATTGGTCAAAGATCTTGATATTCCCTTTGCCGTATTGGGCACTTACTCCACCCGGCGTCAGTTTAAAGGCGAAACGGCAGGGTTGATTCCGACAGATTCTGTTTTCAATGTAAATGTGGATTGTTACGGATTTTTGCCGGCTGACAGCATAGACAAGCCGTATCTTTTTGTGATAAGAAACGGTGAAGCACGGCAAGTTTATATTCTTAACAAAAATGGAAGTGAGACATTGAAACTGTATGTGAAGTCATTGATAAAATAGATGGTTGAAAACGATGCTGTTGATGCTGTTTGCCTTGTCTGTTTATTTCTTAAATATTTAAAATCTGATCATACCTGTTATTATGAATACACGCAATCTGTTATATTTCATACTGATGGCCGTCTGTGTGTCAGCGTGTCAAGGCGGCAAAGGATATGTGCCTAATTTGCCGGACAATGTTTCGACAGAGTCCATGCGAACCATCGATGTTGAAATCACCAACTCTGTTTACGACCATTT
>CALUOU010000077.1 GCA_944322335.1 uncultured Bacteroides sp.
GTCTTTTTTCAGACAGTCCCCCCGTCTCCGGGTGAAGGAGACGGGGGGACTTTTTTTGCGAGCGCGGGAAAAGGGGAAAGTTGGGATCAGTCCGAAAAACCGGTTGCAAGGCATCCGAAAAATGGGGTGATCGTTGGGGCAAGATCCTTGTCTGCGGTTTTTTTCGGCATTATAGGTTACTTGTCCAAGTATTATAGGATACTTTAATTGATAATGAAATAGGCTTTCATTATTATCCTTTCTTTGTTTTTGGTGAAAAAATGCTACTTGGAAGCTCTATGGTGAAGTTTTTTGGAACGCTTAATGAAGAAAACAGGTAAACTTTGTTGAGCGGAACTTACCTAAATGAAACTCGTTTTTAATCCTTTTCTATATATGCTGTTAGTTTTTTCGATTAAATTGTTCTTTTTCAAAGAATAATGTGTATTTTTGCATCCAATATTGAGATAGCGATAAAAATTGTATGTATGATTAAAGATTTACTAGCCCCCGATTATATCTTCGAAGCAAGTTGGGAAGTATGTAATAAAGTTGGAGGTATTTATACAGTATTGTCTACAAGAGCCAATACATTGCAGACAAAATTTCGCGATAGATTGTTTTTTATAGGGCCTGATTTTTGGCAAGGTAAAGAAAATCCTTTGTTTATTGAGTCTGATAATTTATGTGTGGCATGGAGACAACATGCTGCAGAGAAAGATAACCTCTCAGTTCGTATAGGACGCTGGAATATTCCAGGCAATCCTATTGTTATATTAGTTGATTTTCAACCTTTTTTTGCACACAAGAATGAAATCTACACTGAGATGTGGAATCGCTATCAGGTAGATTCCTTGCATGCCTATGGGGATTATGATGAATCCTGTATGTTTGCTTTTGCATGTGGCAAGGTGGTTGAAAGCTTTTATCGATACAATTTGACGGTGAACGATAAAGTGGTGTTTCAGGCGCACGAATGGATGACTGCCATGGGAGCTTTGTATTTGCAGACGGCAGTGCCTGAGATTGCTACCATTTTTACAACACATGCCACAACGATCGGTCGCTCGATAGCAGGGAATGGAAAGCCCCTTTATGATTATCTGTTTGCTTACAATGGTGATCAGATGGCTCAGGAACTGAATGTGCAATCTAAACATTCAGTGGAAAAGCAGGCGGCTCATTATGTAGATTGCTTTACAACAGTGAGCGAGATAACTTATACCGAATGCAAGGAACTGTTGGACAAGTCTGCCGATGTTATTCTGATGAATGGTTTTGAAGATGATTTTGTTCCTAAAGGTGTTGCATTTACTGAAAAACGGGAACATGCTCGTGCATTGATGCTTCGGGTCGCCAATTGCTTGCTGGGCGAAAATCTGGGAGACGATACCCTAATCATTGGTACGAGCGGGCGATATGAGTTTAAAAACAAAGGCATTAATGTTTATTTGGAAGCATTGAATCGGTTGAACCGTGACAAGAATCTGAAAAGGAATGTTTTGGCTTTTGTGAGTGTGCCAAGCTGGGTCGGCGATCCGCGCGAGGATTTGCAACTCCGTTTGGAAGATAAAGAGAAGAAATATACCACTCAGTTGGAATGTCCGTTTATCACACATTGGTTGCATAACATGACGCATGATCAAGTGTTAGATATGTTGAAATATTTAAGTATGGGTAATCGTCATGAAGACCGGGTGAAGGTTGTTTTTGTGCCTTGTTATCTGGATGGAAGAGACGGCATTGTCAATAAGACCTATTATGATGTGATTCTGGGTGAGGATTTGAGCGTATACCCTTCTTATTATGAGCCATGGGGATATACCCCCTTGGAAAGTGTAGCTTTCCATGTGCCTACGATTACGACCGATCTGGCGGGGTTCGGACGTTGGGTGATGGGATTGAAGGATCAGCATGGCATAGATGACGGTGTGGAAGTTTTGCATCGGTCTGACTATAATTATTCCGAGGTGGCCGATGGCATTAAAGACACGATCATTTTCTTCTCTATGAAGCCGGAAGAGGAAGTCGCCGAAATTCGTAAACGCGCTTCTCAAGTGGCTGAGCAAGCCTTATGGAAGCATTTCATCCAATATTATTATGAAGCTTACGATGTGGCATTGCGAAAAGCCATGAAGCGTTTAATCAGCTGAAACTAAAAAAGTAAGAAATCATCAATCAATCAAGTTATCATACAATGAAGATTAAAGTTAGTAATGTAAACACTCCGAATTGGAAGGATGTGAACGTAAAGTCTCATATTCCTGCCGCATTGGAGAAATTATCTGAACTGGCACGTAACATTTGGTGGTCATGGAATTATGAAGCTACTGAATTGTTCAGGGATCTGGAACCTGCTCTTTGGAAAGAAGTCGGACAGAACCCGATACTTCTGCTGGAACGCATGAGTTATGCTAAGCTCGAAGCACTTGCAAGTGATAAAGTGATTCTTCGGAGAATGGAGGATGTGTACTCTAAGTTCCGTGCGTATATGGATGTTGAACCAGACAAGAAGCGTCCTTCCGTTGCTTATTTCAGCATGGAGTATGGTTTGACTCATGTTCTTAAGATATATTCTGGTGGTTTAGGTGTATTGGCCGGTGACTATTTAAAAGAGGCATCCGACAGCAATGTGGATTTGTGTGCCGTAGGTTTCTTATACCGTTATGGATATTTTACACAGACATTGTCTATGGACGGCCAGCAGATAGCCAACTATGAAGCCCAGAATTTTGGCCAGTTACCTATTGAACAGGTGGTGGACGAGAAAGGCGAACAAGTGATTGTAGACGTTCCTTATTTGGATTATTATGTGCATGCATATGTATGGCGTGTTAATGTGGGACGTGTTTCACTCTATCTCTTGGATACGGATAATGAGCTGAACAGCGAGTTTGACCGATCCATTACTCACCAACTTTATGGAGGTGACTGGGAGAATCGCCTGAAACAAGAAATCCTGTTGGGCATCGGCGGTATCCTTACCCTGAAGAAGTTGGGTATTAAGAAAGACATTTACCATTGCAACGAAGGACATGCGGCTCTGATCAATGTGCAACGCATTTGTGACTATGTGGCTGAAGGGCTGACCTATGATCAAGCCATTGAACTGGTGCGCGCTTCTTCCCTGTACACGGTACATACTCCTGTCCCTGCCGGACATGATTATTTCGATGAAGGCTTGTTTGGCAAATACATGGGTGGATATCCCGCTCGCATGGGCATTTCATGGGATGACCTGATGGATCTGGGACGCAACAATCCTGGTGATAAAGGTGAGCGTTTCTGCATGTCTATTTTTGCCTGCAACACTTCACAGGAAGTCAATGGTGTGAGCTGGTTGCATGGAAAGGTGTCACAGGAAATGTTCGCTCCTATCTGGAAAGGATATTTCCCCGAAGAAATGCATGTTGGCTATGTCACGAATGGTGTGCATTTCCCCACGTGGAGTGCCACAGAATGGAAACAGCTGTATGCTGCCAATTTTGATGAGAACTTCTGGTATGACCAATCTAATCCTGAAATCTGGAAAGCCATTTATGAGGTGCCCGATGAAGTTATCTGGAAGACACGTATGAAGCTTAAGAACAAGCTGATTGACTATGTGCGCAAGCAATATCGTGAGACATGGCTCAAAAATCAGGGAGATCCTTCACGCATTGTTTCCCTGTTGGATAAGATTAACCCCAACGCTTTGCTCATTGGTTTCGGACGCCGCTTTGCCACTTACAAACGGGCACACCTGTTGTTTACCGATTTGGAGCGTTTGGCTAAGATTGTGAACAATCCTGATTATCCGGTGCAATTCCTTTACACGGGCAAAGCACACCCGCATGATGGTGCCGGACAGGGATTGATAAAGAAGATCATTGAGATTTCCCGTCGCCCTGAGTTCTTGGGCAAGATTATTTTCTTAGAGAATTACGACATGCAGCTGGCTCGTCGGCTTATCTCCGGTGTGGACATTTGGCTGAACACTCCGACCCGTCCGCTGGAAGCGTCGGGCACATCTGGCGAAAAAGCTTTGATGAATGGTGTCGTCAATTTCTCTGTATTGGACGGATGGTGGCTGGAAGGCTATCGCGAAGGTGCTGGATGGGCCTTGACTGAGAAGCGTACCTATCAAAACCAGGAACACCAAGACCAGCTGGATGCCGCCACGATCTATAGCATCTTGGAAACTGAAATCCTCCCGCTTTATTATGCCCGCAACAAAAAGGGATATTCTGAAGGTTGGATCCGTACCATTAAGAATTCGATCGCACAGATCGCTCCTCATTATACCATGAAGCGTCAGCTGGACGATTACTATACGAAGTTCTACAACAAAGAAGCCCAGCGTTTCCATGACTTGTCCGCCAACGGCTATCAAAAGGCCAAGGAGATTGCAGCATGGAAAGAGCAAGTCGTAGAGAAGTGGGATAGCATTGAGGTCGTTTCTTCCCAGAAAACAGAAGAACTGGTGAAGGGATCCATCGAAAGCGGTAAGGAATACACCATTACTTATGTCATAGACGAAAAGGGATTGGATGATGCCATTGGGCTGGAGCTTGTCACTACGCATACTACCACCGATGGCAAACAGCACATCTATTCTGTTGAGCCGTTCACCTTGGTAAAACGCGAGGGCAACCTTTACACGTTCCAAGTGAAACATAAGCTGGAGAATGCCGGAAGCTTCAAGATCGCATATCGCATGTTCCCCAAGAACGATGCCCTTCCCCATCGCCAAGACTTCTGCTATGTGCGCTGGTTCTATTGATATTGTGAACTGATTTGATAAGAAGGCCTCTCTTGCCAATTGCCGGTGAGGGAGGCTTTGCTTTTTTGATGATTCTCGGAAAGAATTCCTTCATTTTTAAGGAGGCTCCTCCTTATAAATATTGTTTGTTTCAGAGAAACTTATTAATTTTGCAGGCAATTTGAAATAGGAAAAGAATGATGGGCAGACGAAAAAATGCCAGTCATGCTTTCTTGCAAACTTGTCAATTAAAAAAATAGACAGATATGAATATCTCTTACAATTGGTTAAAGGAATATGTCGACTTTGACCTGACACCGGATGAAGTGGCCGCTGCATTGACTTCCATTGGCTTGGAAACGGGCAGTGTGGAGGAAGTGCAGTCCGTCAAGGGAGGACTGGAAGGGCTGGTCATCGGTGAAGTCCTGACATGCGTTCCGCATCCCAACTCTGATCACATGCATGTTACAACGGTCAATTTAGGACAGGGAGAGCCTGTGCAGATTGTATGCGGGGCATCAAATGTCGCTGCCGGACAAAAGGTTGTAGTGGCCACCTTAGGGACAAAGCTCTATGATGGGGACGAATGCATCACTATCAAGAAGTCGAAGTTGCGCGGGGTAGAATCCAACGGCATGATTTGTGCGGAAGATGAAATAGGCATCGGAGCTGATCATAGCGGGATTATTGTATTGCCGGATACGGCGATACCTGGCACGTTGGCAAAGGATTATTACAATGTCCAAAGCGACTATGTTTTGGAGGTTGATATCACGCCTAACCGTGCGGACGCTTGTTCTCATTATGGTGTGGCGCGTGATTTATATGCTTATTTAGTGCGTCATGGCAAAAACGCTACGTTACATCGGCCTTCAGTGGAAGCCTTTGCGGTAGACAATCATGATCTGGACATCAGCGTGAGGGTGGAAAATGTGGAAGCTTGCCCGCACTATGCCGGTGTGACCGTGAAAGGCGTGACCGTGAAGGAAAGCCCCGAATGGCTGCAAAAGAAACTCCGCGCCATCGGCATGCGCCCTATCAATAATGTTGTGGACATCACCAATTATATCGTGCATGCTTTCGGCCAGCCTTTGCATTGCTTTGATGCTGACCAGATAAAAGGAGGTGAGGTCGTTGTGAAGACTTTGCCGGAAGGTACTCCTTTCGAAACTCTTGATGGGGTGAAGCGTAAACTGAACGAGCGTGATCTGATGATATGCAACGCGGAGGAGCCGATGTGTATCGCCGGTGTGTTTGGCGGATTAGCGTCAGGCTCCACCGAAGAGACTCACGATGTTTTTCTGGAAAGCGCTTATTTTCATCCCACGTGGGTGCGCAAGACGGCTCGCCGGCACGGATTGAACACCGATGCATCGTTTCGTTTTGAGCGGGGAATCGATCCGAATAGTGTGATTTATTGTTTGAAGCTGGCGGCTCTGATGGTTAAGGAATTGGCCGGAGGCACCATCTCGTCAGAGATAAAGGACATATGTTCGGCGCGTTTCGATGATTTTCGCGTAGAGTTGCCCTATGAATACGTGCATGCGTTGGTGGGGAAGGTGATTCCTGTGGAACTGATTAAGAGCATTGTCACCAGTCTGGAAATGAAGATTGTGGATGAAACTCCAGAAGGCATCACTTTGGACGTTCCTCCCTACAGAGTGGACGTGCAACGTCCGTGTGACGTGGTGGAAGACATTTTGCGCATTTATGGATATAATAATGTGGAAATACCTTTGAACATCCAGTCAAGCCTGACGGTGAAGGGAGAGTATGATAAGTCCAACCGTCTGCAAAACATCATCTCTGAGCAATTGGTGGGATGCGGATTTAATGAGATTCTGAACAATTCTCTCACCCGTGCGGCCTATTATGACGGTTTGAAAACCTGTCCTTCAGCCAATCTGGTTATGCTGATGAATCCTTTGAGCACCGATCTGAACGCTATGCGTCAGACTTTGTTGTTTGGAGGTTTGGAGAGTATCGCTCATAATTCCAACCGGAAAAATGCCGATTTGAAGTTTTTTGAGTTTGGAAATTGCTATTATTACCATGCCGAGAAGCGGAACGCTGAAAAGCCCTTGGCGGCCTATGCCGAAAATTATCATTTGGGCATGTGGGTGACAGGGAAACGGATGTCCAATTCTTGGGCACATCCCGATGAAGACAGTTCTGTGTATGAGCTGAAAGCCTACGTGGAGAACATCCTTAGGAGGATGGGGCTGAACAGGCGTGATCTTCAGCTGGAGAACGTTTCTGACGACATCTATGCCACGGCATTAGCTGTCAAGAACCGTGGAGGAAAGAGACTCGCCACCTTCGGAATCGTGACGCGCAGAATCCTGAAAGCATTTGATATAGAACGCGAAGTATATTATGCAGACCTCAACTGGAACGAGCTGTTGAAAGCCGTGCGGAACCAGTCTGTCAACTTCACGGAGCTTCCTAAATATCCGGTAGTCAAACGTGACTTGGCTCTCTTGCTCGACAAGAAGGTGCAGTTTGCGGAAATCGAGAAGATCGCTTACGAAACAGAGAAAAAACTTCTGAAGGATGTTTGCCTCTTTGATGTCTACGAAGGTAAGAATCTGGAGGAGGGAAAGAAATCCTATGCGGTCAGCTTCTTCCTTCAAGACGAGAACCAGACACTTACGGACAAGGTGATTGATAAGATCATGTCGAAGCTGGTGAAGAATTTGGAAGATAAATTGGAAGCTAAGCTCAGATAAGAGAAAGATAATAATTTAAAATAAAAAACAGTCCAATGGGAAGAGCATTTGAATATAGAAAAGCTACAAAGCTGAAAAGATGGGGCCACATGGCCAGAACATTCACAAAACTGGGAAAGCAGATCGCCATTGCCGTAAAGGCTGGAGGTCCTGAGCCTGAAAACAATCCTACACTGCGTTCCATTATCGCTACCTGTAAGCGTGAAAACATGCCGAAGGACAACATCGAGCGAGCTATCAAAAATGCAATGGGAAAGGATCAGAGCGAATACAAAAGCATGACTTACGAGGGTTACGGTCCTCATGGAGTGGCGATCTTCGTGGACACACTCACAGACAACCCCACGCGTACCGTGGCTGATGTACGTTCGGTCTTCAACAAGTTCGGAGGAAACTTAGGCACAATGGGGTCATTGGCTTTCCTGTTTGACCACAAGTGTATGTTCACCTTCAAGAAAAAAGACGGTATGGACATGGAAGAGTTCATCTTGGACATGATCGACTATGATGTGGACGAGGAGTATGACGAGGATGAGGAAGAAGGCACAATCACCATTTATGGCGATCCGAAGAGTTATGCGTCCATCCAGAAACACCTGGAAGAAGGCGGCTTTGAGGATGTGGGAGGTGAGTTCACCTACATTGCCAACGATCTGAAAGACATTGACCCTGAGCACCGTGAGACCATCAACAAGATGGTAGAGCGTCTGGAGGAGTTTGACGATGTGCAGACGGTTTATACCAACATGAAACCAGAAGAGGATTCCGAAGAATGACATATACCTATTATACTCAAGGCACGTGCAGCACTTCTATCGATGTGGAGGTGGAGGACGGCATCATTCGGAACGTGGCTTATGATGGCGGCTGCAACGGAAACCTGCAAGGCATTTCGCGTCTGGTGAAGGGAATGCGTGTGGAAGATGTGCTGAAAAAGCTTGAAGGCATCCGATGTGGAATGCGTCCCACTTCCTGTCCAGACCAATTATGCAAAGCCTTGCATGCGATGGGGTATTGAGTTTTTTGTGACAATTTATTATAGTTAGGAAGAAAGGGTTGCGCAGGCATGGGGGAACCCGTGCGCCGGGCATCCCTTTTTCTGTTTTTTGGCAGGTTGAAGACTGATGCAGGAAGTTTTTTCGCTATTCAGGAGGGGATATGGTGTGGCTTGTGTTTTTGATCTGCACTTTTCGTCGGATATGAAACAAAAAATAGGGTAAGAATAAAATGAAGAATATCTTTAAGGATTTGCGGCGGAAAGACCATCAGCGTTATCTGGGCGGTCTGGACATTTTTCGCTATATAGGTCCGGGTTTGTTGGTGACGGTGGGATTTATTGATCCTGGAAATTGGGCATCCAATTTTGCGGCAGGATCCGGGTTCGGATATGCCTTGTTGTGGGTCGTGACGTTTTCCACCATCATGCTGATTATCCTCCAGCACAACGTGGCTCATCTGGGGATTGTCACGGGGCTTTGTCTTTCCGAGGCAGCTACCCGCTACACGCCTTCTTGGGTGTCCCGCCCTGTTTTGGCCACGGCTTTGCTCGCGTCTGTTTCCACTTCTTTGGCGGAGATATTAGGCGGAGCCATTGCTTTACAGATGTTGCTGGATATCCCTGTTATAGCTGGTGCGATATTGACTGCAGCCTTTGCTTTCGTGATGCTGTTCACCAACACTTATAAGAAGACTGAGCGTTCCATCATTGCTTTTGTGTCGGTCATCGGTCTGTCCTTCATTTACGAACTGTTCTTGGTTCATATAGACTGGCCGTCCGCTGTTCGCGGCTGGGTTACTCCTTCTTTTCCGGAAGGGAGCATGCTGGTGGTCATGAGTGTGTTGGGAGCTGTTGTCATGCCTCACAACCTTTTCTTGCATTCTGAGGTCATCCAGAGCCATGAGTACAACAAAGGGGACGATGCCTCTATCCGTAAAATGCTGAAGTATGAGCTGTTTGATACCTTGTTTTCCATGTTGGTGGGCTGGGCCATCAATAGTGCCATAATCCTGCTGGCGGCCTCCACCTTCTTTCAAGAAGGGATAGCCGTAGAGGAGTTGCAACAGGCCAAATCCTTGCTGGAACCGTTGCTTGGCAACAATGCGGCCGTGGTCTTCGCTTTGGCTTTGCTCATGGCCGGCATTTCCTCCACGATCACCAGCGGCATGGCGGCAGGCTCTATTTTTGCGGGAATGTTCAACGAGCCTTATCATATCAAAGACAGCCATTCACAAGTGGGGATTATCCTTTCGTTGGGCATCGCTTTGTTGCTGATCTGCTTCATTGGAGATCCTTTCAAAGGATTGCTCGTTTCCCAGATGGTGCTGAGTGTTCAGCTGCCTTTCACGGTGTTCCTACAGGTATGGCTAACCTCTTCCAAGCGGGTGATGGGGCAGTATGCCAATTCCCGTTGGAATGCCTGTGTGCTCTATGCGATAGCGGGCATTGTCACGGCGTTAAACGTTGTGCTTTTCGTGAGGGAGGTATGTTGAGAATAGAAGGGGGGGGACAATTCTCTCTAATTTTCACAATGTTAATTTATAATAAAAACAGTAGACTTATGAAAATTATTACCTATAATGTGAACGGTTTGCGGGCTGCTGTCTCCAAGGGGTTTCCCGAATGGTTGAACGAGGCGCAACCTGATGTGCTCTGTCTTCAGGAGACAAAATTGCAGCCCGATCAGTATCCATCCGAAGCCATGGAAGGATTGGGTTATCATTCTTACCTGTTTTCCGCTCAGAAAAAAGGGTATAGTGGGGTGGCTATCCTGACGAAGCGGGAGCCGGATCACGTGGAGTATGGCATGGGTATGGAAATTTATGATCAGGAAGGGCGTTTCCTGCGTGCCGATTATGGAGACCTTTCCGTGGTCAGTGTCTACCATCCTTCAGGCACCAGTGGCGATGAGCGTCAGGCTTTCAAGATGGAATGGTTGGAGCGGTTTCAGGAGTATGTGATACGTCTTCGGGAGGAGCGGCCAAAGTTGGTATTGTGTGGCGACTATAACATCTGTCACGAGGCCATCGACATCCACGACCCCGTGCGCAATGCTAATAACAGCGGCTTCCTGCCCGAAGAACGGGAATGGATGAGCCGTTTTCTTGATGCGGGCTTCATCGATGCCTATCGATACTTGCATCCTGATGGGAGAGAATACACTTGGTGGAGCTACCGGTTCAACGCCCGTGCCAAGAACAAGGGCTGGCGTATTGATTATTGTATGGTAAGCGAGGCGATGCGTCCCCTCTTGAAGGACGCGAGAATCTTGGGCAATGTGGTTCATTCTGACCATTGTCCCATGTTGTTGGATTTAAAAGATTGAGACATATGGAGTTGAGAGACAGAATCCAGAGGGCTGTGTCCCTCTTCAAGAGCGGATGCAACTGCTCACAATCGGTAGTGGTGGCCTTTGCCGATATGTATGGCTATACGGAAGAGCAAGCGATGCACATGGCCGCTTCCTTTGGCGGAGGTATCGGACGGATGCGTATGACCTGTGGAGCAGCCTGCGGCATGTTTCTGCTGGCTGGTCTGGAGAAATGTGCTGTAAATGGAGCCGACCGTACCGGGAAAGCGGCCAATTATGCGCTCGTGCAAGAACTGGCTGCAGAGTTCAAGCGGAGGAACGGCACCTTGATCTGCGCGGAGCTGCTGGGGCTGAAAAAACCGGAAAATTCGCCTGTGCCTGAAGAGCGTACTCCCCAGTATTACGCTAAGCGTCCCTGTCCGCGTATGGTGGAGTGTGCTGCTTCCATATGGGTGGAATATTTGGAAAAAAAGCAAGAAAAGGAGTAAGGAGGATGGCTGTTCTTTTTTACATTCTTATGAAAAAAAGTGGAATAAGCTGTTATATAACATAAAACTATTATCTTTGTGGCTGAAATAAAATCTGACTCTTATTTTTTTGAGGGACATTGGATTTTTATAAGCATGTCTAACTAAAAAAACAGAATGAAAATGTTAAAAGAGAAAGCAGGAGAAACAGCCGGAAAAATTTGGAACGCTCTCAATGGTACTGAAGGTATGGCCGTCAAGCAGCTCAAGAAGCGGACGAAGCTGATTGATAAAGACCTTTATTTGGGTTTTGGCTGGCTGTTGCGTGAAAACAAGATCGCCGTGGAGACAGTGGATGGAGATTTGTTCGTGAAACTGGTTTAAAGCAGCTGTTCGGAGGTTTAAGATGCGTTGGACACCGCATTCCTTTTAGTTGGAGGATGCGCGTTCCAACGCATTTTTTGTGATCGGACAGAATTTGATTTGCGAAAATGCAGAGACTCGATTGTCGCGTATTCTCGCGTTGCCAGCTAAGACATACTTCGATGGCAAAGCAGGTATGGCTTGCATATATGTATTCCGGATGGATTCAAAATGTTTTTTTATCTTTCCTTTTTTGAAAAAAAGTAATTTGCTGTCTCACAGACATAAAAAAAGGCTGTTTTTATATAATTTCGCATAATGACGTGTGGTATTTACCGTTTTTAATCAACCCTTATTACCTAATTAAAAAATGTTTTAATGATGAGAAAGAAGAAAAGAACTTCTTGGAATGCCGTCATGCTTTGCCTGCTGTGTGGCGTGCTTTTTGGATGTGCGGGCGTTGAGTCTGGAAAAAAGCTGGCAGTCTTTGCCGATGCTGGCGAAGGCCGTTTTCCCCTTTCAGAGGCTGTGGTGGTTTGCGATGAGGCCGACGGGAAGACCGTAGCGAAAGTGGCAGAGCTGTTTGCCGGAGATGTCGGGCGGGTGACTGGCAAGGATGCGCAGGTCAAGACCGATACCGTGGCTGGAAGCCGTTTTGTGGTGCTCATGGGCACTGTGGCAGGCAATCGCTGGATCCGTCAATTGGCCGAAGAGGGTAAGTTGGCTCTCCCTTCCCTTCAAGACGGTTGGGAACAATTTGTGATCAGGCAGGTGAGCCGCCCCTTTCCTGAAGTGGAGTCCGCGTTGGTCATAGCAGGAAGCGACAGGCGGGGAGTGGCATACGGAGCGTTCACGCTGAGCGAGAAAATGGGTGTGTCTCCCTTTTACTGGTGGGCGGACGTGCCTGTGAAGAGCCAAGAGAAACTTTATGTGGAGGCCGATTACGTCTCTTCAACCCCTTCGGTGAAATACCGGGGCTTGTTTATCAACGATGAGGATTGGGGCATACAGCCGTGGGCAGGCAAGACCTTTGAGAAAGAGTGGGGAAGCTTGGGTCCCCGTACTTATGCCAAGGTATGCGAGCTGATTTTGCGATTGAAAGGAAACATGTTAGCGCCAGCCATGCACAGTTGTTCTGCTCCGTTTTATGCCCATCCGGAGAATAAGGTTGTAGCTGATGAATATGGCATTCTGATCACAACTTCCCATTGCGAGCCTCTGCTTTTCAACAACGCTTCCTTGCGTGAGTGGGACACGGCCAAGGATGGTGATTGGGACTATTCCACCAACAAAGAGACCATACTGGAAAAGTTGGATGCGAGAGTGAGCGAGGCGGCGCCTTATGAGAATGTCTACACTTTGGCCATGCGCGGACTTCATGATGCGGGAATGCGCGGCAACCTGACCGAGGAGGAAAAGGTGGCTCTGCTGCAGCAGGCTATTGCCGATCAGCGGGATATTCTTAAAAAGCATGTGAAGAAGCCTTTGGAAGAAATTCCGCAGATCTTTGTGCCCTACAAGGAAGCACTCGACCTTTATGAGAAGGGGCTGGAGGTGCCCGAAGAGGTCACGCTCGTATGGCCAGATGACAATTACGGCTATCTGAAACGGTTCAGCAACCCTGAGGAGCAACAGCGGAAGGGCGGAGCTGGAGTCTATTACCATCTGTCTTATTTGGGTGCCCCTCATGATTATCTTTGGCTCAACACCACGCCTCCTCTGCTGATGTATGAGGAGCTGAAGAAAGCTTATGATGCGAAGGCTGACCGCTACTGGCTGCTTAATGTGGGCGACATCAAGCCCATGGAATTGGGTATCAAAACCTTTTTTGATCTGGCATGGAATGTTGAATCGTTCGGTTATGAGAATATTGACTTTCATCAGGCCGGTTTTCTGGCGGACATTTTCGGAGAGGAGCATCATCAGACGTTCAAGGAACTGCTTGACACTTATTACCGCTTGGCTTGGAGCCGCAAGCCTGAATTCATGGGGTGGGAGCGTGAGTGAGATGCCCCGCAATATGAGAGTTTGCGTGACACGGAGTATTCGTTTATGGCCTATAACGATGCCCGCCAGCGTCTGGCCGACTATCAGCACCTGTCTGACGCTGCTGCCCAATTGATGGACAAGCTTCCTGAAGACCTTCGTCCTGCATTTTTTGAGATGGTAGGATATCCGATGATGGCCTCTTATCAG
>CALUOU010000078.1 GCA_944322335.1 uncultured Bacteroides sp.
AAAAAAGAGACCGCTGACTTGAATTTAATAGTCAGCGGTCTTAAAGTGGAGCATAGCGGACTCGAACCGCTCACCTCAACACTGCCAGTGTTGCGCTCTAGCCAGATGAGCTAATGCCCCGATATTGTGCCTTTTTATACGCTTGTCTCATTTTGACGGTGCAAAGATAATGCATTATTCTGAAATAATTGCTATGTTTGCACAAAAAAAATAGAGAAAAAGTTATGTTGATTTATAATACGACTTATCATGTAGAGGAAGGACAAGAAAGAAACTTCCTGATTTGGCTGCAGGAGTATTATTTGCCTGAAGTTGAAAAAAACGGAATCTTGCATGCGCCACGTATCACACGGGTATTGAGCCATCGGGAAGAAGGAGAATGCTATTCTGTTCAATTTGAGGTGGAAGATTCAGCACGTCTGCACAAATGGCATCGGGAGCAAGGAGTGAAGCTGAATGCAGAAATGTTGAAAGTGTTTAGTGAAAAGGTAGTGGGATTCCCCACATTGATGGAGGTGATTGTGTGATACAGCCGGTTAAAGAGAAGATCATTCTGGGGATTGATCCAGGCACTACGATCATGGGCTATGGAGTGGTGAGAGTGGTCGGCACGAAAGCGGGAATGGTGGCGATGGGCGTTATTGATTTGCGCAAGTTTGCCAATCATTACTTGAAATTGCGCCATATCCACGAGCGTGTGTTGAGCATCATTGAGAGCTATCTGCCAGATGAAGTTGCCATTGAGGCGCCTTTCTTTGGAAAGAATGTGCAGTCTATGTTGAAATTGGGCCGTGCGCAAGGGGTGGCGATGGCGGTGGCTTTGAGCAGGGATATTCCCATCACTGAATACGCTCCGCTGAAAATAAAAATGGCCATAACGGGGAACGGGCAGGCTTCTAAGGAGCAAGTGGCTGACATGCTGCAGCGTCTGTTGCACTTTGACAAGCGGGAAATGCCGACCTTCATGGACGCGACCGACGCTTTGGCTGCCGCTTATTGCCACTATTTGCAAATGGGGCGGCCTGTGGCGGAGAAAATCTACCATGATTGGAAGGATTTTGTAGCCAGGAATCCGAACAAGGTCAATAAGTGAATGCAGAGACGGAAATATAAGAAGGCTGGATTTCGCGTGTGAGATCCAGCCTTCTTTAAAGGAGACGAGACCAGAACTTTTGCGACCGGGATTTCCGGCTGTTCCGACAAAACAGGATCCGAGATCCGGTCGCAAAAACATGTCTACTCCGCTGACAAATGCCTGCGCACTTGCATCGCCGCATTTCGTCCGCTTGCCATGGCCCTTACCACTAAAGAAGCACCCGAAGAGGCATCGCCTGCCACAAATACGTTCGGGGCAAATTCCGGCAACTTCGGTTTCAAGAAACCCATTGCCAGCAATATCATGTCAGCCTTTATCATTTCAGGCTTGCCCACCGGCTCCATTACATGGCACCCGTCTTCCGGATTACGCTTCCATACGATTTCCTGCACTTCAGCGCCTGTCACTTTTCCACCTTTTCCTACGAAACGTAAGGTATTGATGTTCCATCGGCGTATGCAGCCTTCTTCATGGCTAGAGGTCGTCTTGAGCGTGCGCGGCCACTCTGGCCAAGGATGTTGCGGGTCATCGGGACCGTCCACTGGCTTTGGCATAATCTCTATCTGAGTCACACTGCGGCATCCTTGCCGATGCGCCGTGCCGATGCAGTCGCTTCCCGTATCACCTCCACCGATGACAAGCACGTCCTTCCCTTTGGCATTGACCAGCTCTTCGCGCGGAAATTCCGCGCCGGCAAGTATCCGGTTCTGTTGTGCCAGCATGTCAAGGGCGAAATGGATGCCTTTCAGGTCACGGCCGGGGATGTTGAGGTCACGCGCTTCCGGCGTGCCCGTCGCGATGATGTAAGCGTCGAATCCATCGGGCAAACGGTTCAAATCAACAGGCATGTTGAATTGGAAATCAATGCCTTCGGCCCGCAAAACATTCATACGACGGTCGATGACAGCCTTATTCAGCTTGAAGTTCGGTATGCCATAACGCAACAAACCGCCTGCATCCTCATTCTTATCGAACACCGTCACGGAATATCCCATTAAGTTCAATTGATTGGCAGCCACCAGTCCCGCAGGGCCGGATCCTATCACAGCTACGCTATTTCCGTTGCGTTCGGGATGATGGATGCGGACATAGTTTTCCGCAAAAGCATGCTCTGTGATGGCGGCCTCATCCTCCCTGTTAGTGGTAGGCTCATGCTCTACAAGATTTAGGACACAGGCTTTCTCACAAAGCGCGGGACAGACGCGCCCGGTAAATTCAGGAAAGTCATTGGTGGAATTGAGCAGACGGTAAGCCAATTCCCAGTCACCACGGTACAGAGCGTCGTTCCATTCCGGCGGACGGTTGCCCAAAGGACAAGCCCAGTGACAGAAAGGCACGCCGCAGTCCATGCAGCGGGATGCCTGCTGGCGGCGGTCGCTGGAGTTAAGAGTTTGTTCTACTTCGCCGAAGTCGTGTATCCGGTCGTGTACAGGGCGGTATCCCGCCTCCTTGCGATGTATCGTTAGAAAAGCTTTAGAATCTCCCATATTTATTCTATTGTTGTCATCTTCATCATGTTAATAATCCCGTTGCATATCCGCTATTTTCTGTTGCAGTTTTCTTACCTGCTCTTCCTGCAACACACGTTTGTACTCGATGGGAACCACTTGAATGAAATCCTCCACGTAACGTCCCCAGTCGTCAAGCATCTGGCGTGCCAACTTGGAGCCAGTGTACAGATAGTGCTGACGCACCAGCTCGTGCAATTCCTTGCGGTAAGAGCTTTCTTCCACCAAGTTGATTTCCACCATATCCATGTTGCAGAAATAGTCGAAGTCGTGATGTTTGTCCCACACGTAAGCCACGCCGCCGCTCATACCGGCCGCAAAGTTTCTTCCGGTCTCTCCCAACACGACCACCCGTCCGCCGGTCATGTACTCGCAGCAATGGTCACCCGCACCTTCCACCACGGCTATGGCTCCGGAATTGCGCACGGCAAAACGCTCGCCCACCTTTCCGTTGACGTACAGCTCGCCGGAAGTGGCTCCGTAAAGACCCGTATTGCCGGCTATGGTGTTGTTTTCTGCCTCGAAGTTGCTGCGTACAGGCGGCAAGATGGCAATACGCCCCCCGCTGAGCCCTTTGGCAAAATAGTCGTTGGCCTCGCCCTCCAGCTTGAAGTTGACACCCTTTACGAGAAATGCGCCGAAACTCTGTCCGGCACTTCCCTTGAACTTCACGTTGACGGTTGCGTCCGGCAGGCCGTCTTCGCCATACTTCGAGGCTATCAGTCCGCTGAGCATGGTTCCCACGGCACGGTCGGTATTCTTGATGGCGTAGTCAAGATTCGCTTCCTCACCTTCCTCTATGGCCCGTCCGGCCGACTGTATCATCTGGCGGTCAAGCACCGTGCCGAGTTCATGACGCTGGGGCGAAACGTAGTGAAGCGGGCACCGGCTTTCTTCGCGGAAGAGCAGGCGGCTGAAGTCGAGCAAGGCAGTCTTGCTTCCTTTCTCCACCGGCTTGCGTACAATCAGCTCCGTATGGCCTACAATATCATCGAGTTTCTTGTATCCCATCTCGGCCAAATATCCGCGCACCTCCTCAGCCAGGAACGTGAAATAGTTGACTAAATACTGGTATTTGCCCATGAAGTGACGGCGAAGCTCCGGATTCTGGGTGGTCACACCTAATGGACACGTATTCAGGTTGCATTTGCGCATCATGACGCATCCCAGGACGATGAGGAGCAACGTGCCGAAGCCGAATTCCTCCGCGCCGAGCAAAGCCATGAGAATGATGTCGCGCCCGGTTTTCAACTGCCCGTCCACCTGCAGGCGCACATAACCGCGCAGTCCGTTCTTCACCAGAGTCTGTTGCGCCTCGCTGAGACCGATTTCAGGCGGGATGCCTGCAAAGCGCATGCTCGATGCCGGGCTGGCTCCCGTTCCTCCTTCGGCTCCCGATATCACAATAAGATCAGCCTTAGCCTTGGCCACGCCTGCCGCAATGGTTCCCACTCCGCTCTCAGCTACTAACTTCACACTGATTGCCGCCTTCGGGTTGACATTCTTCAGGTCGAAGATGAGCTGTGCCAGGTCTTCGATGGAGTAGATGTCGTGGTGGGGCGGAGGTGATATGAGCGAGATGCCGGAGATGGAATGGCGCGTCTTGGCTATCACCGCATCCACTTTGAAGCCAGGCAATTGTCCGCCTTCACCGGGCTTTGCGCCTTGCGCCACCTTGATTTGTATCTCTTCAGCGTTTACCAGGTATTCGGTGGTCACGCCGAAACGGCCTGAAGCCACTTGCTTGGTCTTGCTGGAGAGCGAGATGCCGTCTATCTCCGCATGAAAACGCTCATTGTCTTCGCCGCCTTCGCCCGTGTTGGATCGGGTGCCGAGTTGGTTCATGGCCAGACAGATGGCTTCGTGGGCTTCCTTCGAGAGCGCTCCGAAACTCATGGCTCCTGCCACGAAATGCTTCACGATGGCACTTACCGGTTCCACCTTATCGATGTCTATCGGTGTAGCGGCACGCTTGAAGTCAAGAAAGTCACGGATAAAGATGGCATCCTCCTTGTGATCCACCAGCCGGGCAAACTCCTTGTATTTCCCGTAGTCGCCTGTCCTCGTAGCCAGCTGGAGCGTGGCGATAGTCTCCGGATTCCAAGCATGGCGTACACCGTCCTTGCGGTAATGGAACTGTCCGAAGTTGGGCAAGAAGCCGGTTTCTGCATCTTTGGCAAATCCCGCATCGTGCATCGCAATGGCATCGCGGGCTATCGTTTCCAGACCGATACCGCCTATGGTGGATGTCTCCGTGCCGAAGTAAGCCTTGAGCAGACTCTCCGACAGGCCGACCGCTTCGAATATCTTGGCTCCGCGATACGATCGGATGGTAGAGATGCCCATCTTCGCCATAATCTTCAGCAAGGCTTTCTTCATGGCATTGATGTAATTGGCCTCAGCCGTCTCGTAGTTCTCCTGCACCTTCTTGTGCTTTACCAGGTCATCTAATACAGCAAACACCATGTAGGGACACAGGGCCGATGCGCCGTAGCCCAGCAAAAGGGCGGCATGCATCGGTTCGCGTATCTCGCCGCTCTCCACAATCAGGGCAGTCTGCACACGCTTGCCTGCTGAAATAAGGTAATGATGCACGGCACTGACCGCCAGCAATGACGGAATGGCAGCGTGCGTCTCATCGATGTCGCGATCGGAAAGGATGATGTAATTGCAGCCTTCGTCTACACTGCGGGCAGCCTCCTTGCAGAGATAGTCAAGCGCTGAACGCAATCCGCCTTCGCCCTTAGCGCACTCAAAAAGCATGGGCAGCTTCACGGTGTTGAATCCCTTGTAACGGATGTTGCACAGGATGTCGAGTTGAGTATTATTCAGTATCGGATGAGGCAGGCGCACCATCTTGCAGTTGGACGCGTCGGGACGCAGGATGCCCGAACCGACACGGCCGATGTATTCGGTCAGCGACATGACGAGGCTTTCGCGAATGGAGTCGATGGCAGGATTGGTCACCTGGGCGAACTGCTGGCGGAAGTAATTAAATAACGGCTGCGGACGGTCGCTGAGCACGGCCAAAGGTGTATCATTGCCCATAGCCGCCGTAGGCTCCTGCCCGTTAACACACATCGGTACGATGGTTTGGTCCACATCTTCCGCACCGAAACCGAACATCAGTTCACGGCGCACCAAATCGCTGACGGCATTGTCCACCTTGCGCCCGCTCTTCAGCTTCTCCAGTTGGATGCGGTTGGCCGATAGCCACTGCCGGTAGGGATGCTCGGCGGCAAGACGCTCCTTTATCTCTCCGTCATAATAGATCTTGCCTTCCTGTGTATCAATGAGCAAGATTTTGCCTGGCTGCAGCCGTCCCTTCTCCGCAACCTCAGACGGGTCAAAGTCCATCACGCCCACTTCAGAAGCCACTACCATCGTGTCATTCTTGGTGATCGTGTAACGGGCAGGGCGCAGTCCGTTGCGGTCGAGCATGCCGCCAGCGTAGCGTCCGTCGCTGAAGAGCAACGCCGCAGGTCCGTCCCACGGCTCCATCAGGATGGAATGATACTCGTAGAAAGCCTTCAGGTCTTCCGATATGGGGTTCTTGTCATTGAAGCTTTCGGGCACCATCAGCGACATGGCATGAGGCAGCGAAAGCCCCGACATCACAAAGAACTCAAACACGTTGTCCAGACTGGCCGAATCGCTCATGCCCGGCTGCACGATGGGAGAAATCTCTTTGATGTCGCCAATGGCCTCCGAACCGAGCACACTCTCCCGTGCCTGCATCCACCCCCGGTTTCCCCGGATGGTATTGATTTCTCCGTTATGCGCCAACAAGCGGAAAGGCTGCGCCAAGCTCCACGTAGGGAACGTGTTGGTGGAGAAACGGGAGTGGACCAGTGCCAGACCGCTGGTGAAATATCTGTTAGTCAGATCGGGGTAATACTGGCGCAGTTGCAGACTGGACAGCATGCCTTTGTATATTATGGTATGCGCCGAAAGCGAACATACATAGAAATCTTTGTCATTGACCCGCCGCTCTATGCGCTTGCGCACCAAGTATAAAGTGCGTTCAAACATCGGTACACGCTCATCGCTGACACCGGTCACGAACATCTGTTTGATGTCCGGTTCGCTGGCAAGGGCAGTCTCGCCCAAACAGGCCGAATGGGTCGGCACATTGCGCAGATGCATGAGCGAGAGCCCCTCGCGTTCTATCTCTTCAATCATTACACTCAATATGTCCTGCTGACGTCTGCTGTCCTTGGGCAGGAATACGATGCCCGTCCCGTACTTGCCTTTTTCGGGTACCGGTATCCCTTGAAGCAAGATAAATTCGTGCGGTATCTGCAACAGGATACCTGCGCCGTCACCAGTTTTGTTGTCAGCACCTTCCGCGCCCCGATGACGCATGTTTTCAAGCACCTTCAGCGCATTGTCTACCAGCTCATGGCTTTTGTTGCCATGGATATTGACTACCATCCCGACACCGCATGCGTCGTGTTCATTGGCAGGGTTATATAATCCATTTCTCATGTTTCAATATTTTAAGTTTTCTATTCATATGCTGCAAAAGGCGCAGTCCGACTTCCCAGTCCTCCGCGCCCGAATTTTGCAACTAAGGTTTGATGTCTGAAAGCATTATCTGATAAACAGCAGCTCTCTATACTTGGGCAATGTCCACAATTCATCAGCCACAATCAGCTCCAGCTTGTCTATCTGGTAACGGATCTTCCCCATCTTGGGCTCTACCGTATCGTGGTAAGCAATGGCTTTCTCACGCTCATCCGTTATCTTGTTCGCCACCTTGCGGGCGTTGATCAGTTCCTCCACGCCCGTCTCGATGGTCTGCGTGCGCTCGGCGATCTCCTCGATGAGTTTCATGTTGCGTGCACAGAGCTTGTCGGCCTTCTCCGCCGGAAATATCTGGCGCATGTTCTGCACGTTCTTGGCCAGCTGGCTCTGATAGTGCGTGGCCACAGGCACGATGTGGTTCATCGTGATGTCACCCATAACACGCGCTTCTATCTGAATGCGTTTGGTATAGGTATCCCATTTCACTTCGTTGCGCGCTTCCAGCTCTTTGCGGCTCATCACGTTCATCGCTTCAAACATCCGTACGGAATCCTCAGACAAGTAATTGTCGAAGATGACAGGACAACTCGTCTCGCAATCCAGTCCGCGGCGTTTGGCCTCCTCCACCCATTCTTCGGAATAGCCGTTGCCGTCAAAGCGTATGGGCTTGCAGGTCTTGATATCCTCACGCAATACGCTGAGGATGGCAGCGGTCTGCTCCTGTCCCTCTCCGATGAGCGCGTCCACCCGACGCTTGAAGTCCGCCAAAGCTTCGGCCACTGCCGTGTTGAGCACAATCATGCCCGAAGCGCAGTTAGCTTCGCTGCCCACGGCGCGGAATTCGAAGCGGTTGCCCGTGAAGGCGAAAGGCGACGTGCGGTTGCGGTCGGTATTGTCGATGAGCAATTCCGGTATCTCCGGGATGTCCAGTTTCATGCCCTGCTTGCCCATCAGGTTGAACAGGTCGTTCTTGTCGCTTTTCTCGATGTGGTCGAGAAGTTCGCTGAGCTGTTTGCCAAGGAACGATGATATGATGGCCGGAGGAGCCTCGTTCGCGCCCAGCCGGTGGGCGTTGGTGGCACTCATTATCGATGCCTTGAGCAGTCCGTTGTGGCGGTACACGCCCATGAGTGTCTCCACCACGAAAGTGACGAAACGCAGGTTTTCTTCAGGAGTTTTGCCCGGCGCGTGGAGCAATACACCCGTATCGGTGCTCAAGCTCCAGTTGTTGTGCTTGCCCGAACCGTTGATGCCGGCAAAGGGCTTCTCGTGCAGCAGCACGCGGAAACCGTGCTTGCGGGCCACTTTCTTCATGAGCGACATCAACAGCATGTTATGGTCGTTGGCGATGTTGGTCTCTTCGAAGATAGGAGCTATCTCAAACTGGTTGGGCGCGACTTCGTTATGGCGCGTCTTGCACGGGATGGCCAGTTCCAAGGCTTGTATCTCCAGATCCTTCATGAACGCCTGCACCCGGTCGGGAATGGTGCCGAAATAGTGGTCTTCCATCTGCTGGTTCTTAGCGGAATCATGCCCCATGAGCGTGCGGCCGGTCAACACCAGGTCAGGACGGGCGTTGTACAACCCCTCGTCCACCAAGAAATACTCCTGTTCCCAGCCCAAGTTGCAGATAACCTTCTTCACAGCGGGATCAAAGTAACGGCACACCTCCGTGGCGGCCACGTTCACCGCATGGAGCGCACGAAGCAACGGTGCCTTATAGTCCAGCGCCTCCCCCGTGTAAGAGATGAATATAGTAGGGATGCAAAGCGTGTCGTCCATAATAAAGACGGGCGAGGTGGGATCCCAAGCCGAATATCCGCGCGCCTCGAAGGTGTTGCGTATGCCGCCGTTGGGGAACGAGCTTGCGTCAGGCTCTTGCTGTACGAGCAGCTTGCCGGAGAACTCCTCTATCATGCCGCCTTTTCCGTCGTGTTCGATGAAAGCGTCGTGCTTCTCGGCGGTGCCCTCTGTGAGCGGCTGGAACCAGTGCGTGTAGTGCGTCACTCCGTTTTCCTCCGCCCACTTCTTCATGCCGGCAGCCACAGCGTCAGCTATCGAACGGTCTAAGCTGGCACCGTTGTCCATCACGTCAATCATAGCCTCGTACACCGATGTAGGCAGGTATTTATACATCTTGGCACGGCTAAAAACATTTTTGCCAAAATATTCCGACGGACGTTCTGTCGGTGTGTCCACTTTCAAAGGCTTTTTGCCAAAAGCGCTTTCTACTACTTTAAATCTTAAGTTTGTCATTGTGTGAAAGTTTAGTTGTTATCCGTTTCAATTTTATCCGTTTCAAATCCATTTCTTCAACCGCTCCATCGCTTCGGCACAGTCCTCATGACTGCCGAATGCCGTGAGGCGGACATACCCTTCGCCGCTTGGTCCGAAACCGATGCCAGGCGTGCATACCACATGGGCATTGTAAAGCATCTGCACAAAGAACTTCCAGCTGTCCTCTCCAGCGGGTGTCTTCACCCAGATGTAAGGCGCGTTCTCTCCACCGAACACCTCCAGGCCGAGACCGGAAAGCGTCTCGCGCATCGTACGGGCGTTGTCCATGTAGTAAGCGATGGTTTTCCTCACCTGTTCCTTGCCTTCTGGCGTATAGATGGCCTCAGCCGCACGCTGGCTGATGTAACTCGTCCCGTTGAACTTGGTGCATTGGCGGCGGTACCACAACTGGTTCAGCTCGATCCGCTCTCCCTCCAGCGTAGAAGCCGTCAGTTCCTTGGGCACCACCGTATAGCCGCACCGAACGCCTGTAAATCCAGCCGTCTTGGAATAGCTGTGGAACTCGACAGCCACCTTCCGCGCTCCTTTTATCTCGTAAATCGAGTGAGGAATGTCCGGGTCTTGGATGTATGCCTCATAGGCCGCGTCATAAAAGATGAGCGTGTCGTTCTTCAGCGCATAGTTGACCCATTTGCGGAGCTCCTCTTTCGAGATGACGGTACCCGTAGGGTTGTTCGGGTAGCACAGGTAGATGATGTCCACCCGCCGGTCAGGCAGTTGAGGGACAAAATTGTTTTCTGCCGTACAAGGCAGGTAGACGACGTTGCTCCATTTGCCTTCCTCCAGTTCTCCCGCACGTCCTATCATCACGTTCGAGTCGATGTAGACCGGATAAATCGGGTCGGTCACGCCGATGCTGTTGTCCCAGCGCACCAATTCCTGGATATTGCCTGTATCGCTTTTGGCTCCGTCGTTAATGAATATCTCGGACGGATCCAAATGAATGCCGCGCGGCAGGAAATCGTTCTTCACAATGGCTTCCCGCAGGAACAGATAGCCCTGCTCCGGACCGTAGCCCCGGAAGCCTTCGCTGGTTGCCATCTCGTCCACCGCTTTGTGCATAGCTTCCGTCACAGCCGGACAGAGAGGTTGTGTCACGTCGCCAATGCCCAGACTGATGACCTTTGCGTTGGGATGCGACACCTTGAAGGCATTTACCTTCTTCGCTATGTCAGCAAACAGATAGTTGTTTGGCAATTTCAAAAAATGTTCGTTTACTAAAGCCATATTGTCTTTCTCTTAAAATTATTCCATTTCGATTTCCCCTTCAAAGGCAACCTCGGCCGGACCGGTCATGTAGACGTGATTGTCAGCCTCGCTCCAGACTATATCCAGCGCCCCTCCGTCCATGACGATACGGCTTCTCCGTCCGGAGCGCCCGGTCAGCACAGCCGCCACGGCGGTAGCGCAAGCTCCTGTGCCGCACGCCAAAGTGATGCCGCTTCCGCGCTCCCAAACCCTTGCGCGTATGCGCCCGTCGCCCGCCAAACTGGCGAACTCGATATTACACCGTTCAGGAAACAGAGGATTTGTCTCCAAAGCGCTTCCCAGCCTGGCTATGTCCACATCCTCCGCATCGTCAGTAAAAATAACGAAATGCGGGTTGCCCATGGAGACAAACGTGCCGCACAGTTCCCGTCCGTCTGCCGTTATGAAGCCTTCCAACATCGAACCATCTTCCGTGGCCAGCAGCCGCCGGTCAGACAGACACGGCTCCTGCATGTCCACCGTGACACTTTCCACGCGGTTTCCATCGCCAACGTGCAGCCTCAATGTCTTAACGCCGGCACGGGTATGCAGCCTCACGGAGGTCTTATCCGTCAGACCTTTTTCATACACATACTTGCCGATACAACGCGACGCGTTGCCACACATCAGGGCTTCCGACCCATCGGCATTGAAGATACGCATCGTAAAGTCGGCTCCCGGCAGCGTTGAACGGCCTATCAGGACCAGTCCGTCCCCGCCTATCCCCGTATGACGGTCGCTCCACCGACGTGCCATACCGGCCGGATCGGCTATCGGACTGCCATATATATAGATGTAGTCATTGCCTGCCCCTTGCATTTTAGTGAACTTAACCGTAGTTGCCATTTTCATATTCAAATTGTCGTTTTTATATCTTTTTGCCTTAATCCGATGCAAATATACGATGTTTTGACATAATAACAATCATAAAAGCATCTTTTTATTTCCACCAATTAAAAGCGAATATCAAATTAAAAGCAAAAATGGCGTTTTTGGTTTCAATCAGACGCTATTACGTATAAATACATATCTATATGTAACAAGTACGAATTTCAAAACGACAAAATACATCATATTTAGCATAAACAGTAACAATATGCATTACTTTTGCAGCATATACTTAGCTTAATAATAGTGACTGAGATCAATCTTTAATACAATATATAATATGTGTGGTATCGTTTCGATTTTCAACATCAAACAGCAGACACCTGCCTTGAGACAAAAGGCATTGCAAATGAGTGGTAAGATACGTCATCGGGGACCCGATTGGAGTGGCATTTATTGTGGCGGCTCAGCCATATTGGCCCATGAGCGTCTGGCCATTGTCGATCCCGAATCAGGACGCCAGCCGCTTTTCAGTCCAGACCAGAAACAGGTGCTGGCCGTCAATGGAGAGATTTACAACCATCAGGATATGCGCCGGAGGTATGCCGGAAAGTATCCGTTTATGACCGGAAGCGACTGTGAGGTTATCCTTGCGCTCTATCGGGAGAAAGGGGACAGTTTCCTGAATGAACTGGACGGGATATTCGCCTTTGCGCTTTACGATGCGGAACGGGATGAATACCTCATCGCCCGCGACCCCATCGGAGTGATCCCTCTTTATTATGGATACGACCGGGATGGACTGCTCTACGTGGCGAGTGAGCTGAAAGCCTTGGAAGGCCAATGCGACCGTTATGAGCCCTTCCCGCCGGGACATGTTTTGACAAGCCACGACAATGCCCCCAGGAGATATTACCTGCGCGATTGGTTTTCTTATGACAATGTGAAAAACAACCCGGCCAGTAAGGAAGAATTGCGCATGGCACTGGAAGAAGCCGTAAAGCGTCAGATGATGAGCGATGTGCCCTATGGCGTATTGCTGAGCGGCGGACTGGACTCTTCCATCATCAGTGCCGTGACACAGAAGTATGCGAAAAACCGCATCGAAAGCGGAGGCCGTGAAGCTGCCTGGTGGCCCCGGCTGCACTCGTTTGCCGTAGGTCTGCATGGCGCGCCCGACCTGGAGAAAGCCCGCCTGGTGGCCCGTCACATCGGCACCGTGCATCACGAGATAAACTATACGATACAGGAAGGGCTGGATGCCTTGAGCGATGTGGTCTACTTCACCGAGACCTACGATGTCACCACCATCCGTGCCTCCACGCCGATGTACCTTCTGGCGCGTGTCATCAAGAGCATGGGAATAAAAATGGTGCTTTCCGGAGAGGGAGCCGATGAGATATTCGGCGGCTACCTATACTTCCACAAAGCACCCGATGCCCGCGCCTTCCACGAAGAGACTGTGCGCAAGCTCTCCAAACTGCACCTCTATGACTGTCTCCGCGCCAACAAAAGTCTGGCGGCCTGGGGCGTGGAAGGCCGTGTGCCTTTTCTCGACACAGAGTTTCTGGATGTGGCGATGCGGCTTAATCCGTCGGCTAAGATGTGTCCCGGTGCCACGATAGAAAAGAAAATCCTCCGCGAGGCTTTTGCGCCTTTGTTGCCAGACGAAGTGGCATGGCGGCAGAAGGAGCAATTCTCCGACGGGGTAGGCTATTCGTGGATAGATACCTTGAAACGCATCACCGCCGAAAGTGTAAGCGATGACGAGATGGCGCACGCCGCCGAACGTTTCCCCATCCATCCGCCGCGCAACAAGGAAGAATATTTCTACCGCACACTCTTTGCCGCTCACTTTCCCAGCGACAGCGCGGCATCGGCTGTGCCCAGTGTGCCCAGCGTGGCGTGCAGCACGGCTGAAGCCTTGGCATGGGACAAGGCTTTTACCTGCATGAACGACCCCAGCGGACGGGCCGTGAGCGGGGTACACAACCAGGCTTATTAGAGTCCAAAAACGGTCTGTAAACAATGACATGTTTGCAGAAAGCCGGATAAGCCGTTCAAACAGGCTGCGGGCGGGGAGAAAATATTTGCCAGATTTTCGTCTCTTCCGCCCGTTCCTTGAATTCCCTGCAACAACAATAACGGGCATTTTCAGAAGATGGCAGGAGCTTCGGAATGCCTGTCAAAAGCTGCCTGACAAA
>CALUOU010000079.1 GCA_944322335.1 uncultured Bacteroides sp.
CCAAGTATCCAATCATGCTTCGCAACCGTATTTTCCGTCTGATCCCGCATTTCCTGCCCATAGCCTCAACGCCTGTTTTTCATCCACCGTATAGAAATCGGTCAAATATAGTATAGAAATCAGTCATTTTTAGGGTGCAAACCGGTCAAACGACATTGGGGATGTCAACAAACAGGAGCTTTCACACAGAAAGTGAAAGAAATACCCCCGTGGAAGGAGGGGTAATGGAATGTTTCACCAGAAAGCGTTGTGTATAAATGAGTTGCGACAGCTGTGTATGAAAGTCCGTGAAAGGTGAAATGAAGGGTGAAAGCAACCCTATCTTTCACCTGAACCAACTGAATATCACACATTTGAATCCTTATTGAAAGCGTGAAACTTTCAACAAGGTTTTTCTTAAAATCAAGTTGAAAAGGAGGTGAAATCAAGTTGCTTTTTGACGTAGACGACACAGATTTTCGCAAAATCCAGATCATCGTCTCTTGCCATGGCAACAGACAGGGGAACACACCTGCCTGAACCACGCGTGCCGTCCGACCAACGCACGCGTCGCGTCCGGCTGCCACACGCGTGCCGTCCGACCAACGCACGCGTCGCGTCCGGCTGCCACACGCGTGCCGTCCGACCAACGCACGCGTCGCGTCCGGCTGTCGCACGCGTGCCGTCCGGCAGTCGCACGCACAATCCATGTCTCATGCCCCGTACATCCGTGCCCGCAACTCCTTTATGTGGTCTGACGTGATATAGTCGTCATACTCCATCATCTTGTCAATGATGCCGTTGGGGGTCAGCTCAATGATGCGGTTGGCAATAGTCTGGATAAACTCATGGTCGTGTGAAGAGAACAGGATGTTTCCCTTGTAGATCTTCAGATTGTTGTTGAAAGCCTGAATGGACTCCAAGTCCAAATGGTTGGTCGGCGTGTCCAGAATGAGGCAGTTGGCGTTGCGCAATTGCATACGGGCTATCATGCAACGCATTTTCTCACCTCCGGAAAGCACACTCGCTTTCTTCAGCACCTCTTCGCCGGAAAACAGCATGCGTCCCAAAAAGCTCTTCATATACACCTCGTTGCCTTCGCCGAACTGGCTAAGCCATTCCACCAGATTCAGGTCGGTGTTGAAAAAGGCCGTGTTGTCCAGAGGCAAGTAGGCAGTGGTGATGGTCACGCCCCAACTGTAACGCCCGGCATCGGGTTTCATGTTGCCGTTGATGATCTCAAAGAGGGCGGTCATGGCGCGCGGATCGCGGGAAAGGAACACAATCTTGTCCCCCTTCTCCACGTTGAAATTCACGTCGCGGAAAAGTGCCGTACCGTCATCCAGCGTCTTGGTCAGCCCCGACACTTCCAATATCTGATTGCCCGGCTCACGCTCAGGCGTAAAGATAATGCCGGGATACTTCCGGGAAGAGGGCCTGATCTCCTCCACAGTCAGTTTCTCCAGCATCTTCTTGCGGCTGGTCGTCTGCTTGCTCTTGGCCACATTGGCGCTGAAACGCCGGATAAACTCCTCCAGCTCTTTCCGTTTCTCTTCCACCTTGGCCTTCTGGTTCTGCTGCTGGCGGAGAGCCAGCTGGCTGGACTCGTACCAAAAGCTGTAGTTGCCGGCAAAGAGGTTGATCTTGCCGTAATCGATGTCCACCGTATGGGTGCAGACCGAGTCGAGGAAGTGACGGTCGTGGCTCACCACCAGCACCGTATGCTCAAAATTGGCCAGATAGTCTTCCAGCCAAGTCACAGTCTCCATATCCAGGTCGTTGGTAGGCTCGTCAAGCAGGAGGTTGTCAGGATTGCCAAAAAGAGCCTGCGCCAGCATGACACGCACTTTCTCCTTGTTGTTCAGCTCGCTCATCAGCACATAGTGCTTGTCTTCCCTGATGCCCAGCCCGCTCAAGAGGGTCGCCGCATCGCTCTCGGCATTCCAGCCGTCCAGCTCAGCGAATTTTTCTTCCAATTCCGACACTCTCATGCCGTCTTCGTCTGTGAAATCGGCTTTGGCGTACAAGGCTTCGCGCTGCTTCATGATGTCCCACAACACACTGTGCCCCATCATGACCGTATCCATCACCGTATAAGCGTCCCACTTGAAGTGGTCTTGGCTCAACACGGAAAGGCGTTCGCCCGGACCGAGGGTCACACTGCCCGTGGTAGGCTCCAGTTCGCCGGAGATGACCCGGAGAAAGGTGGACTTTCCTGCCCCGTTGGCTCCAATGATGCCGTAGCAGTTGCCGCTTGTGAACTTCAGATTCACATCGTTAAACAATACTCTTTTACCAAATTGTACGGAAACGTTTGTTGCTGTAATCATACCTATTTTTATATATACATTGATCATCGTGAGACGGATCTGATCAGCCTTAATGTGAGAGACGCGGCCTGTAAATCAAATCTGTCATACTTAAACTTGTTTAATCCACTAACTTTTCAACTCCTTAAACAATCCGGTCGCAAAGGTACTACTTTTTTAAGGAAGAACGAAGAATGAAGCGGCAAAAGAACGTCAATCTGACAGAAAAGCACTACCTTTGCGCCGACTTTATGCGTCTCAGCCGTTTTGGCAAAGTTTTTGTGGGGCGGCAACGGGATTTTCATCCAACATAATGTGCAAATATAAAAAAGATAAGAATATGGATCCGAAAGAAAAAGACATGAAAGAAGAAGAATTGAAGGACAACCAAGCTTCTTCCAACAAGGAACAAGAGGAACAACAAGAAGAGAAGAAGGCCGGACAGGAGGCTGAAGCTCCTCTGAATGAAGAAGAGGAAATGGCACAAGAACTGGAAAAGACCAAGCAAGACATGGCCGAGCTGAAGGATAAATACTTGCGCCTCTCTGCCGAGTTTGACAACTACCGCAAACGGACAATGAAGGAAAAGGCGGAACTTATCCTGAACGGCGGCGAAAAGAGCATCAGCAGCATCCTGCCCATTGTGGACGACCTGGAACGGGCCATCCAAAACATGGAGACGGCTACCGACGTGAACGCTGTGAAAGAAGGCGTTTCGCTCATCTATCATAAGTTTATCGCTGCTTTGGGACAAAACGGCGTAAAAGTGATCGACACCAAAGAAAAACCGCTCGACACGGACTATCATGAGGCTGTCGCCGTCATTCCCGCTCCGTCGGAAGAGCTGAAAGGCAAGATTTTGGACTGTGTGCAGACAGGATATACGCTGAACGATAAGGTGATCCGTCATGCCAAAGTAGTTGTTGGCGAATAAGAAACTGAGACAAGATGGGAAAAAGAGACTATTACGAAGTGTTAGAGGTGGAGAAGACCGCCTCCGCAGAAGAGATAAAGAAAGCCTACCGGAAAAAAGCCATCCAATATCACCCCGACCGGAATCCGGGCGACAAGGAGGCTGAAGAGAAATTCAAAGAGGCTGCCGAAGCTTATAACGTGCTGAGCGATCCGGACAAGCGGGCACGCTATGATCAGTTCGGGCACGCAGGCGTGGAAGGCGCCGCAGGCAACGGCGGACCGTTCGGAGGAGGATTCGGCGGAGGAATGTCTATGGACGACATCTTCAGCATGTTTGGCAACATCTTCGGCGGACGGGGCGGATTCGGCGACTTCGCCAGCGGATTCGGCGGAGGAGGCACACAAGCCAGCCGCTTCCGGGGGTCAGACTTGCGCGTCAAGGTGAAGCTGAGCCTGAAGGACATCTCAACCGGAGTGGAGAAAAAGTTCAAGCTGAAAAAATATGTGCAATGTTCCCACTGCCACGGCACAGGCGCCGAAGCCGGATCAAGTGCCGAGACCTGTCCTACGTGTAAAGGCACAGGTACCGTGATCCGCAAGCAGCAGACTTTTTTAGGCACCATGCAGACCCGCACCACTTGTCCCACTTGCGGCGGCGAAGGCAAGGTGATCAAGCAGAAATGTAAAGAATGCGCGGGCGAAGGCATTGTCTATGGCGAAGAAGTGGTGAGCGTGAAGATTCCGGCAGGCGTGGCCGATGGCATGCAGCTCTCCATGAGCGGCAAAGGCAATGCCGGAAAACACAACGGCATTCCGGGCGATCTGCTCATCCTGATCGAGGAGGAGCCGGACAAGGAACTGATCCGCGACGGCAATGACGTGGCCTACAACCTCTTGCTGGACTTCCCCACCGCCGCCTTGGGTGGAACCGTGGAAGTGCCCACCATTGACAGCAAAGTGAAAGTCAAAATCGAAGCAGGCACACAACCCGGCAAAATCCTCCGCCTGAGAGGAAAAGGACTTCCCGACATCAACGGCTACGGCACAGGAGACCTGCTGGTGAATGTCAGCATCTACGTGCCTGAAGCCCTGAGCAAAGACGAGAAAAAGGCGCTGGAGACGATGAAGGAGTCGGACAACTTCAAGCCCAGCACGACCGTCAAGGAAAAGATATTCAAAAAATTCAGAAGTCTGTTTGAATAACGGACGGGGTCTTTTTTCCATGGTTGTCTAAACTATCATTGGCGCGGATTGCGCGAACCGCACGGATCCACATTCCGGAACGTTCACGCAACTCGCGCCTCTTTGTCATCACTAACCGCTAATCACAAACCACTAATCATGCGACTCATCATCCTGCTGCTCTCTCTCGTGGCTTGTCTCCTCCCGCTCTCTGCCCAAAACGGACTGGAAGAAGCGATCGGGAAACGGGTCCGGCCCTTCTTCGAGCAATATCGGGCTGCATCCGTTGAGACAGGCCCTTGCCGCTTGGACAGCGTGCGTCTCGACCCCAAGGAGAAAACGCTCACGCTCTATGCCAACGACCGCTTTGCCTACCAGCCCTTCCGACCGGAAACAACAGAAGCCATCTACAACACGCTGGAAGAAACCCTGAAAGACATCTTACCACGCTCCGTCCGCCGGCGTTACGAGCTTGTGGTGAAAGCTGAGGGACAACCCATCGAAGAACTGGTGCCTAACTACTATCGGACACGGAAAAAGGACAAAGCCCGCCTGTATGACAAACGGCTGGCTTACAAAGGAGAGCCGTGGGTGGCCTGCCTTTCACGGCCCTACCAGGCAGACCGCGGATTGGACGGAAGGCATCTCGTCTTATGGCAAAGCCATGGCCGGTATTACATGAACGACAAAGACAAATGGGGCTGGCAACGTCCGCGCCTGTTCTGCACCAACGAGGATCAGTTCACACAGTCGTTTGTAGTGCCCTATCTCTTGCCCATGCTGGAAAACGCAGGCGCTTATGTGTTCACTCCCCGCGAACGGGACATCCAGCGCAACGAGGTGGTGGTGGACAATGACACGAGCGTATCCGCCCGATCGTCTCTTTACATTGAGCAAGAGAGCAAGAAATCCCACTGGCAAACCGCGCCGCTCCCAGGATTCGCCCAACGGAAAGCCACTTATCAAGACGGCGAAAACCCCTTCCGAGACGGAACGGCCCGCTTTGCCCCCACAGAGAAGAAAGCAGACCGCGCCTTTGCCGAGTGGGTGCCCGACCTGCCTGAAGCGGGACGCTATGCCGTATATGTGTCTTACCTGACATTGCCGCAAAGCGTCAGTGACGCCAAATACCTTGTCTTCCACAATGGAGGAGTGACAGAGTTCCAGGTGAACCAGCAAATGGGAGGCGGCACATGGGTCTATCTCGGCACCTTCGAGTTCGATCAAGGACAGCATGAGCACAACATGGTGGTGCTTACCAACGAGAGCAAGCAAAAGGGAGTAGTCTGCGCCGATGCCGTGCGCTTTGGAGGCGGCATGGGAAACATCGAGCGCGGCGGCCGCACCAGCAGCCTTCCCCGTTACCTGGAAGGCGCCCGCTATGCAGCCCAATGGAGCGGAATGCCAGCCTCGGTCTATGGCCGTCCCCAAGCCGACAACGACTATGCGGACGACATCAATGTGCGCTCCTACATGCTGAACTACCTTTCAGGAGGCTCGCCGTTCAACCCTCAAGAGGAAGGATTGGGGGTGCCGTTTGAGATGAGTTTCGCCTTACACAGCGATGCCGGCGTGTCAAGCGAAGACCAGATCATCGGCTCCTTAGGCATCTATACCACCCGTTTCAATCGCGGACAGCTGGCAGCCGGCACCAGAAGAATGGCATCGCGCGACCTCTCGGACCTTTTGCTCAGCCAGCTGGAGAAAGATATCCGATCCAACTTCAACGTGGCATGGACCCGCCGCAGCCTGTGGGACAGGAACTACAGCGAGACACGCCTGCCCGCCGTGCCGTCCGCCATCGTGGAGATGCTTTCCCATCAGAACTTCGCCGACATGCGACTGGGACACGACCCTAACTTCAAGTTCACGGCCAGCCGTGCGATCTATAAAGGGATCTTGAGATTCCTGTGCAACCAACATGGACAAAAATACATAGTCCAGCCCCTGCCGGTCACCCACTTCGCCTTGCAGTTCACCCGAAAGAGACGGGAAATAGAGCTGACCTGGCAGCCCGCCTCTGACCCGCAGGAGCCGACAGCTGAGGCGGAAGCCTACATTGTCTACACCCGCATCGGCCGGGGAGGCTTCGACAACGGGGTGAAGGTGAAAGATCCGTCCTATTCGGTGAGGCTGGAGCCTGGAATAGTCTATTCGTTTCGAGTGACGGCAATCAACCGGGGCGGGGAAAGCTTCCCGTCGGAAACGCTCGCCGCCTATTGCGCCCCTCAGGAGAAAGCGAGAATCATGATTGTCAACGGATTTGACCGCGTGAGCGGACCGGCCGTTGTCAACACGCCCCGAAAGGCAGGCTTCGACCTGGCGAAGGATCCGGGAGTGCCTTACCTCTATGACATCTCCATTTGCGGAGCGCAAACGGACTTCGACCGCGAGCATGCAGGATCCACCTTGGGCGAAAGCGGCGATGAATGGGAAGGCTTCAGACGGGCAGGCAACACTTTTGACTACCCGTTTATACACGGCAAAGCCATACAGGCCAACGGACTCTACAGCTTTGTCTCATGCAGCGATGAAGCCGTAGAAGACGGACAGGTGACTCTGGAAGACTACCAGGCGGTGGACTACATTCTGGGATTGGAAAAAGACGATTCCCGGCAGGCTCCCTTCCGGAAGACATACTACAAGACCTTCCCCGCTCCCATGCGACGGGCCTTGACCTCCTACTGCCAGACGGGCGGAAATCTGCTGATAAGCGGAGCCTACACAGGCAGCGACATGCAGGGAGAAGGCGAGCGGACGTTTACAACCCAAGTGCTGAAATACACCTCAGCCTCCGCGATACGTTCCTTGGATCAGACGCTGAAGGTCAACGGATCGGGCTGTAGCAGCTCCCTGCGCTGCCAGCCCAATCCGGACACTTATGCCGTCCCCACCGTGGACTGTCTTACCCCTGTGGCAGCGGCTTTTACCGCCATGACTTATAATGACGGGCAAGGCTCGGCAGCCATCGCCTATCCGGGAACCGACTATCGGACTTATGTCATGGGGTTCCCTCTGGAAAGCATTGCGGAAGAAGCCGAACGCGCCAAGCTGATGGGAGCAGTCTTGCGGTTTCTGATGGAGCCATAAGAAAGGGAAATGGGAAAAAATCAGGCCGAAAAGCATCAACTCTGTGATGAAAAGTGTATCTTTGCTCCCAACAACTCAATCTAAAAACAAACAAATAAATAGAAGAAGATGACATATACTCTACAAGCAAACCCCACCGGCACCCGAACCCTTGCCGTATCGGACGAACATTTGGAAACCATCCAAAAATATGACTTGCTGAACCGGCTGATCGACAGCACAGGATTTATCGATGAAAGCGTGCTCGACAAGCTGAAGCTCAACCTGCGCTCGCTCATCGCCGCCCAAGTAGAGGACAGCAAAGACCTGCTCGACCTCTGCATCGACGTGATTTACCACAACAACATGAAAGCTTTCGGCTTGCAGCAGCTGGTCAGACTCTACCAAGAATGGCTTCCCGCCCATCAGCCTCAACCGGAAGGAGAAAACAAAGCATGAAAACTGTCGACACGTGCGGACAAAAGCACTACAGCCCCTTGATCCCTGCCGTCATCGCCCTGTGTGAAGCTCCCAAAGGCGAAAGACTGGAAATCGTGATGAATGACGCCAATGCCTTCAACGACCTCAAGGAATACTTGGCCGAACAAGGCATCGGCTTTCGTGAGATTTATGACGGAGAGCATATGACCGTGGAATTCAACAAATAAGACATGAACGAATACCGACTGACCGACTGGCTTCCCACCACCAAAAAAGAAATGGAACTTCGCGGCTGGGATGAAGCGGACATTATCCTGTTCAGCGGAGACGCTTACGTGGATCACCCCTCTTTCGGAGCAGCCGTCATCGGACGCACGCTCGAAGCGGAAGGCTGGCGGGTGGCCATCGTGCCCCAGCCCAACTGGCGCGATGACTTGCGCGACTTCAAGAAACTGGGTCGCCCGCGCCTGTTTTTCGGCGTAAGCGCCGGATGCATGGATTCCATGGTGAACAAATATACGGCCAACAAACGTCTGCGAAGCGACGATGCCTATACGCCCGACGCACGCCCGGACATGCGACCGGAATACCCTTCCATTGTCTATACCCGCATCCTCAAACAATTGTTTCCCGATGTGCCGGTCGTATTGGGAGGCATCGAAGCCAGCATGCGCCGGCTCACCCACTATGACTATTGGCAAGACCGACTGTGTCCGTCGGTTCTGACGGATAGCGGAGCCGACTGCCTCATCTATGGCATGGGCGAAAAGCCGGCCGTGGAACTGGCACGCCGCATGGCCGCCGGCAAGGACTGGCACACGGTGCCACAAATCGCCTACCTGGCCAAGGACGTGGAACAGCTGCCGGGCGACGTGCTCCTGGCTTCCCACGAAACTTGCCTGAAAGACAAACGGAAACAGGCCGCCAACTTCCGGCTCATCGAGGAAGAGAGCAACAAGTGGCATGCCTCACGCATCCTGCAGGCCGTAGGAGAGCAAACGGTGGTAGCCAATCCTCCCTACCCGCCTCTCACCACGGAGGAGCTGGACCGCTCGTATGACTTGCCTTATACCCGCATGCCTCATCCCAAATACAAAGGGAAACGCATTCCGGCCTACGACATGATCAAGTTTTCCGTCAACATCCACCGGGGATGCTTCGGAGGATGCGCCTTCTGCACCATTTCCGCCCACCAAGGCAAATTCATCGTGAGCCGCTCCAAAGAAAGCATTCTGAAGGAAGTGGAAGCCGTCATGCGGCTGCCCGACTTCAAAGGATATTTGAGTGACTTGGGCGGCCCCAGCGCCAACATGTACCGCATGGGAGGGCAACGCACGGAATTGTGCCAACGCTGCAAACGCCCGTCGTGCATTCATCCTTCCGTCTGTCCGAACCTGAACACCGACCATCGCCCCTTGCTCGACCTTTACCGGGCTGTGGATGCCTTGCCGGGCATCAAACGGTCATTCATCGGGAGTGGAGTCCGCTACGATCTCCTGCTCCACCAAAGTCCGGATCCTGCCGTCAACCAGGCGGCACGCGACTACACCCGTGAGCTGATCACCCGCCATGTCAGCGGACGGCTGAAAGTGGCTCCAGAACATACTTCCGCCCGTGTGCTCAACGTCATGCGCAAGCCCTCCTTTGAACTGTTTGAGGAGTTCAAACGCATTTTCGACCGCATCAACCGGGAAGCCGGTCTCCGCCAGCAGCTCATCCCTTACTTCATCTCCAGCCATCCGGGCTGCCGCGAAGAGGACATGGCCGAACTGGCGGTCATCACGAAACGCTTGAATTTCCATCTGGAACAAGTGCAGGACTTTACCCCTACCCCCATGACCGTTTCAACGGAGATCTGGTACACCGGACTGCACCCTTACACGCTCGCTCCCGTCTATTGCGCCCGCACCAAAGAGCAAAAGCTGGCTCAACGCCGTTTCTTCTTCTGGTACAAACCGGAAGAACGCGCCGCCATCATCCGGGAACTCAAGAAAATGGGAAGAAAGGATCTTCTGAGAGCGATCAGCGGTTAGTGACCAACGCTATTTGCTCTCCATCGCCAATACCTCCCGAAGGATGCCGACGGCTTCCTCTACGCTACGCACATCCTTAATGGACATGCTGCGCTTCCCGTTCTGTTCACGCAAATCGCAGCGGCGGGTGTATTGCATCATGTAGGCGATCACCTTGCCGAATGCCTGGCTTTGGTAGTAGGGACTGCCGAGATTGCTGACAAAGAACAAGGTCATGCGTCCTCCTTTGAGGAACACCTTTTCCACTCCCAGCCTGGCTGCCAGCCGACGCAAGGGAACGATCCGAAGCAGCTCTTCCGTTTCCGGTGGAACGGAGCCGAAACGGTCTTCCAGACGGGCACGGAAATCGGCCACGTCCTTATCCAATGTCAGCCCGTCCAGTTCGCGATAGAGCGACATGCGCTCACTGCTGCCCGTCACATAGTCAGCCGGCAACAAGAGTTCCAGATCGCTCTCCACCTGACACTCATCCACAAAGCTCTCCCCGCTGATCTGTCCGTTGCCGCCGGCTTTCTTCTCTTCCTCAGCGTAAAGGTCGGCAAACTCATCGGTTTTCAGCTCGCGCACGGCTTCGGTCAGGATCTTCTGGTAGGTCTCATACCCCAAGTCTGCGATAAATCCGCTCTGCTCCGCCCCCAGCATGTTGCCGGCCCCGCGGATGTCCAGGTCCTGCATGGCTATGTGTATGCCGCTGCCCAGTCCGCTGAAATTCTCAATGGCTTGCAGACGGCGGCGTGCCTCGCCGGTGAGCGACGAGAGAGGGGGAGCCAGCAGATAGCAGAAGGCTTTCTTGTTGCTGCGTCCCACCCGTCCGCGCATCTGATGCAGGTCTGACAGGCCATAATTCTGAGCCTTGTTGATGATAATGGTGTTGGCGTTGGGAATGTCGATGCCGCTCTCAATGATGGTAGTGGCCAGCAAGACATCATACTCATAGTTCACAAAATCCAGAATCACCTTTTCCAGCTCTCCAGGCTCCATCTGTCCGTGGCCGATCACCACGCGGCAGTCCGGGATGTTCCGCTCGATGACGGCTTTCAGCTGGGGCAAGTCGGATATGCGGTTGTTGACAAAGAACACCTGCCCGTTGCGGCTCATCTCAAAGTTGATGGCGTCAGCGATGACCTCCTCGTTGAAGGTATGCACTTCGGTCTGGATGGGGTAACGGTTGGGGGGAGGTGTCTGAATGACAGAGAGGTCGCGCGCTCCCATCAGCGAGAACTGCAGGGTGCGCGGAATGGGGGTGGCGGTCATGGTCAGCGTATCGACATTCACTTTCATCTGCCTCAGCTTCTCTTTCACGCTGACACCGAACTTCTGTTCCTCATCGATGATCAGCAGGCCCAAATCCTTAAACTTCACGTCCTTTCCCAATATGCGGTGAGTGCCTATCAGGATGTTCACCTCGCCCGCAGCCAGCTCCTTGATGACAGAACGGGTCTGGGCGGATGTGCGGGCACGGCTCAAATACTCCACCCGGCAAGGCATGTCTTTCAGGCGTTCCTTGAAGGTCTGGAAATGCTGGTAGGCCAATACGGTGGTAGGCACCAGCACAGCCACTTGCTTGTTGTCGGCAACGGCCTTGAAAGCCGCGCGGATGGCCACCTCCGTCTTGCCGAAGCCCACATCGCCACACACCAGCCTGTCCATGGGACGGGCGCTTTCCATATCCGCCTTCACTTCTGCCGTGGCTTTGCTCTGGTCGGGAGTGTCTTCATACAGGAAGGAGGCCTCCAGCTCGCGCTGCAGGAAACTGTCCGGACTGAACTGGAATCCTTTCTCCTCGCGCCGCTGGGCGTAAAGCCGGATCAGGTCGCGGGCGATGTCCTTGATTTTATTCTTGGTGCGGTCTTTCAGCTTTTCCCAAGCGCCGGTGCCCAACTTGTTAAGACGGGGCATCTCTCCCTCCTTGCCTTTATACTTGGACACTTTGTGCAGGGAGTGGATGGACACAAACACCACATCATCGTTTTGATAGACCAGTTTCATCACTTCCTGGGTGGTGTTCCCGTTCGGGATGCGCACCAGCCCGGCAAAGCGACCGATGCCGTGGTCGGTATGTACCACGTAGTCGCCCGGCGTAAACTGATTCAGCTCTTTCAGGCTGAGTGCCACCTTGCCTCCCCGCGCCTTGTCGCTGCGCAGGCTGTATTTGTGGAAACGGTCAAACAGCTGGTGGTCAGTAAAGACGCACATCCGCAGCGTGTTGTCGGCAAACCCTTCGTGAAGGGTGCGTTCCACAGCCGTAAAAGCGATTTCGTCTTGCCTGTCTTCAAAGATCGCCCGGATGCGGTCGGTCTGTTTGGCACTGTCGCTACAGATGTAAAGGGTGTAGCCTTGCTGCAGGTAACGCTTGAAGCTGTCGGCCGCCAAATCGAAATTCTTGTGGAAAATGGGCTGCATGGAAGTGTCGAAAGAGAGCTTGGCATCGGGCGTGCCGGTGGGCTTGGTGCCGAACTCGATCCGGCGGAAATCCAAAGCGCGCACGGTGAACTCGCCCCCGTCTATCAGCTTCCCGTCCAGCGAGATCGCTCCATTCTCTTCTGCCTCGCGGGCTGCAATGGCCTGGGGCGTGAGCGACTCATCGTGCACGGCCTGAATGCGTTCGCGCAGCCACAGGAAGTCACGCATGGCCAGCACAGCATCGTCTGGCAAAAAGTCCAGAAAGGAGACCATGCCGTCCGTCCCGCCTTTCTCTAAGGAACGGCTCAGGTCGGGCACGATCACGATGCCGTCTTTCCTCTCCTTGGAGAGCTGCGTCTCCACCTCAAACGTGCGGATGCTGTCCACCTCGTTGCCAAAGAAGTCGATGCGGTAGGGGTATTCCGACGAGAACGAAAAGACATCGATGATGCTTCCGCGCAAGGCATATTGCCCCGGCTCATACACGTAGTCCACATACTCAAAGCCATACGTGCGCAACACCTCCACCACGAAACTCATGTCCACTTGCTCGCCCTTGTGCAGCTGCAAGGTCTTCTCCTCCAGGTTTCGCTTAGACACCACCTTCTCGGCCAAGGCATCCGGATAGGTCACGACGCAAAGCCCTTTCTCCCCTTTCTGAAACTGCCCCAGCACCTCCGTGCGGAGAATCTCGTTGGCGGCATCCTTCTGTCCGTACTTGATGGCCCGCCGAAACGAGGAAGGGAAGAACAGCACCTTCGCCTCGCCCAACACCTGCGTCAGATCGTGATAGAAATAGCCGGCCTCTTCCAAATCTCCCAAAATGAAGACGAAAGGAGACACGGCCTGCTCCACCAGCGTGGAGGCATAAAGCGAAGCCGCCGAGCCGCAAAGCCCGCCGCAATAGATCGTCCTTACCGTCTTGTCTTTCAACAGCTGTCTCATGCCCGCCACATGCGGATGGGTGGCGTATCGTGCTTGAAGTTCCTTGATTGTCATGTCCTTATAGCTTATCCGTTGATGGCCCGTCTTCTCCTTGCCCGGACTGCCCCGCAACGATGGGGGAGGCAAAGGGAAACGGGCATAAATTATGCCGCAAAATTACGGAAATCTATGAGATCTGCAAAGTCGGCAAGGAGACAAATTGACAAGGGAAACGAGAGGGCAAGGAAACGGAACGCCGACAAGCCAAGAAAAGGACACCGCAACCGTGTGCGATGCCCTTCCCTCTTCGTTGAGCTTCATTGTAAGGATGATGCTTTCTAT
>CALUOU010000080.1 GCA_944322335.1 uncultured Bacteroides sp.
TTCATGCGGGCTTGCTGGCAAGGAGACGCGATGAATCGCGTCTCTACATTTTCGCAAACCAATTCTGTTGCACTATAACTTGATTTTGATGGGAAAACGGTTTGGAAGTCTCACGCTTTCACGTGGCTTCCAACTCGCTGCCATTCAGTCTGTCCCGGTGAAAGACAGGACTGGCTTCACTTTTCACCCCTTAGTGAGAAGCCGTATGAGCCATAAACCCGCTGAAAACGCTTGTTAAACCTTAAAAGCAGGAGGGTTTTATTGAAAATCGCATGTTTTTTATTGTTTTTCGATAAATTTTTCTCGTTTTTCTTGCACAGTTCAAAAATAAGCCTTTCCTTTGCATATCGAAAAACGATAAATGATTATTGAATTACATAAAAAATAAACGTATAATTTCTAAAAACAAGACTCTTATGAAGACTTTGGTAATGACTATGATTATGGCTATGACAGCCGCAACAAACGTGTTCAGCAACAACAGTGATAACAGCGATCGTCCGAAGTTTGCCTATAATTGCCAGGTGGAGGACGAACAAGTGACCGCACAGCAAGTGTACCGCGTGACGGACAGCCGTCTGCTCTCCCGTCACTTGGAATACCGCTTCGCTTATGATGATCAAGGGCGCGTCATCCGCAAGGAAGCCTTGAAATGGGCCGAAGCTTCGCAGGCTTATGAACGTTACTACTGCATGGAGGTGAGCTACCTGGCTGATGGTGTCGAGCTGCGGCTGGCCCGCTGGGACAACGATGCGCAGGAGTATTCCCAGTCCAAGGAGCGCACACTCTATCGCGTCGATGCCACAGGCGTGGACTACATGGCTTACAGGTGGTGCGAACAGAGCGATGAATGGCTGCTGCTGGCCATGCAGGAGATGGAAGACGGCGAAGAGCTGCTGGCGGAGATGAGCGGTGAGTGTGAGTAGGAAGGATATATTTTATCGAAATACATCACTTATTTATTGATATTCGATAATTTTTCTTCGCTTTTCTTGGCTGATTTAGAAAAAGGTGTTTCCTTTGCAACATGAATGCGTCATCGGGCTAAAATGGCTTGTGGATCATTTCCTGTTGGCGGAAAGATGGCATAGAGATATAAACCGTTAAATAAAAACGAATAACGATGATTGGAATAGCAATGGCATTGATTGTGGCTTTGACCACTTTGGTAAGTGTGTTGTGCTTTTAATCGGAGAGAGGTGGAAAGAGAGGTGCGGCAATGAAAGTTTCGATTAAGCTCGTATTGATTTATTTCGTCATGCAGATATTGGGCGCGCTGACGGCCGGTCCGGTGACGATGTTGTTTGTGTATGTGATAGATGGGGAGTTGGATGTGGCCGAAGCCCAGCGTTTGGCCTTGGCTCCCACGATGTTGTTCGGCTTCTTCTACATGGGCTGGTATCTGTGGCGGAAAGGCTATCTGGAGGATGACGGGGCACGGTATGGATTTCCCTCGTTGGGTTTCATGGGTTGGACGGTGCTGGCCGGTGCTTCCGCGATTGTCCTGCTGAGCGGGCTGAACGCGGTGCTGACCTTCCTTCCGGACTTGATGGAGCAGACGTTTGACGTGCTCCAGTCCGGTATGACGGGCGTTGCCTGCATAGCCCTTCTGGGTCCGGTGCTGGAGGAGATGCTGTTTCGTGGTGCCGTCACGGAGGAGCTTCTGCGGCGGTACCGTCCGGCGACGGCCATTGTGCTGTCGGGATTGTTGTTCGGCTTGTTCCACATCAACCCCGCTCAGGTGGTGAGTGCCTGCTTCATGGGTTTCCTGCTGGCCTGGCTCTACTGGCGCACGCGCAGCCTGATTCCGTGCATCCTGGTGCATGTGCTGAACAACAGCCTTTCAGTGGCGCTCGGCCTGTGTTGCCCACAGGTGGAGGAGCTGACGGACGTGCCGGGCATGAGTGGCGGCGTGCTGGCGGTTGTGCTCGTGGCGGCTGCTGCCCTGCTGGCGGTGTCGCTGTGGCGGATGGGCAGGGTGCCGGTTGTAGGGACTGGCCGTTCTACGTTGGAACATAATCAGGAACAGCTATGAGAAAGAGATTGAACTTGTTGTGTGTCATCGTGCTGGCCGTATTGGGCTGGTCGGTGATCGAGAGCGGCTATTATCTTGTCATGGGAGCCTCGATGGGGTTTCAGGCCGGATGGAACGCGGCCGAGGCCGATCATAAGAAAGTGGAGCCTCCGACGGATGTCTCCAAGTTTGCCAACATGAAAGGCATTCACCTGAAGCCGCAACTGAGTGTCAGCCAGCTGATGAAAGACTCTGTCTACAACGAGAAGGGCGGCAGCTATGTTCCCGCTACTTACATGTCCATGCTGGTGAGCGTGCCCACGGCGGAAGAAGGTATGGGCGGGTCGTTGGTGAGGATGTTGCTTTCGTTCGTCAACATTGGCTGTGGCGTGTGGGCTTTGGTGTTGTTTGTGCGACTGGTGGTCTCCATCAACCGTTTCGACATCTTCAGCTGGAGGAACGTGCGCCGGCTGCGCTTGTTGGGATTGGCGTTGGTTGCGAATTTTGTCTGTGAGGTCATATTGGTGTGGATGGGCATCGCCTCGCTGGAAAGCGTGTTTGCCTTGCGCGGCTATGAGTTGAGCTTTTCCGACATGGTGGAGCGCACCACGCTGGTACTGGGCATCTGCTCGCTGATTGTGGGTGAGGTGTTTGCCATCGGCTTGCACATGAAGGAAGAGCAGGACTTGACCATATGATCCGTTTTTAATCACTGACCGCGAAGAATCAAGAGACAATGAAAAGAATCAAGATATTGGCTGTGTTGGCCATTGTGTTTTTTATCGTCCAGGATGTGATGGACGGCTTCCGTGGTTTCCGCGAAGGCTTTGACGCTGCGGGCGATGAGACGGAGTTTGTATCGTCTATGGATGTGGAGGTGCGTCCCACGACGGCCTGCGTGCCCGACACCCTGTATGACCGGGCATCGGGAACGCAAGCTCCCTTTTGGGCCAATCGCATCGGTGCTTCCTATGAGGCGGAACGCACCCCAACCATGTTGGGGATGCTTTTCCTGCTGGGGCTGCCGCTGCTGGCGCTGGTGTTCTACGGTATCTACTGTTTTGTACGGATGCTGGTGTCCGTGCTGAGAGGCGATGTGTTCACGCGGCTGAACGTGCGGCGCATGCGTTTCTTTGTCTACAGTGTTTTGCTGCTGGGCTGCTGGATGGAGGTGTACCGATGGCTGTCGTTCCGGCTGGTGGAGCGGCTGGAGATTCCCGGTTATGAGGTGGTCTACAGCGGGCTGGAATACAGCTGGCTTTCTTACATCCTGTTGGCGCTGTTTACGGAGGTGTTTGCCGTGGGCGTGAAGATGAAAGAAGAGCAAGATTTGACCATTTGATAAAAAGAAAGGAGCGTGTAGACAGATGCCGATTGTAGTAAACCTGGATGTCATGATGGCTCGCCGCAAGATTTCGCTGACCGAGCTGGCCGAGAAGATAGAGCTTACTCCCGCCAATCTTTCCATTCTGAAGACGGGAAAGGCCAAGGCGGTGCGCTTTTCCACCTTGGAAGCTCTCTGCAAGGTGTTGGAATGCCAGCCGGGAGACCTGCTGGAATACAGGGACAGTGATTAGTGAGGTTTATGGTGAATGAACGTTTAGGGTACTGCTGACTGCTTGCCGCTGATCGTCAATCACTAATTGTCAATCACTAATCACTAACCGCCCAATTACTGTTTTTTTGCCTTGAACGCCAGCGCGTACATGCGCATCTGCTTCACCATGGCGAGCAGGCCGTTGCTGCGGGTGGGGGAGAGATGCTCGTGGAGGCCGATGCGGTCGATGAAGTAGAGATCGGCGTTCAGGATCTCGTCCGGCGTATGTCCGGAGAGCACTTTGATGAGCAGGGCGATGATGCCTTTCACGATGAGGGCGTCACTCTCGGCTTGGAAGACAAGCTTGCCGTCCGCCTCATCGGCCTGTAGCCACACACGGCTCTGGCAGCCTTCTATCAGGTTTTGGTCTGTTTTATAGGCTTCGTCCAGGGGCGCTTGTTCGCTGCCTAAATCAATCAGTAATTGGTAACGGTCCATCCAGTCGTCGAAGTCGCTGAATTCGGCGATGATTTCATCTTGCGTTTCGTTGATAGACATAAGTTTTTGAGTTTATAAGTCGTTTATAATATATAGTAGAACAGAATTAGTTTGCTAGGAATGTAGAGACGCGATTCATCGCGTCTCCCCGCCAGTAGTCCGCATGAGCGGCATTCTTTTGCTGAATGAACGGATAATTATTGGCAAACCGTTTTTGCTTGGTTATGAGTATTCTGCAAGTAAGTCCGTCGGTTTGCCTTTTCTCATGTTCAGTCTTCGTTGAAGATGACTTGCAGCACCGTCTGTCCCACAGCCTTCAGGGTGTTCCGGTCGATGGCGTCCATGTCGTCTTTCAGGGTGTGCCAGTGCTCAAAGAAATCGTGCTCCTCGCTATAGGCGATGATGTCGATGGTGGGGATGCGGGCTATTTGGTTGATGAACAGGTGGTCATCGGTGGCATAGTTGCCTTGCTCCTTGACGAAATACTGTCCGTATCCCAGGCTGGAAGCCACGTTCCACACCTTGCGGTTGATGTGTCTGGCATATTCCTCCGACATGCCTTCGTAGCGGAACTGCGCGTCGTGTCCCCCCACCATGTCGAGCAGGATGCCGAAACGGGCGTTGTAGTTCGGCACGTGAGGGTTGCGTGCCCAGTATTGCGAGCCTAAGCACCAGAACTCCTCTTTTCGCGGGCCGGTATAGTCGTTGTGGGCGCCATAGTCTTCGGCATCGAGCAGGATGATGTCCACTCCTAAGGCCGGTTGCTGCTGCCCGATCAGCCGTGCGATCTCCAGCAGCACGCCTACTCCGCTGGCTCCGTCGTTGGCTCCGGGAATGGGGGTATGGCGCTGGCGTTTGTCGGGATCCTGGTCAGCCCAGGGGCGGCAATCCCAGTGTGCGAAGAGTGCGATCCGTTTTTTGCTTTCGGGCTTGTAGGCGCCGATGATGTTCCGGGCTTTCAGCAGGGTGCCGTCATAGGCCATGAGATCGGCTTGCTGGTTGTACACTTTTGCGCCGAACGCCTCCAGTTTTTGCGCCAGGTAGTCGCCACAGGCCCGGTGAGCTTCCGTGTTGGGCACGCGCGGCCCGAAGTCCACTTGGCGTTGCACGTAGCTGTAGGCGCTGTCCGCATCGAACGGGGGCGCTTCCACGGTCTGCTTGTCGGTTTCGCTTTCAGAGACGGCTGCCTTGCGGTTGCTGCTGCAGGCTGTCAGTGAGGCGAGCAGGATGGCCGCGCAGGAGATGAGCATGTTTTTTCGTTTCATATCTTTTTTGGTTTACGAGTTTACAAGTAATGTGTGGCGTTAACTTACGTGAAAGGTCAGCTTTACATCCTTTCTTCCCACCTCCAGGGTGACACGGGCGCCATTGATCAGGGGGAGGTTGCGCCGGACGTGGCCCACAGGGAAGTTGAAGCAGACGGGGTAGCCGTATTCCCTCACCACGTCGGCCAAGGCTTCATACAGCACTTTGCCTAAGGAGCGGGTCTCTTCGTATTCGGTAAACTGCCCGATGACGAGTCCCGACAGGCGTTCGAGCACTCCGCCCAGCTTGAGGTTGTACACCATGCGCTCTACGGCATGCGGACGTTCGCCCACATCTTCAATAAAGAGTACCGACCCTTCCGGGGGAATGTCGTAGGGGGTGCCGCGCAGCCCGTAGAATACAGCCAGGTTGCCGCCGCGCAGGATTCCCTCACCGGTGCCTTTGCGGTTGAGCGGATGCGTTTCGCAGGTGTACCGGAATCCGGAGGGGACAGGCTGGAGCGCTTCGGCGGTCTCTGGAGAGAAGTGTCCCGTCAGGATGTCTTTCAGGCTCAGTGTGCAGGGGTCATCGGCAGGCTCCACGGTGAGGTGGCGGGCCATGGGCGCATGCAAGGAGGCGAAGCCGGCATGTTGTGTCAGGTTGTGCAGGACCGTGATGTCGCTGAAGCCTATGATCCACTTGGGATGCCGGCTGAAGCCGCTGAAGTCGAGCTTCCCTGCCAGATGGACGGCGCCATATCCGCCCCGGCTGCAGAAGATGGCAGCGATGCGTTCGTCATCAAATGCTGTCTGCAGGTCGGCCAGCCGCTGGGAGACGGTGCCTGAAAACGTGCCATGTGACCCGTCGGCATGTTTGCCGATGCTTACGTCCAGCCCCCAAGACTCCATGCGCGCTTTAGCCCCTTTGAGGAACTCCTTATCGATTTTGCCCGAAGGGGAAACGATGCGGACGCGGTCTCCCGGCTGCAGGTAGGGAGGGAAAGTCAACTGATTCATATCGGTATCTCTATGGTTTAGTGCGGCAAAGGTACACTTTTTGGCCGAAGAATGACGAAGGAAGGGGCGAAGAAATGCGCATGGCGGGATAGACCGTGCGGGATCCCCTTGTCGGCAGAAATCAGGAGACTGTCAAAATGATATTAAATAAACCAAAAAGATGGGGTGCGGATGCTGAACATATCGACATTTTTTCGGATATTTGTTGAAAACAACACATTATGGAAACGATCCGGACATTTGACCAACTGACTGCACACTTGCAGACGCTGAACCACAGGAAACGTGTTGCCGTGGTTTGTGCCAACGATCCTAACACGGAATATGCCATTGAGCGGGCTTTGAGGGAAGGCATTGCCGAGTTTCTCATGATAGGCAATCCGGCCGTCTTGGAGCGGTACCCCAGTCTGAGCCAGTATCTCCGGCACGTGCGGGTGATTCCCATGGAAGATCCCGACGAGGCGGCGCGTCTGGCTGTGCGTATTGTGCGCGAGGGCGGGGCGGACATTCTGATGAAAGGCATCATCAACACGGACAACCTGTTGCATGCCATTCTGGACAAAGAGCACGGTCTGTTGCCCAAGGGCAAGATCCTGACCCATCTGGCCGTGATGCAGATACCTGCCTACCACAAACTGCTTTTCTTCTCGGATGCGGCCGTCATTCCGCGCCCCAGCCTGCAGCAGCGCATCGAGATGATCGGGTATGCCATCCGCGCTTGCCGTCAGTTTGGCATTGAATGTCCGCGTATCGCTTTGATCCATTGCACGGAAAAGGTGAGCGCCAAGTTTCCCCATTCTTTAGACTACGTGAATATTGTGGAGCTGGCTGAGGCCGGAGAATTTGGCAATGTCATCATCGACGGGCCGCTGGATGTGAAGACGGCCTGCGAGAAGACCAGCGGGGACATCAAAGGGATTGTCTCGCCCATCAACGGGGAGGCCGATGTGCTGATCTTTCCCAATATCGAGTCGGGCAACGCCTTCTACAAGGCTGTCTCTCTCTTCGCTCATGCCGACATGGCCGGCCTGTTGCAGGGACCTGTCTGTCCTGTGGTGCTCCCTTCGCGCAGCGATTCCGGCCTGTCCAAGTATTACAGCCTCGCCATGGCCTGCCTGACCGCCAGCCATTAATCATTAACCATTAACCATTAATCATTAACCATGTATTCCATTCTTGCCATTAATCCCGGTTCCACTTCCACCAAGATAGCGGTGTATGCCGATGAGGCTCCCCGCCTGGTGCGGGCCGTCCGTCACTCGGTGGACGAGCTGGCCTCTTATTCTCAAGTGAGCGACCAGTTTGCGTTCCGCAAAGAGTGGGTGTTGCGCACGCTGTCCGAAGAAGGTGTGCCTTTTGTTTTCGATGCCATTGTGGGGAGAGGAGGGTTGTTCAGGCCCATTCCCGGAGGAGTTTACGAAGTGAACGAAGCCATGTTGCATGATGCCCGCCATGCCATTCGCTCCCATGCTTGCAATTTGGGCTGCCTGATTGCCGCAGAGCTGGCCGGCCGTCTGCCGGGCTGCCGGGCTTTCATTGCCGATCCGGGTGTGGTGGACGAGCTGGAGGAAGTGGCTCGCGTCACGGGTTCTCCTCTCATGCCCCGCATCACCATCTGGCATGCCCTCAACCAGCGTGCCATTGCCCGTCGGCATGCTGCGTCACAAGGGAAGCGTTATGAGGACTTGAACTTGATTGTCTGCCATTTGGGAGGAGGAATTTCGGTGGGAGCCCATCGCAAGGGGCGTGCCGTCGATGTGCCCAACGCGTTGGACGGAGAGGGGCCTTTCTCTCCCGAGCGCGCCGGGACGTTGCCTGCCGGGCAGCTGATCGACCTCTGCTTTTCGGGCCGGTACACTAAGGAAGAATTGAAGAGACGCATATCTGGCCGTGCGGGTCTTGTGGCTCATCTGGGGACAACTGATGTGGCAGAGGTGGTGAGGCGCATTGACGGAGGCGACAGCCATGCGGCGCTGGTGCTTGACGCCATGATCTATCAGACCGCCAAGGCTGTCGGCGGAGCGGCGGTAGCCTTGGAAGGGAAGGCGGATGCCATCCTCCTGACAGGCGGCATTGCCCATTCCGGATATGTGACGGAGCGCTTGACCAGGCGGGTCTCTTTCTTGGCTCCGGTCTTTGTCTATCCGGGTGAAGACGAATTGGAGGCGCTTGCCATGAATGCGTTGGGCGCTTTGCGTGGCGAGCTGGCTGTGCGGGAGTACCGTTGGTGAGTTATGGTGAGGCAGGCCCGTTCCGGCCAAGATGTCACCTCGTTCCCTTGTCCGCCAATTCCAGCGTATAAGTTCGTCCGTTGTCGCTGATGATGTGGAGGTTGCTGTTTTCCTCCACGATGGGTTTCAAGCGGCGCATCAGGGCATAGAGCGTTTCGTCCGCGTCGTTTTTCCCCGGCCAGAGCGAGCGGCAGATGTGCAGCTTCGTCAGCCGGTGTGTGTCTTTTGTGTAGAACATTTCCATCAAGGCATATTGCATGGGAGTGAGGCGAAGGCGTTCTTGCCGTTCGTTGTAGAAGCAGTCGTCACGGGTGGAGAGAGTCAGGTTGCCGAACGTGATAAGGCTGTCATCGTTGTCTGGCAAGGCATTGGCCGCGCGTAAACGGCGGGCGCGTATGCCGGCATAGATGCTCCACGCCACTGCTGCTGTCAGCAGTACGGCCGATACGATCAGGAAGGAAGGGCTTGTACTTATGTTCGTCTGCATTTTATTATGAGATAAGGTTTTAAATGGGCGCAAAGATACGAATATTTCTTTGAAAAAAGAGAAATGTCCCTAAAATAACAGGGCAACCGCATCAAAACAGAGCGTGAAACCGGGATAAGCTGCCATCAGAAAGCGTCCGTCGCTTTTTCTGGCCCGATGTGTACGGGTGTTCATGACGGATTGACTGTCAGCAGAATCCCCGTTTTGCTGTCATAAAGATGCGGATCTCCTGCATTCGCTTACAGCATACATTTCCAAAACCGCCCGGACAGGAACGTTGAGCGTATAAATTTTGTATAAAGACACAAGACAGACCGTGTCGGAAGGGTGATTCACGTGTCACAAGAGGGCGGATGACGCATGGGAACGATGCCGGAACATGCGTGCGGCGGCTCTGGTTTATGCGTGCGGCGCGTGGACGATGCGCGTGCGGTGAGACCACCGTATGCGTGCGGTGGAAAAGGCGGGTGTTTTTGCGGCCTTTGACGGCAGGGAAAGGCGGGGTGGAAACGCTCTTTGAGATGTAAGGATTTCGCTATACGTCTGCAAGACAGACGGTTGCTGATTTTCATTCCGTTTTTTGAAGCGATCCGGTCATCCGGACGGAAACAAGCGATTCTGAGGCGGGTAGAAATGCAAAGTGTCAGATTGTAACCAGACACAGCCGGTTTGCCAAATGCTGAGAGGCGGTCGGGATTTTGATGCGGTTGCCCTGTTTTTTATAGCCGGATGATGGCTTATGTTAAAAAAAAGCTTATATTTGTCGCATCCAAAGAATATTAAACTCAGCAATGCGTATGAAAAAGTTGTTATTATCGATGTGTATGTGCCTGCTCGTCTTTAGCCTTTGGGCACAGGAAAGGCAGGTGGCCGGTGTGGTTTACAATCAGGAAGACGGTCAGCCCATGATCGGTGCAGAGGTGACGGTGGACGGAACGTCTCTTTCCACAGTGACCGACTTGGACGGCCGTTTCGTTTTTGACAATGTGCCGGCCGATGCCCGTAGCGTATACATCTCTTCCATTGGCATGGCCTCCATGCGTGCCCGCATCCCGCAGGAGGAAGGCGAGGAAATCTTGGTGAACATGCAGCGTGTGGAGAAGAAAGTTACTCCGTTTGTGCGTGCAGGCGTTGTCGTGTCTGCCACCAACGATGGCGATACAGGCATCGGCTTCAGGGCGGGAGCCGGAGCGCACTTCTACCTGACCCGCTATTTCTCGCTCAGCCCTTCCCTGCAGGTAGTCCGGCGGGCTGCCAAATATGATGGCGGGCTGGAAATCCGTCCCCTCTACTTGCAGCTGCCTCTGCTGGTGGAGTCGAAGATCTGGCTGAAGCGCCGTGGCTATGGCAACAGGCTGGTGTTCAACTATGGGCCTTACGTGGCATACGGCATAGGCGGAAAGGCGAAGCTGGAAGGCATAGAGGCAGACCTGTTCAGCAAGACAGACGGCCAGAGACTGCTCAAGCGTTTTGACGCCGGCCTGCATTTGGGATGTGGAGTGCAGCTGAAGAGCTTCTATGCAGGTGTCAACATGGAGTTGAGTGTCCTGGACGCTAAGGATGCCTTGGCCATTGAGGGAGACAGTGACGGCATGAGTTTCGTGGTGTTGGATTTTTCCCTCGGATATAGCTTTTAACGGGAATGAAAGGCATGAAGCAAACCTTATTGTGCTTGAAGCGCCCTTGGATATGGCTCTGCCGGTTTCGCCACCGTCGCGGCTACGGGGTGCATTCGCCCTATGCTTTCGACTACATTACGCGAGTCATTTACGAAGAAGGCATGTACTATAAGTATAAAGACCTGGCAGAGAAGCAGCGGCTGCTGGCCCCTGTCAAAGGAAAGGAATGGGCCAGGCAAGAGAGCCGCAAACTGAAACGGCTGCTTTTCCGCATGGTGAACTATGCGCGGCCGGACATGCTGGTGGATGTTGGCCCCGCTTCGGCAGCCTCGCTCTATCTGCAGGCAGGCAGGGAAGAAGCGGACTGCCTGCATGCCGACGACTTGTCCGAGCTGTTTCTGGAAAGCGGGGTCCCGGTGGGATTTCTCTACCTGCACGATGAAGCGCGTCCGGACCTGATGAGGCAAGTGTTTGAGGTCTGTGTGAAGCGGACCACCTCCCAGTCTGTTTTTGCCGTGCGGGGCATTCATGCCTCCAAAGCCATGCGGCAGCTGTGGCATGCCATGCGGCGGCACGAGCGAGTGGGCGTCACCTTCGACCTTTACGACCTCGGCATCCTCCTTTTCGACCGCACTAAGAATAAGCAAGACTATATTGTCAACTTCGTAAACTATGGATTTAAAAGGTAATCACCAATCACTAACCATCAATCACTAATGAAAGTATATACCAAAACCGGAGATAAGGGAAAGACTTCCCTGATAGGCGGGACACGCGTGGCCAAAGACGATCTTCGTCTGGAGGCATATGGCACTATAGACGAACTGAACGCACAACTGGGTCTGCTGGCTACCTATCTGACAGACGGGCAAGACCGCCTTTTCGTACAAAACATCCAGCATACACTGTTCAGTGTAGGCTCCCATTTGGCCACCGACCGGACGAAGACCCCGCTTCATGCGTCCGGCCTGTTGAAAGACGAACATGTGGCAGAAGTCGAGCGGGAAATAGACCGTCTGGACAGCGGGCTGCCTCCGTTGTCGGGCTTCATCTTGCCAGGCGGAAGCCGGGGCGCGGCCGTGTGCCACGTCTGCCGCACCGTCTGCCGGCGTGCGGAGCGGAAGGTGATAGCCTTGGCCTCTCAGGCGGAAATCGGAGCGGAGGTGCTGGCATATATCAACCGTTTGTCTGACTATTTGTTCATTCTGTCCCGAAAGATGAATGCAGACGCGAAAAAAGGTGAAATATTTTGGGAAAATCGTTGCAAGTGAAAGATTTTGTTATACTTTTGCCGAAAAAATAGAAGAGGACTTAATATTCACAATTTTAATACTTAGGAATTATGTATTGGACATTGGAATTAGCATCTAAATTGGAAGACGCTCCTTGGCCGGCAACTAAGGACGAACTGATTGATTATGCCATGCGTTCGGGCGCTCCGCTTGAAGTAATTGAAAATTTGCAGGAGATGGAAGATGAGGGCGAGATCTATGAGAGTATAGAAGACATCTGGCCCGACTATCCCAGTAAAGAAGATTTCTTCTTCAACGAAGAGGAGTATTAATAGCCTTCAGATAGGTTAAACAATTGAATATTAGCGCGATGAACAAAGATAATTTGTTTGTCTTGCTAGTATTTTATGGTCTTGGATGGTGTTGTTTGTTTGTCTAAATTGCGGTTTTTCTTCTCAGAAACAGGGTTTGTTTGTCTAAAATACATTACCTTTGTTTCTCCTCAGGAATATTAAAATGGGAGGAAAAACTTATGGGAAGACCGAAAAGACTATATCCATTGGGCAAATACCGCCTTCGTACACCAAAGGAGGTGGATAAGGAAAAAGCATATCCTGTCGAGTTGGAATATACTTGGAACCGGCAGGTCATCAGAAAGACAACCAATGTCTTTGTGAAAGTTGCGGACTGGAATCCGAATGGGAATCAGGGACGTGGCGCTTTACGTGCCAGCTATGGGGATGAATATAAGCGTATGAATAATCTCCTGCTTTCCCGTGTGGACAAGGTTGATTCACTTCTTGCGGAGTATAATCAGGCTCATCCGAATCAGATTACCGCCGAGGTGATTTCCGGCCTGCTTGCAGACAAGCCGTTGGCTCGTAAAGACCAGGGAAAGGATTTTGTGGAGTTTGCTATGGAGCGGCTTGCTTCCGATTATTCAAGAAACAGGATAGGGCGCAGCCGTTATGAGAACGGCAGGAGTTGCATGAATATCTTCCAGACTTTCCTTCGTGCTACCAAAAGCGGTACAAGCCGCCATGACTCAATCTATGTCGGGGATATGACTCCGGATCTTCTGGATAAGTATATAGCGTGGCGACGGGAGGTCAAGCTGAACAGTGATGCGACCATCAACCATGCCCTGACTCCTATTCTGAAGGCATGTGCATACGCTAGCGAAATGGGGATGATTGAGCCTGCTGTCAATGCGAGGATTCAAGATATGCGCATTGTGACTAAGGTATCACTTTCTGAAGAAGAAACAGAGTTTGACGGCAAAAGTCTAAGTAAAGGGCAGAGTCAACCAGCGAGTGCAACATTACGAAATATTTTTGAAAAAGACCTCAGCCGGAGTCGAGAAATTGAGTT
>CALUOU010000081.1 GCA_944322335.1 uncultured Bacteroides sp.
TATTGCTTCGTTGGCCAAGTATACAATAATGCTTCACAACCGGATTTTCAGACTGATCCAAAAGAAGCGGACGAGGCAGAGCAGAAAAGCCGCTCGCCCCATCCGCTTATGCAGGGATAAAAATTTCTGATGTCAGGCTTATCCGGACTTTACAGCACCCGCGTTACGAGGCGGAGAGCCTTCCGGATCAGTTCGCCATCTCCGAGATGAACTTGATGCGCACCAGCCGCACTTCCTCTTCCGTGAAGTCATCGCCCAGCTCGTCGAGGGCATCGTCGATGTTGTCGGTGGTGGACTCCTTGAAATAGTCATAGATGTCCAGCATGTGGTCTTCGTCCATGATGTCGTTCAGGAAATAGTCGATGTTCAGCTTGGTTCCGGAGTAGACAATGGCCTCTATCTCGTCCAGCAGCTCCTCGAACTCAATGCCTTTGGAGACGGCGATGTCGTCCAGGGCCACTTTGCGGTCGATGGCCTGAATGATGGAGACCTTCAGCTTAGACTTGTTGGCCACGGTGCGCACCCTCAGGTCTTCGGGGCGTTCGATCTCGTTTTCCTCGCAATGGCGCTTGATGAGCTTGCAGAACTCCTCGCCATAGCGTTTGGCCTTTCCGGCTCCCACGCCCGGAATATTCTGCAACTCTTCCAGCGTGATGGGATAGATGGTGGCCATGGCTTCGAGCGAGGGGTCTTGGAAGATGACGTAGGGCGGCACCTCCAACTGCTTGGAGAGCTTCTTGCGCAGGTCTTTCAGCATGGAGTAGAGAGCCGGATCTACGGCACAGGCGCCTCCTCCGCGCAGGGGAGCTTCTTCTTCCAGCTCGTCAAAATCCACGTCTTCCACGATCTTGAACGATTTCGGATGTTTCAGGAACTTGCGTCCTTCTTCCGTCACCTTCAGCAGTCCGTAGTGTTCCACGTCCTTGCTCAGGTAGCCTGCAATGAGAGCCTGACGGATGACGGCGTTCCATGTCCGCTCCTCCTCGCCCATGCCCGATCCGAACACTTCGAGGTTTTCGTGCATATGGGCCAGCACATCGGTAGTCTCGTTTCCTCGTATCACATCTATCACATAGTCCGACTTGAAATTCTCCTTTACTGCCAGGACGGCTTCAATGACGGTACACAATAAATCTTGAGCTTCCACTTGTTTTTTAGGGTTTAAACAGTTGTCACAATTTCCACAATTATCCTGGGTATACTCTTCGCCGAAATAGTGCAGCAATGTTTTCCGGCGGCACACCGAAGACTCGGCATAGGCAGCCGTTTCCTGCAGAAGCTGCTTGCCAATTTCCTGCTCTGCCACAGGCTTTCCCTGCATGAATTTTTCCAGTTTCTGCAGGTCTTTGTTGGTATAGAACGTGATGCACTGCCCTTCGCCTCCGTCCCGTCCGGCGCGTCCTGTCTCCTGGTAATATCCTTCCAGGCTCTTGGGAATGTCATAGTGAATGACAAAGCGGACATCCGGCTTGTCGATGCCCATGCCGAAAGCGATCGTGGCCACAATGACACTGATTTTCTCCATCAGGAAGTCATCCTGGTTTTTGGAACGGGTGGCCGAGTCCATGCCGGCGTGATAAGGACGGGCGTTGATGCCGTTTGCCTGCAGGATTTCAGCCAGCTCCTCCACTTTCTTCCGGCTCAGGCAGTAGATGATGCCCGACTTGTCCGGATTGTTCTTGATGAATTTTATGATGTCTTTGTCGATGTTTGCTGTCTTGGGACGCACCTCGTAGTAGAGGTTCGGGCGGTTGAACGACGACTTGAACACCTTCGCATCTGCCATGCCCAGGTTTTTCTGGATGTCATGCTGCACCTTCGGGGTGGCAGTCGCCGTCAATGCGATCACGGGAGCCTGTCCTATTTCGTTGATGATCGGACGTATCCGGCGGTATTCCGGGCGGAAGTCATGTCCCCACTCGGAGATACAGTGGGCTTCGTCCACGGCATAGAATGAAATTTTAATCGTCTTCAGGAACTCTACGTTCTCTTCCTTTGTCAACGATTCCGGAGCTACGTATAGCAACTTTGTCTTGCCGCTCAGGATGTCCGCTTTCACCTGTTCTATCGCGCCCTTGTTCAGAGAAGAGTTGATGAAATGGGCTATGCCATCTTCCTCGCTGAAGTTGCGCATCGCGTCGACCTGATTTTTCATCAGGGCAATCAAAGGAGATATTACAATAGCCGTTCCCTCCATCAGCAAAGAGGGCAATTGGTAACACAAAGATTTTCCGCCGCCAGTGGGCATCAGCACAAAGGTGTCGTTGCCGGCCAGCAGGTTTTCGATAATAGCTTCCTGATTTCCCTTAAAAGTGTCGAACCCGAAGTATTTCTTCAGCTCATCTGTTAATTTAGTCTTCTTCCCTGTCATGGTTCATTAGCTTATTTTATTAAGTTATCGGTTTAAATTGGACTATCATCCTTGCCATTTCCGGACAAAGGAGCTTAACAAAGTTATAAACAAGTTCTCAAATTTCAAGCATAATCTGCCAAATATTTTTCCGATTCGCTCAAAAAAATCTCGCAAGGCTCTCTTTACGCCTGATTTTCAGACGCTTTGCAATCTTGCCAGATTAGCCTTTTCCAGCTGTTTCTTGGCGTAATCCAAAGTCACGACAAAGCTGTCGGCATGTTGGGAAGGGAGATCGAACATGACATCCATCATGATCGCCTCTACGATGGAGCGCAGTCCGCGGGCTCCCAACTTATACTCGATGGCTTTGTCTACGATGTACTCAAACACGGCATCCTCAAAGGTCAGCTTGACGTGATCCATCTCCAGCAGCTTGACGTATTGCCTGATGATGGAGTTTTTCGGCTCGGTGAGGATGGCTCGCAGAGCGGTACGGTCCAGCGGATTCAGGTAGGTCAGGATGGGCAGACGGCCGATGATTTCGGGGATCAGCCCAAACGCTTTCAGATCCTGAGGGGCGATGTACTGCATCAGGTTTTTCTTGTCGATGGCGGCCGTGTTGCGCACGGCGTTGTAGCCCACGACGTGGGCGTTCAGGCGCTGGGCGATTTTCTTCTCAATGCCGTCGAAAGCTCCTCCGCAGATAAAGAGGATGTTCTTGGTGTTGACCGGGATCATTTTCTGCTCCGGATGCTTGCGGCCTCCCTGAGGTGGCACGTTCACGACGGAGCCTTCCAGGAGTTTCAGCAGACCTTGCTGCACGCCCTCTCCGCTGACATCGCGCGTGATGGAGGGGTTGTCTCCCTTGCGGGCGATCTTGTCTATCTCGTCGATGAAGACAATGCCCTGCTCGGCATCGGCCACATTATAATCCGCCACCTGCAAGAGGCGGGTCAGAATGCTCTCGATGTCCTCGCCCACATAGCCGGCTTCGGTCAGGACCGTCGCGTCGACAATGGTGAAAGGCACATGCAGCATCTTGGCGATGGTGCGGGCCAGCAGGGTCTTTCCCGTTCCGGTGCTGCCCACCATGATGATGTTGGACTTCTCGATTTCCACGTCGTCGCCCTGATCCTGCTGGAGAAGGCGTTTGTAATGGTTGTACACCGACACTGCCAGGTGGCGCTTGGCGTCGTCCTGTCCGATGACATACTGATCCAGAAACGCCTTGATCTCAGCGGGCTTGGGCAGCTCGTCCAAGTTCAGGCGGTTCTTGCCTTTTTGAGAGGCTTTTTTGGCCTCCTGTGTGATCTCATATGCCTGCACGGCACACGAGTCGCAGATGAAGCCGTTCATTCCCGTGATGAGAAAGCCCACTTCATCTTCCGTGCGTCCGCAAAAGCTACATCTGTTCTTTCGTCTCGTATCTGCCATTCCTTATTTTTTAATCAATACTTCGTCTATCATGCCGTAATCTTTGGCTTCTTGCGCCGTCATCCAATAGTCACGGTCGGAATCGGCCCACACTTTGTCAAACGGTGTGTGCGAATGGTCGGCTATGATGGTATAGAGTTCTTTCTTAAGCTTCTGAATTTCCCTGGCCGTGATCTCAATGTCTGAAGCCTGCCCTTGAGCGCCTCCCATCGGCTGGTGGATCATCACACGCGAATGAGGCAGGGCCGAACGTTTGCCTTCAGCGCCAGCCACCAGCAATACGGCAGCCATGCTGGCAGCCATGCCGGTACAGATGGTCGCCACATCGCTGGAGATGAACTGCATGGTGTCATAGATGCCCAGACCGGCGTAGACCGATCCGCCCGGCGAGTTGATGTAGATGGAGATGTCCTTGCCCGGATCGACCGAGTCCAGGTAAAGCAGCTGCGCCTGCAGGGTGTTGGCCGTATAGTCATCGATCTGTGTGCCGAGGAAGATGATGCGGTCCATCATCAGGCGAGAGAACACATCGAGTTGCGTCACGTTCAGCTGACGCTCTTCCAGAATGTAGGGATTCAGATAGCCGGCTTGCGACTTGATCACCTCATCCAATGCCAAGCCATTCATGTGCAAATGCTTGGTCGCATATTTTCTAAAATCGTCCATTTTGCTATTCTTTTCTTTTTATGATATATTATATGGTTTATCCTACTTAATCATATGGTCGGAACTCAGCCCGACACCTTGGCACCCGAAAAAGATCCTGCCTGTTTGGAAAGGGGAAGCCGTTCGTGCGGGTCGTTTGTGCGAGAAGACGCGATAAACCGCGTCTCTACAATCTGCAAACCAATCCTGTTTCACTATAAGCAGCCAATGCGGGTGCAAAGAAACAAAAAAGAACACAGAGACACAAAAAAACACAGAGTTATCAGCGTCAAACTCTGTGTTTTTCTCTTTATGCTTTTTCAGTCGGCCTGCCAAAGTCCGGCAGGCACCCTCTTATTCAAACAGTTTGTTGAAATCTTCCAAAGAAACGGTTTTGTTCTCCAGCGTCACTTGCGGTTTCAAGGCTACAGCCAGTTTCGACTCCATAACGCGGTCAACCAGATTCTCTACGGTCTCTTTCTTCTTCAGCATCTCCTTGGCATAGTTGTCCAGCAGCTCGTCGGGGATGTTCAGCATACCGTATTGCGCGAACTGGGCGCGGGTGGTCTCGCGAGCCATGGTCTGGACATCGGCCTGTTCCACCTTGATGCCGTTGGCCTTCACAAGCTTCTCCTTGATGAGGAACCATGTCAACGCCTCGATGCTCTTCGGATATTGCTCATCGATCTCCTGGTCTGTCTTGTTTTCGTTGTTCAGCTTCATCGAACGCTTCAGCAACGCATCGGCAAATTCCAGCTTGCCAACCTTCTCCATCAGCAGCTTGTGCATGTCCAACATGAACTTGTAGTCGCTGTCTACGGCAAACTGTGCGGCAATGGCTTCTTTCACTTTCGCGCGGAATTCTTCTTCGCTCTTGATAACGTCCTTGCCGAACACTTGGTCGAAAATCTCCTGATTCAGCTCGCCTTCCACGAAGCGGGTGATCTCGTTGATCTGGAAGCTGAAGTTGGCCTTCATCTCAGCGGCTTTCTCCTTGTCGATCTTCAGCAAGGAAGACAGCTCGACGGCGCTTCCCTCCCATGCGGCGTAGGGGTTGAACACGATCACATCGTTCACCTTGGCATCGGCGAAGAGGGCTTTCTGCTCATCGTTCTTCATGTAAGAAGGCATCATGACAGCGCCTTCCACCTGAATGCCGCCTTCCTTCACGTTGCCTTCCTCGTCCAGCTCAGCCAGCAGACCTTTCAGCATGTCATTGTCCGCATAGGTATCCGCCTGCTCATACTTGCCGTTGCGCTGCGTATACACCTTGATCTGCTTGTCAATCAGGTCTTCTGTCACGTCGATTGTGTAATAGTCCACTTTATCTTCCGCACTCAGCGTCACGTCAAATTCGGGAGCCAGCGCAATGTCGAACACGAACTCAAAATCTTCCATCGTGTCGAAATCCACCTGCTGCTGCTTTTCCTCATCCGGCAGCGGCTCACCCAAGATCTCCACATGATTTTCCTGCACATAGTTGTGGATCGCTTCAGACAACATCTTGTTGATCTCTTCAGCCATAACCGACTTTCTATACATTTTTTTCACCAGCCCTATGGGTACCATGCCCGGACGGAAACCCGGCATCTGAATTTTCTGACGGAGGCGTTTTAACGACTTATCTACATTCTCTTGATAATCAGCTTTCTCAAGTTTTACGGTGAGCAACGCGCTCACCTTGTCAATGTTTTGTAATGAAACGTTCATTCTGACAATTATTTATTTAATTTATACTTATTCCCATCTCAGATTGAGCTTGCAAAATTAGTGTTATTCTTTCAATTATCAAAAAACAAAGAAGAATTATTTTATGCGGGCACATTCTGCAACCGGCCTGTAGCCAGCCTCATCCTTCAATATTCTGTATCTCCACTTCCTTAACCTTCTTAAAGAGCTCCGAAGCGAAAATGAAATTGTTCAGCCTTTCATTGCTCGAAGTAAAGATGTCGTCCTTGCTTCCCTCCCATTCCTTATGGCCATCATAAATAAAGATGATTTTCTCTCCGATGCCCATCACCGAGTTCATGTCATGGGTGTTGATGAGCGTCGTCATGTTATACTCGCGGGTAATGTCCTGTATCAAGCCGTCGATCACCAAAGAAGTCTTGGGATCCAAGCCAGAGTTAGGCTCATCGCAAAACAGATATTGCGGATTCAGGGCAATGGCACGGGCTATGGCCACACGCTTCTGCATGCCGCCGCTGATTTCGCCGGGATATTTGCCGCCGGCTTCCGACAGATTCACACGGTCTAAGCAGAACTGCGCACGGCGTTTGCGGTCGCGGTAGGTGTCATCGCTGAACATGTTCAGAGGGAACATGACATTGTCGAGCACCGTCATGGAGTCAAACAGGGCGCCGCTCTGGAAGATCATGCCCATCTCACGGCGCAAGACCTTCTTTTCCTTTTTCCCCATAGCCAGAAAATTGCGGTTGTCATACAACAACTCCCCGCTCTCAGGAGTCAGCAGACCGACAATGCATTTCATCAGCACCGTCTTTCCCGAACCGCTCTGCCCGATGATCAGATTGGTCTTGCCGTTGTCAAACTCGGCGTTTATATCAAACAAGACTTGTTTTTCTTCAAATGACTTGCAAAGTCTCTTCAGTTCTATCATGTCGCTATATATAAATAGGTGAAAATCTTCTTTAGAGAAAGAAGTCCGTAAAGCATAAGTCGAGAATCCCCCCAATATCAGCATTTCCATTCAGCCTTGCCTTCAGGACTTCAGCAGCTGGGTCAGCACCAAGTCTGCAAAGAGGATGAGCACACTGCTGCACACCACAGAGTCCGTGGAGGCTTTGCCCACCTCGATGGAACCGCCTTCCACACTGTAGCCGAAGAATGACGACACACTGGCTATGATGAATGCGAAGAACAGTGACTTGATGATGCCGCTCCACACAAACCATTCTACAAACATGTACTGCAATCCATATTCCAAATCAACCGCTGACATGATGCCGCCGAACCAGCACGTGCAAAAGGCACCGATGATCCCTGCAAAGATGCTGAATATCACCATCAAAGGAATGGTGGTGACCAGCGCCATGATCTTGGGCAGTATCAGGTAATTGGCCGAATTGATGCCCATGATCTCCAAAGCGTCGATCTGCTGAGTCACCCGCATGGTGCCCAGCTCGGAAGCGATATTGGACCCCACTTTTCCGGCCAGGATCAAACACATAATGGCCGAGGAAAATTCCAGCAGCATGATTTCACGCGTGATGTAACCCACCGTCCAGCGGGGCATGAACGGACTTTCGATATTGAGCTTGATCTGGATGGTGATGACAGCGCCGATAAAAAACGAGATCAGCAACACGATGCCGATGGAGTTGACCCCCAGCTTTTCTATTTCGTCCACATATTGGCGGAAAAACATCTTCATGCGTTCCGGACGGGCAAACGTCCTGCCCATCAGCAGCATGTATCTCCCTACAGTTTGAATGGCTTTTATCATATCTTATAAGTATTTGCCTGCAAATGTACGGCTTTTCAGCTTATTTTTACTACATTTGCGGCAAAATAAAGCAAAGTATGGAAGAAACTAAAATGGTGCTCCGCACAGAAGATCTGGTAAAGAAGTACGGAAAGCGCACGGTGGTGAGCCATGTCTCCATCGATGTGAAGCAAGGCGAAATTGTGGGACTGCTGGGGCCGAACGGCGCAGGCAAGACCACATCGTTCTACATGACGGTGGGACTGATCACCCCCAACGAAGGGCGTATCTTCCTGAATGACTTGGACATCACAAAATATCCGGTCTACAAACGTGCGCAAAACGGCATCGGCTATCTGGCGCAGGAAGCCTCCGTATTCCGCCAAATGAGTGTGGAAGACAACATTATCTCCGTGCTGGAAATGACCAACAAGCCTTTGGAATATCAGAAAGAAAAGCTGGAAAGCCTGATAGCCGAATTCCGCCTGCAGAAGGTGCGGAAAAACAAGGGCAACCAACTGTCCGGAGGCGAACGGCGCCGTACCGAAATAGCCCGCTGCCTGGCCATCGACCCCAAATTCATCATGCTGGACGAGCCTTTTGCAGGTGTAGACCCCATCGCGGTGGAAGACATTCAGCAAATCGTATGGAAGCTGAAATACCGCAACATCGGCATCCTTATTACCGACCACAACGTGCAGGAAACTTTGAGCATCACAGACCGTGCCTATCTGCTGTTCGAAGGAAAAATCCTTTTCCAAGGCACTCCCGAAGAGCTTTCCGAAAATCAAATCGTGCGCGAGAAATACCTGAGCAACAGCTTCGTGCTGCGCCGTAAGGATTTCATGGTTGAGCCGAAAGACACGCCCAATTGACAGAAAACGAGACAGACCAAAGAAGCCGGTACAAACAAAAAAGCTGGCAAGCAGACATGCCTCCTGTCCTCTGAAGCCATGCTCTGCCTTCCAGCTTGTCAGCTCGTCAATCGAAAGCTATTTCTGCCTGATAAAGATATTGATCGGTGTCCCTCTCAGGTTCCATTTCTCACGCATCTTGTTTTCCAAGAAACGGCGGTAGGGTTCCTTGACGTATTGCGGCAGGTTGGCAAAAAACACAAAAGAAGGAATCCGAGTGTTGGGCAACTGCGTCACATACTTTATCTTGATATACTTGCCCTTATTGGAAGGAGGCGGATAAGCTTCGACCAGCGAAAGCATTTCCTCGTTCAGGCGGGCGGTAGGTATACGCGTATGGCGGTTCTTATACACTTGGTTCGCTTCCTCCAGCACTTTAAAAATGCGCTGCTTGGTCAGAGCCGAGGCGAAAATAATGGAAAAGTCTGTAAAGGGCGCCAGACGTTCGCGAATGGCGTTTTCAAAAGTCTTCATGACTTGCGTAGACTTTTCTTCCACCAAGTCCCATTTGTTCACCACCACTACCAGCCCTTTGAGGTTGCGCTGGATCAAAGAAAAGATATTCAAGTCTTGGCTTTCAATGCCACGGGTCGCGTCCAACATCAGGATGCAGACATCCGCATTCTCAATGGCACGGATGGACCGGATGACTGAGTAATATTCCAAATCCTCGTTCACCTTGTTTTTCTTACGGATCCCGGCCGTATCCACCAGGTAAAAATCAAAACCGAACTTGTTGTAACGAGTATAAATGGAATCGCGTGTTGTGCCTGCAATCTCTGTCACGATGTTGCGGTCCTCCCCCATAAAGGCATTGACAATGGAAGATTTTCCGACATTCGGACGGCCTACCACCGCAAACCGGGGAATGTCTTCATCCAATATTTCAGTCGCGCCTTTTTCCAGCTTGCTTACAATGAGATCCATCATGTCTCCCGTTCCACTGCCATTCATGGCCGAAATGCAGAAAGGATCTCCCAATCCCAATTTATAGAATTCCGGCGCGTTATACTGCAAATCATACGTATCTGTCTTGTTAGCAACCAGGATCACCGGCTTTTTCGCCTGTCTCAGAATAGTGGCCACCTCTGAATCAAGATCCGTCAATCCGTTCATGACATCCACCACGAACAGGATCACGTCAGCTTCATCCACAGCGATCATCACTTGCTTGCGGATCTCTTCCTCAAAGATGTCGTCAGAATTAACCACCCATCCTCCAGTATCTACCACAGAGAATTCACGCCCCAGCCATTCCGACTTGCCGTATTGGCGGTCGCGTGTCGTACCTGCTTCCTCATTCACAATCGCTTGCCTTGTCTTCGTCAGGCGATTGAACAGTGTGGACTTTCCTACATTAGGACGTCCCACAATTGCTACTAAATTTCCCATAGCTAAATAAATAATGTGTTTGCGACTGTCGCAGTCGTATGAATACTAATCCAGCTGATAGCCGAAATTGCGCAACTCCTTATCCGAGTTCCGCCAATCCTTATCAACTTTCACAAATGTCTCCAAAAAAATCGTTTTCCCGAAGAAACGCTCCACGTCACGGCGCGCTTCCGTAGCGACTTTCTTCAACGCCTTTCCCTGCTTGCCTATGATGATACCCTTCTGCGACTCACGCTCCACATAGATCACAGCATTGATATGGATCTTCTTAGCCTCTTCCTTGAACTGTTCCACAACGACTTCCACCGAATAAGGGATTTCCTTGTCATAATACAGCAAAATCTTCTCGCGGATAATCTCTGTCACAAAAAAGCGTGCCGGTTTGTCTGTCCATTGGTCTTTGTCAAAATAAGGCGGAGAATCGGGCAGCAATTCTTTGATGCGCTTCAACACATAGCCAATGTTGAACTTGGCAGCTGCCGAAATAGGAATGATCTCAGCCTTCGGCAAGACAGCATGCCAAGCTTCAACCAGCTCCGTCAGCTTCTCCTGATTGCTCAAATCAATCTTATTGATAAGCAGCAACACAGGCACTTCCATATTCTCCACCTTCTGCAAGAAGTCACCATGCTTGTCCGGTGTTTCCACCACATCGGTCACATACAGCAACACATCAGCATCGGTCAATGCCGACTCAGAAAAGTTCAGCATCGACTCCTGCAGTTTATAGGCCGGCTTGAGCACTCCCGGCGTGTCTGAAAACACGATCTGCATGTCATCCGCATTATAAATGCCCATAATGCGATGCCGAGTAGTCTGTGCCTTAAAAGTAGCTATCGAGATACGTTCTCCCAACAGTGCGTTCATCAACGTAGACTTGCCCACATTCGGGTTTCCTACAATATTTACAAAACCAGCTTTATGCATCTTTCATGTTTTTGAATTGAGACAAAAAAACGCATCGAATCGAAATAGGATGCGTTTTTTCATTTCTATAATAAGAAAATATTATTCTTACCTCATCGAGGGTCATTGCTGCTTCTTTCCGTCATATCCCCACTTCACATAGACAGCTCCCCAAGTAAATCCGGCGCCAAAAGCTGTGAAAATGATGTTGTCACCCTTCTTCAGCTTATCCTCGAAATCCCAAATACACAGCGGGAGGGTGCCTGCACTGGTATTGCCATAACGTTCGATGTTGATCAACACCTTCTCGTGAGGAACTTCCAAGCGATGAGCCACAGCATCAATGATACGGAGATTGGCTTGATGTGGAACAATCCAATCAATGGAATTCTTATCCAAATGATTCCTCTCAGCGATCGTCACACATGCGTCAGACATGTTCGACACAGCATATTTAAACACTGTGCGGCCTTCCTGATAAATATAATGCATGTGGTTGTCCACTGTGAAATAGGAGGGAGGACACACCGAACCGCCCGCTTTCATGTGCAAGAAAGGCAAGCCCTTTCCGTCTGTGCGCAAGAAAGCATCCATCACACCCACTTCCTCAGTTGTAGGCTCCAGCATAAAAGCCGCCGCGCCGTCACCGAAAATGGGACAAGTGGAACGGTCGGTATAATCAACCATAGAAGACATCTTGTCCGCACCGACAAGAATAACCTTCTTGTATCTTCCCGAACGGACAAATTCAGCCCCTGTTTCCAAAGCATAAAGGAAACCGCTACATGCAGCCTGCAAATCAAAAGCAAACGCATTCTTCAATCCCAGCTTGTCACACAAGATTGAAGCTGTAGACGGGAAATGGTAGTCAGCTGTGGAAGTAGCGACGATCACTAAATCTACATCATTAGGATTCGAGCCTGTGCGCTGCATCAATTGCTTGGCTGCCTTACGCGCCATATAAGAAGTGCCCAAACCTTCTTCGTTCAGTATTCGTCTTTCCTTTACACCAATCCGACTCATAATCCATTCATCGTTGGTATCCACCATTCTTGACAACTCATCGTTAGTCAAGACATAATCTGGGACATAACCACCGACTCCTGTAATTACCGCATTAATTTTTTCCATCTAAAAAAAAGTTGATAAGACATACTTAAATAACAGCTGCCTAAAAAGACCTGGTTTCAACAAGCCCCTTTAGACAACTGAAATTCATGTATAAGTTCATTCTACAGCTCCATTGTTATACAGCTGCTTCTTTTTCAATCGCAAGCTTACCTCTGTAGTAGCCACAAGCGCCGCATACAGTGTGATATACATGCCACTCGCCGCAATTAGGACAAATAGCCAACGTAGGAGCTACTGCTTTATCGTGAGTTCTTCTCTTAGCAGTTCTAGTGTTTGATTGTCTTCTCTTAGGATGTGCCATTTTCTTTTGTTTTTAATTGTTATCTAATATTTTCTTTAATTCATTCCAACGAGGATCAACAGGTCTATCCGTTTCGCCAATTTCCTCCTCTTCATTTTCCCAAGCATCTTCCTCGGATTCTTCATCCGAAAGCACCCGCAAATGCTGGTTCAGCTTGCTGCTCATCGCTTTGTTGCACTTGCCGGGCGCATGGACATGCTTCATCGGAATAGCCAATGCGATAAATTCATAAAGGAACCATGCCACATTAATTATTCCTTCTTCCTCCGGAATGACAATCAGGTTGTCGCCCTCTTCTGCATATTCCGGACCGAACTTAACAAGCAACAGATCTTGTGAACTGATCGGCTGCTCCATGTCATCCAGACATCGGTCACATGGTATCCACACCATCCCCTCAGTCTGAAAATCCAATTCAAAAGCACGAGACGTTTTCTTCACGACCAATGTGACATCGACTTTCCCTCTCTGTACCTCAGGACCTTCAATATCAGCAAAAAAGGAATTATCCAATGCAAATTCATACTTGCATGAATCAGCATGCATTCCCTTCAAGTCTATTCTATATTTATCAAACTTTCCCAAAGCTTCTTTTATTTATTCGGGGCACAAAGATACAAATAATTATCCTCATATCGCATCTTTTAGAACAAAATATTCTTATTTCGGCCTATTTTAACCTCTTCATCTCTCAGCAA
>CALUOU010000082.1 GCA_944322335.1 uncultured Bacteroides sp.
CACAAAGGCTTCCGCCTCTTCCCCGTCATCAGGCTTTTCCGCCTTTTCCTCGACCACCGGCATCTGCAGAGCCATGGCCATATCCGCCTCCAAATGGAGAATCATACGGATGACAACCTGCTCCAAATCCTCGTTATCAAAAACCTCCCGCTCGTAAAACAGCCACACCGTGTTTTGCAAATCGTATGCCTTCACATACTTGAAGGTGGCGTTCAGCCTGGAAATGAACTTATAGTAATCCAAAAGATCACCTCCTTCTTCATAGTATCTCACCCTCGGCATGCAGATGTTCAAAAACCTCGGATCTTCATCATTGGGAATGTACAGGAAATTACGTCCCTCATAACTGAAGTTGTATCCCCATCCCTCCACTTCTTCCAACTGGAATCCCACCTTCTTCAGGACTCCCATTACTTGCTCTTTCGTATTCATATCCTTCCATTTTTTATGATCAAACAAAAAACAGTCTGCGAATCATTGCCTGTGCTCATCGGGAAGCCCAAGCATGCCGTTCACAAGGGGGTCGCCGGCACGGAGACGCGACAGACCGCGTCTCTGCAATCCCCGCGAGCCGGCTTTATCCCTACGGAACACTCATCTTCTAAACCCAATCGCCAGATGCGTCGGCTTTCCGTCCTTGGGCGAAAGCTCGTTGTGTATCCGTTCATACTCCCGCAAGTCTTTCCGGCTGAGCGAAGGCGATTTGCCGGAAATGGTTTCCTCCAGCAAAGCCTGCGAAATCTTCCGGTAAGGCTTTTCAGGCTCCCGTATGGAAGCATTGAACATCTGACGCGACGCCGACTTCACGATGTAAGTGATGTCGCTGCAATTGTAACCGTCCGTCAGTTCCGCCAAGCGCTCAAAATCGATATCCGCCTCAGCAGGCAGCTTGGCCAAAGCCAGCTTGAACAGACTCTTACGGGCCTCCACATCCGGCATATCCACATAGATCAGCTCGTCGATGCGTCCGGTGCGGAGCACAGCCTTGTCGATCCGTTCAGGATGGTTGGTGGCAGCCAACACATACACGCCCCGTTCGGCGGCATTGTTGAGCATACACAAGAACTCGTTCACTTCCCCATTCTGATAGTTCCGGTCATCGTTGGAACGGCGAGGCACCATGGCATCAAACTCATCAAAGAACATCAAGGTAGGCGCTTTCTGCTCCGCCTGGCGGAACAGCTCCCCTATCTTCTCTTGCGTGCCATGCACCAAGGTGGAAGCCAGATCATCGGGCACTACTTTCATGAAATGGATGCCCACCTCTTCCGCCACCTTTTCCGCAAAGAACGTCTTTCCGCATCCAGAAGGGCCATAAAACAGCATGCTGGGCGGCTTGATGCCATAAACGTCCGCACATTCCTTATGGTTGAGCACATTGATGAAACCTTCCGTCACAAACTTCTTCAAGTCTTCCATCCCTGCAATATCCTGAAAGCCTCCTCCCGGCTTCTTGGTCTCGGAAACCGTTTCAGGTTTCGCGTCCTCCTTGGGGGAAGGCGCCTTCTCCACTTCTTTGGCAACCTTCTGTCCGCTGACACGGCGTAACCAGTCTTTTTCAGTAGTTGTCGCATTCATACTCTTCTCCTTTCCTCTTTTTTAGTTATTGTCCTGTCTTCACTTATAAAGAGAAGACAGACCTACTTTTTATACCCTTAAAAAATATAAAAAAACACAGGGCGTCACTCCGCTTCCTCTTCCTCATCAGTCATGTCCTCATAGCGGCCTGACAGGTGATAATACTTCTCCACCGCAGCATCGTTGCCGAATGGGTATTCCCCGAAGCGGTTCAGGTTGCTCCGTCCGGCGAGCACGGCAGCACAGTTCATGGCAAACAGATCGTCAGGATGCCGCTCTATCCATTTCAGACAAGTCAGAAAACACTGCTTGCGCATGCCGTTGTAGAACTCATTGGGTATGGCAGAATCGCGTGAAAGGCCGAAATACTGGTATTGGTACAAGCATCTCCAAATCAGCCATATCTGGCTCAGGAACGGATTGTACCGTCCTGACCGCATCAGCCTTCCCGCCACGGCAATGACCCATTCATCTTCCGGCTCCGCTTCCTTGCAATCAGCCCAGCACAGCAGCAGGGAACATTGCCGGTCGAAGGTCTGGCAGGCGTTCAAACTGTTCAGCATCTTACCCAACCGATCGTCTGCCGCCGTCTGCCTGTACTCCTCCACAAGGGGACGCGCCGATGACAGAGAACGGGTTGCCAGATGTTGCAAGGAGTCTGCAAACAGGCTCATGTCGGAACAAAACCGATAGGCTTTCTCGTTCAGCCTGCCGCAAAAGACTCCAAACACATCACTCGAACTGTCGCCTTCCTCCCACTCAAGCACACCGCCATCGCCGATCGTCAGCAACAGGCTGTCCTGATACACAGAAGCATACGCCCGTCTTTCCTGATCGCGAATGCAATCCGCTGAAATAGTTCCGATGCTCTCTCTCACCTCCTGCGGCGAGGCCAGCTCACACACCCACACCTGATGGTTGCTCCAGAGATTGAAAGCAAAGGCGCAGGAATTGTAGAACGCCTCGGCATCGGCCAAAAACGGCTGGCTGCTGCCTGCATATTGCGGCAACTGGACGGCAAAAGCCGTATCCGCAAACAGAAGCATCCCATAGCCGTCTCCCAGACTGTCGCCTTCCAAAGCCGTGGAGACAGAATAGTCTCCGTCTCCCTTCAGGCTCTCGGCATATATGTCCAGCACGTCAGACAAATCCACAGGTTCGGCACCCTCAAAATAAACACTGTCAGCAGACACCTTGTCCTCTCCGCCACGGCAGGCTGCCAGAGCCAGCATCCCGGCAGCCATCCACAGAAACATCATTCTCGTCTTCATCTTTTCCTCCCCGTCTTAATCAGTCCTCCATCTTCTTAATTTCCCGCTTCTGCGGGTTTCACTTCTTCCGCGCCAAACCATTCGTCCAGGGTGGCATCCGCCTTCGCATTGATTTCAGGCGTGATCAGCCCCTTCACCTTCTTATAGACAAAGAGAACAGCGGCTCCCTCGTCCATCACACCCAGCAGCTTGTAGACCGAAGCGGGAATCAGACTTACCGGCGAGACGGTATAGGCTATCGCCGCATAAATCAGCACCTTGTCCTGTGTGGAGGTCTTTTCGTCCGCCATCACGTAATAGAACTGCAGCAAAGGTCTGGACGCCACCCGCCCCGCCTTTAAGGCATACGGACGAAGCTTGTCCATCAGCTCTGCCGCCTTTCCGCGCCAATCCACATCTTTCACCTTATCCAGCAATGCCCGGATGTCTTTGCCCATCATGCAGTAGGCAAGGATCAATAAACAAATAACAGTAGTCATCATCATCTTTTTCAGTTTTTCAAAAGGTTAATAATCGCGTTACATACATAAAGAGACGAAAAAACGGCAAGTCTGATCACAGTACCTGCCGTTTTTTTCGAGAAACTATCAGTATTATATTGCTAAACATACCATTAGCAATCGTTTCAAAGAGCGTTTTTTTCCATTTACCTATCATATGTCTGCCACAAAGATATGGATTAGGATTTAAATATCCTTCATTTGACAGAATATTTTTTTGTCTAACCTTTTATTTTATCAAAACAGCCGCATTTCCGGAATGCCCGGCACCACCACTTCAAAATCCGCAAGATCCGCACCGCACTCCCGGCTGCCGAAAAGCCAAGTCCATGAGAACAAACCGGCCTCATCTCTTATCGCTATCGGTTAAAAAAAAGAAAGTACACATCCCTGCTCAGAAATACCGGAATGCATACTTTCCCTTATGCCCGCTTAAAAACGAATCAAGCGATTTAAGTCCTCCCTCGTTATTCGCCGAAAATCTCTCTGGCGATCTGCTTGCGCCCTTCGCACAGGATGTCCATGCAGCGGAAGAAGAAGTCGCCCACAATCGGATTGGAATCCACAAACATTTCGACAGACAGCCACAGACTGTCCTGCACAAGGAAAGCCTTCAGCACCTTGGTGTCGCGGGTCACTTTGTTGGTCGCCTCAAGCACCTTCACACGGTCGCCCTGCACATCATAGATGTTGGGCATGATGATCTGGAAATAAGATTCGTCGCCCTCATGGTTGCGGCAATAGAAGTTCAAGCCCTGATACTTGAAATGAATGTCGCCGTCATTGTCCATCTCATGACGGAAGCCTTCTGACGAAAGAAATTCTTCGACTAAATCTACAATTCTCATAACGCAATTCTTTTTTTAATAGTCCGTAAAACACGTCACTTCACCACTCAGCGGATGCGCCCCCTCGCCCGCAAGCCTCACGCCTGGTCAAGCCGCTGGAACAGCTCGTCCGAATTCTTTTCCAGCAGACTCAGGATCATGGAATACTCATCGGTCGAGGTGTGCTCAGAGGGAATGAACTCATAGCTGCACCACACCGTCTTGTCGTTAACAACAAACTTCGTCACAAACTTGTCAGCGTTCAACTTGTTGCACACTTCCAGCACCTTGATCCGGTCATACTTCTCCGTATTGCAAACCACCACAACCTGCACAAACGCCGATTCGTTCTTAACGAGAAAGTAAGATGTTCCCTCAAACTTGAAAGAAGCGAACCCATCTTCTTCCTTCGGACGGAAACCCTCATCCTGAAGGAATCTTTTGAAATAATCAAATCCTGTCATAACACTCCATTTTTTATTGGTTAATATGTTTCTATTTGGAAAGAGCGGGAAAGATACGAAATTTTAGTGTTAATAAGTGTGTTGAATATATAAAATACCGTTTACGCTGATCTTATTAAAGGCTCAACTGTCTCTCATGCCCGATCGGCATTCCTTTTCTCATATTTCTGCCACAGGGAAGAAGAGAAGACATATTTCGCAGCCTTATAAAAGCCCTTGCTCACCCCCTTGCATCCATGAATCACCACCACAGGCAAGCTTTTGACAGAATCCGCCACTGCCGTCCGCTTGATTTCTCTTCTTAACGCGCTGTCAGCGGCAAACGCTTTCGACCCATTCACCAGATAAGCTTTTGTGACATAGCCTATGCGCAGTGTCATGAGCGCATTCATCGTTCCGTCAATGAAAGGGCCGATGATAAATCCCGGTATATGGAACTTCCGTATGATGGAAGACAGGGAAAACGCCGAGTCAGACGGATCAATATCTTCAGCCGTTATGCCTCCGCCCGCATCGGTGCCGGCCTCCATGTCGGAAGCAAGATCTATCTCGTCAATGGTGCCGGGATCGGAACCAACACCCGGAACATCTCCCTTATCGAAAGCGTCAACCGTACCCCCAAACATGGAAAACGGATGGACTGAGCCGACGTTTGCCAATGCCTCGGAGACGCAAAACGACAAAACAGCCGTTGCAAATATATGCCAATACAAGCGGATCAATTGCCGCGTTGTCGGACGAAAGCCTGCCGCATAGACCATTTCCTTGATCATCGAATGGTTCAACACCAAGGTGGAAAAAGCGTCAAGCTTGCTATTGGGAGACATGGCCGTCACCATAAATACGGTTTGCGCCCATTGCCTGACAATCGTATGAAGGCCGCGCACACCGATGGCCTTGTCACCTTCCAATCTTAAACTCAGCTCGTTATCCAATATGGCAAGGATGTTCTTTTCATCATCCCATCGCTCCAGCTGTTCGCGCAATCGGTTACGGTGCTCTTTTCTCTTCTCCAGATCAGGTATATAGGAACAATTGTCCGCAAGCTTATAGCCAAACTTCTTCAGTTCAGCGACACTGGCACAACCCTCATGGCTAAGTCCCGGAATTTCCGGAGAAGCATGTATTCTCCACAAAGGGAATACGACCAAATAGAAAAAAACAAGCACAATGATTCCATAAAACACAAGCTCCGCGTACCACGTGTTTGTGACATGCGCCAGCTTTTCCCCAATGGTAATCACATCTCCTATAAACATCAGAGCCACGACACCTAAAAATATGGCTGCGAGCAAAAAAAGATTTCTTTTCATATCAACCCTATTTGCGACGAATCAAAATCCAAGCCTCTAATCCTGTTCTCAAGAGTTCTCAATATGTTCTCCTTTGCCTCAAAATCGGCCAAATCACCGATGATGCTTTCCAGCAAAGCCTTCTTCAATCCATTCAGATACTCAAGATACTTCTCCCGCCTGTTCTCAACGATCCGTTTCATACGCTCATGGTAACACGCAGCGGCCTCCGGCACGATACGGGTCTGCAACACACCCCCTACCCGGCTGTCTGGCTGAGAAGGCAACACATCTCCTATGACACAAACAACGGCAATGTTGACAAAAGCCTTTACAGCATCCGCAGAATAACGGTTAAAATAATAAGTATCAGGAATACGGACACGGGTATCATACGTCTTTTGTATGACCGTCGTGTCTGTCTCAAGAGGGGATTCCTCCATGCCGAAATCGGTCAACGGCCGCATCTGTCTTGCCGTTTCCGGAGACAGGTCTATGACAGCAGCCTTGATCCCGTTGTAACGGGCATCGGTCATGTTTTGGACCTTTCTCATGCTGTTGCCGAAATCCATCGCTTTTCCTAAGAGCCTTTTGATCTCATCGGCTATCTCAGCCAACAGCTGACCGACCATCTGACGGGCAAGCTGTCCCGAACATTTCATCTTGGGATCTATCCGGGTTGCCTTAAACGAAGCGGCCATCCGCTCGATCCTTAAGCAGATATCAGCTTCGTTCACGTCAAGCACAAAGTCCTCATCCGCACATTGCAGGTCTGCGTCATCCGCCAGCTGGGAAAACGCCGTTTCCGCTTCCCTGTACTTCTCCCTCAGGCGTTCAAACCGCTCTTTCTGAACTGAGATCATATCCAAAAGCCGCAGCCTTTCGTGCTCGACCCGTCCGATGCAATTGGCCAGCCGGGTCGTATGCTGTGATGACGAGACATGCTGATACAGATCTTTCTCCATCTGTTGGAACCTGTCAGCCTCCTTCATCAGGTCGCCCTTAAACTCGCTCCGGACAATGCGCCCGTCATCCATCACAGAAAAGTCTTCCACCTTCCCCAAGTTTATGGAAATGCAGTTCTGATCAAACAGATTGAATCCATGGCTCCGGATCGCCTTTATCGCGCTATCCTTCTGCTCGTCAAGTTTCTCCTGCTGCTTCTTCGGGTTGCGCCAATAGGCCGACTCGAAATAATTATGAACCAGACAGACCGGCACATGCTGATTGCCGTCTTTCAGTATTTGGAAAAACTCATCAGAGATCTTGGAGATGGCAGAATTCGAGCTTTGTATGAATATCACCAGATCAGCCCTATGGGTGATCGTCCTATAAAAAGGATCGTCCAGGTTAGCCTTAGCCCCGTCAAAGCCGGGCATATCGACCAGATAAATATCCGGACCGAGAAACGGACCGCCATCAGCCGTAATCGATGTGAGCAGAGTCTCTTTCCCGATCTCCATGCTCCGGTCCAGAGAGAGTTCCACCTGATTCTTCAGATTGACCTCATTAAGCTCATATTTCCGCGTCTCTATCCCGTCCGTATAGGCTGTGGACAGACCCTTGATCGAATCAATCACCATGTCAACATAGTCCACATCGACATCGGAGACATCTTCCCTTTCTCTGCGGACATACGTCGTGATCCAGCAGTCTTCATTTTCCTTTTTCCGTGAAATGATGGATGGCCTCACCGTACATTCCAAGTAGTTGGTCGGACTGACCATGCTATGCGCCAACAAATTGACCAAAGTGGACTTGCCGGACTTGACAGGCCCTACAACAATCACCACAAAAGCCCGGCTGTCAGCCTCAAGCGCTCTGTTGACCAGAATCGTCATCTGATTGCGCAGCTTCTCATTCCATGAAAGATCTGTACTCTTAGCGATGTCGGTCAACAAAGACTTTATCACATCCGCCTTCCGTTTCAGTTGTTCATACTCCATATTTAGCATCCCATTTATCCGCTTCATGTATCACTTTCCATAACAAAGACTGCCGGGCTGCCAGCACATCCTCTTTTTCACTTTCCTGCGCATGATGCCCGCCCATGTGCCAACGTATAGCCCTTCTCTCATCCTCCGTCAGTCTCAATCCGCACCGCTCCAGCAGTTTGACCGAACGGTAACCGTGGCCATGGATATGAGTCTTCCGATGATGCAGCTGCCCGTCTTCATCATAATACAGCTTGCCCGCCTTGCACACGTCATGCAGCAAGCCTGCGATAATCACACTGTCTCCCGGCAAACCGTCCGACTTTTCTTTCGCCGCGCGGTACACTCCCAGGCAATGCTGCGCCAATCCTCCCCGCCAGTTATGGTGCCTGTTCAAAGAAGAGGGCACGAGAAAGAACCCGCTCTTCTCCAGATAGGCGATCACCGACTCGATGTTCTCCCGGCCTGTGACGCGGAGCAACGCGAGGATGGATTCTCGGTTGGATTGGATCACTTGTTCACTTAACATCTTTCTACACAAAATTGAGACAGACACAAAAGATTTCAACGCAGTTGGCGCATCAAGTCTTGTATTTGATCCCGATACGTCTGAACCAAACGGCGTTGCGAGCTCACCAATTGCCCTCCTGAAATGGATGGATTCTTCCTATTCGACTCCTCATATTTACGCAAACTCTCTTCCGCATCGCGTAACTTCCATTCCAGTTGCCGGATCCTCTCACGAATCACCATTTCATTGCCCGATGAAGAATTGGAAGATGAATTGTCATAAGGATTATTATAAACAGGTACGGGCTGGAACACCCAATATACAGACTGACCATTCTCATACGTCACAAAAAGCTGCTCTCCCGGTTGCCAGTACCACCCATTTTCGGGTCCGACAGAAAAGGAATCTCCGTTGGCAAGAAACTCTACAGTATAGGATTGCTGCTGACCCAAAGCGGCATTCACACACTTTACCGTGAGATTCCCTAATGCATAGCCGGATACATTCTGCCCTACAAAATAGACATAACCATTCAGGTTGTAAAACCCGCCAGAAAGCTGTGCCAACATTGTCAATGGGAACAATGCGCACAAGCAAGAAAATAAAAATAACCGTTTCATAATTGGCTGTTATTAAAGGTTGTATAATGATAGATTCCCATATTTTATAACGAACTTAACCCTCTTCTCTGAAATAAGTTTTTTCGAGTCCGAGGTTGGCAGACATCTTATCAGAGAATTTGGCAAAGCAAACTTGTGTCATTTGGCGGTATCCGTCTTTGATGTCCTCAATGCCCCGGATTTCATCTCCAGGCTCACCGATTTCAGAATAAGCGTATGCCACATCCGAACCCGGAATGGAAAACAACACGTCAAACTTCACATCAATAGCCAAGATATAAGCTTGTGGCTTATCATTCGCTACATAAGTCCAAATATTGGGTATTTCACTATCTTCCCCTTCACACCTGTTTTTGATGACATAGTTGAATGTCAAGACGGGTGATGCACTGTCGGCATCCATCGGAGAAGTGACAATAGATACCAGATTCGATGAGAACATCCGATTAAAACTCTTTTCAACTCCTTCTGCCAGTATTCGCTTCAACACACCTTGGTCACTCGTTGTAAAATTTTCCTTCAACGAGACGATGTTTCCCTTCAGCGGAAGTGCTTCTCCACTGTAGAGCAGTTCGAAAAGGGATCTCAAGTTTTCATCAAACTCCTCATAATCTTTCAGGTCTACAGTCGGATTGATGTCCAACAGGATGGTGTTGGTCCGGTGTTGTTTCATGTAATGGAGCATTTCCGTGAGATACTTGACCGCTTCAGGCGATTCGCCTGTCTTGTCACGGTTTTCATATTTAACGATTTCCTCATCCCACAACGCGTTGTATCGGTCGTTTATTTCCGTGGCATATTTGCCTTCGGGAAACTTGTTCAGGTAAGCCACCATGGGCTTTACCGGATTCCAAGAAAGGTTTACTTCCAGGAGCATCACATCCTCATAGTGCCTGCCTTCAGGATATTTTTCATAATAAGTTTGACACTTATAAAGAGTCTGTTCCTTTACCACCTCGTTGTAAAACCGCTGTTCCTGAAAGTAAGGAAGATCATAAATAACTATCGTAAGGACGATAACAGCAATGAATCCCCATGCCATCCGTCTCTTTTTTGCCCGTACCTTTTTCAATTCCGCGATGCGCTGTTCTTCTTCCACATAAAAATCCGCTTTTTCCAATAGTTTGTCAATTTTTTCAGCTTTGCAGAAGATCACAGTGGCATCGTCTATTCCCTGTTGTTGATACTTGTTGTCATCAGATTTACTAATGGTTATATGATTAGCTTCTTCATGCTTCTTCTGCTCACTCCATCTTTGCAGCAATTCATTGATGACCTCTTTTTCTTTTCTATCCGCCAAATCAAACACTTTCAAATACAGATCCTGTAATGTCAGATTCGCACCTTTATCGAACCTGATGTCTTTCATGTTTGCCAGATTCAGGAGTAACCCCAACAATCTGCCATACCAACGTGAAGATGAAAAATTTTGTTCCATGATATGTTAAATTTAAGTTATTTCAGTAGATATTGAAAATCAGTTTATATCATTATAAGCTTGTTACTTAACGCATCATTACAAATCATTCTCTTTCTCCTGTTCCATCACAAGTGCTGCATCTGAACTTTCCAGCTCCACCACACCACACGCATCTTGAATAAAACATACCCACTCCGAAACCTCCTGTTCCCAAACAACTGGTACAGCTCACTTCTCCCTCTCCATGACACACATTACAGATACCTCCTTGAGTTATATATACAGTTGTAGAAACATTGTCTTCCTTAAAAGTGACGCGCCCAGTCCGATATTCATCCGTATTTCTTTGGCATATTATTGTCGCACCATCTTCTTCATCTCTAACTGAAATCCAATCTGGAAACTGAGCTTCCCATCCACACCCGTCTGTGCCTATAAGCAATGTCTTCCTACCTCCTGAAGAAGAGAAATTCAAACTATTCTCGCTTGCTCTCATCTGAGTCGCATAGCCCATCTGCCTGATGGCGACCTGCGCCAGCTGTTTGCCGCTTTGAATCGTGATAGAGCCTTCTCTGGCTTGTCCGGTACGATTAGGACTGACCCTGACAGTGAAATCATTTTCATTCTCATCAATTTCCACCCAATCCGGTTTATAATTTATGAACCACACATAGCCATCATAGTCGACTTCCACCTTGCATTCTCCGCCAGCCTTAACCGCCCCTATCTGATTAGGCTCAGCCCTTAGATATGAAGCAGCATTCATGATATAGTTATAAAAGGCCACCAAAGCAACAACAGCAATCACCACAGCAACCACGATCTTTTTCAAACAGCCGCCTTTCTTCTTCACCTTTGGCCGAGGTGCATCTTCATCTGTAAAAGTCGCGCCAGCATCCACAAGTTGGCACCCGTCTTTCGTGCAAAAATTCATGCCATCGTCATACTGTGCATGGCATTTAGGACATTCTTTCATTTCCGTATTTTATACTATTCAGATTTTGGCTTACTTCAGCCAATCCCATATTAATCAAAATCAGCACAACGATCCATACGACCGCAATCAAGGCGATGTAGCCCGCAAACGGGAACACTTCGTTAATCCACATGGCCAACGGAGAATCCCACAGACAATGGAGAACCACCGGTATGGCAAAAAGCCGCAAAAACTTAGCCTCTGTGAAAAGTGAAGTGTCAATAATGCCCTTTAGCTTGGCAGCAATCACAAAAGCCGCGCCCGATATGGCCGCCCATGCCACATGGCCGCCAGGAGCAAGCACGGCACGGAGGAATATCGTGTTGTTGATAGCGTCCATCATCTCCTGGCCATCCACGTTTTGCCCGTAAGCGGCCGCATAGCCCGTAATCTGCAGATACTGCATGAAGGGTTGCAACGCATATCCTGCCGACTCAAAGGCTGCAAAACCTGCGCCGACACAAGCACCTATCAGCAGACCGGTCAATATTGACAACTTGCCCAATTTCCGTAATATGGCAAACACAATGACGGCTTTCCCTATTTCCTCAATCAGCCCCACCATGAATGCGCCAAAGAAATTCAGCTCTTCCACGGAATAGAAAGAGAACAACAGCAACGTCGCTACGAGCGACGCACAACCTCCCACAAAAAATGTCTTTATCACGGCATACATACTCACATTCCGCCATACATTGGCCTCCACAAACAACACCATCGTCGACAATGGCACAGCAAATGATCCTATGACGATCATGCCTGGAAAAGCGTTGTAATTGCCAAAGACATTGACGCATATCCACAGCAATACGAATGTGACGACAAACATCAGCAGCACCCGGCTATAAAGCCAAGGATGCGGCCAGTCCTTCGATACAGACGATAGGCCGGGAGTTGTAGTCTTCGTTCCGCAAATGAAAATTTCTTCCGCCTCTTCAGTCGTATGCGATTTGAAGACATCAGAGAACAGCACTTTCCAGTTCAAATCGGCGGGTTTGTCATTGCCCACATATTCATTCAGAGAGTCAATCCACGACCCGCCACTTTTCCCCTTTGTGGCATGCTTCTTTCGGTTTTCCGTATCGTTCCTCCCTGAATTCCGGGGTAACGGCTTTCCGCAACTGCCACAAAACATTGCCCCTTCTTGGTTGGGGTGTCCGCAATGGCCACAATATATCATAATTTTCTCCTTTTATTTTGATTGTTATCAAAGGGCAGCTATATCTACAAAATAGCATTGCTCTCTAATTCTTTTTCAACAATGATTTATAACGAAATCCATAAATGACATTTATAATGCCCCAGAACAGAATGCACATAAAATATGCGAAAAACAAAAAGAACGTTTCATAGTTATCAACCATAATCCGCTTCGTTTCCACCACATAATAATAAGTCGCACCAAGCAGCGCAACAGCAAAGAGCAAACTGCTGCCAAGACTCATCACCGTCAATATGGCAGAAATAACCTTCGCAAATTTTCCTTTTGCAGGAAATATACCGGCTTGAAACAACCCGCTATGATAAGATCGCCTTATCCTAATGTAAGGAAAGAGAAATACGGACATGGCCACGATTGAAAACCCTGCTAACCAGCCATTAATCGTACTTGGATCAAATTCATGCCAATACATGTTCCCATTAGGCGTTAACGGACCGTAATAGCAATATAGCAAAAGGGTACATAGAACCACAATGACTGAAACCGTCATTGCATATCCAAACAACAGATATCTGAATTTATAGATTCCCATATTTGCAAACTTATTTA
>CALUOU010000083.1 GCA_944322335.1 uncultured Bacteroides sp.
CCGCCGAAATCTACGCCACGTTGAAAAAGAAGAACCCCGCCGCGTTGAAAGACTGTAGCTGCACCGCTTTCAGCCGGCTGCTGGCTCAGGTGGGGAGAAGGGTGCATACAAAGTATGGGAACGGGTACTGGATCTGTGCATGCGGTTAGCGTTGCCGTTTTTGTTCTCAAAACCGTTTCCCCAAGATGCGGATAGAATTGAGCACTGCTAACAAAGCCACTCCCACATCGGCAAACACAGCTCCCCAAAGCGAAGCGAATCCCATAGCGCCGGCCAAGAGAACCAGAGCCTTGACGGAAATGGCACCCACAATGTTTTCGCGAACAATGCGGCGGGTGGCGCGTCCGATGCGGATGGCCGTAGCCACTTTCGAAGGTTGGTCGGTCTGGATAACCACATCAGCACTTTCGATGGCTGCGTCTGATCCTAAACCGCCCATGGCGATGCCTACGTTGCTCAAGGCCAATACGGGCGCATCGTTCATGCCATCACCCACAAAGGCTACTGAACGGCCCGGTTGCCGGGAAGCTTTTTCCACATAATCGGCTTTGGCTTCGGGCAGGAGTTCGCCGTAGGCATGCGTGATGCCCAGGTCGTGCGCATAGCGGGCAACGGTCTCTTTCTTGTCTCCAGACAGCAGGCTGATGTCGGCAATGCCCAACTCTTTCAGGCGGGTGATGGCTGCCGGAGCATCTTCCTTCAGAGTGTCCGACAGAGACAGGCAGCCTGCATACCTCCCGTCAATGGCGCAAACCACGGTTGTCATTCCCAAGCCGGAAGACTCAGGAAACTCAATGCCTTTCTCTTTCAACAGACGGGAACTGCCTACTAAAATATGCTGACCGTGGGCAATAGCCTCCACGCCATGCCCGGGAATCTCATGCATGGAATCCAAGGCTACAGGCCGGATGCCGCGTGTCTGGGCGTAACTTACGATGGCCTGAGCTATGGGGTGTGTGCTCTTGGCTTCAGCAGCCATGACCAGGGAAAGCAGGCTTTCTGCTGTGCCTTGTGCCACAGAGACCTGATTGACATGGAACTTTCCGGTGGTCAAGGTGCCGGTCTTGTCAAAGGCGATGCTGTTGACGCGGGCAATGGCATCCAGGTAGTTGCCCCCCTTAAACAAGATGCCAGAGCGTGAGGCTGTCCCTATGCCTGCGAAATAGCCTAACGGCACGCTGATGACCAAAGCGCACGGACAGGAGATGACCAGAAAGACCAGGCCGCGATAGAGCCAATCGGCAAAGACGTACTGAAATGACGGACTGAACACGCCTGCCAGTGCCGGCACTGTTACGATCAGAGCGGACAAGGCAATGACACAAGGGGTGTAGACACGAGCGAAACGGCGGATGAACAGTTCTGCAGGAGCTTTGCGTCCGGAAGCCTCTTTCACCAAAGTCAGAATGCGGGCCAGGGCACTTTGTCCGTAAGGACGGCTGACGCGCACATGGACGGTCTCCCCTGATGCGATCATGCCAGCCAATACTTCTTCATTCTTTCGGATGGTGCGCGGAAGGCTTTCGCCGGTCAGGGCTGAGGTGTCAAACAGGGCTTCCGGCTCCAGCAGGGTTCCGTCGAGCGGGATGCGTTCGCCTGGTCTGACTTCTATCTGTTCACCGGGTTGGACCACTTTGGGGGAGGCCGTGATGTAGGTGCCGCCGCGCAACACGCTGGTGTGCTCAGGCCGCACGTCGAGCAAGCTGCTGATGTTGCGCGAGGCTTTGTCCACGGCTTTGTGCTGAAGAGTTTCGCCGATGGTGTAAAACAGCATCACGGCCACGGCTTCGGGATATTCGCCGATGCAGAATGCCCCGATGGAGGCAATCAGCATGAGGGTAAATTCGTTGAAGACATCTTTCTCGCAAATGGCTTCAGCGGCTTCCTTGATGACGGGCAGCCCCACTGGCAGGAAGGCTGCGGCAAACCAGCCCAGCTTCCAAAAAGGATTCGCGAACCAGGCAGCTTCCACAGCATTCAGAATGACTCCTGATGTCAGGAGCGCAAGAGACAGGCCCGGCCAGATCCATGCTCCTGCTTTGGGCTCATGGTGATGATGATGACCGTGGCAGCCGCAAGAAGCATGCTCTTCACCGTGAGCGGCGCATTCTGCGGCAGCGGCTATGGCTGTCGGTTGAGGTTGGGTTGATTCTGCTTTCATGTCTTGTTTCGATTTTTGTTTTTAATCACGGCACAAAAGTAGGAGTATTCTTTTGCAACCGGGTTGCAAACTGTGTGTGTGTGGCAAAAAAGTCACCCGCAGCTTTGCCATGTTGGCGGAATCACGCTTTCGCCTTTGCAGGAGTCGCTTTCATATTCTCATTGGGAATTTTCACGCAATAAAAAAAGGAAAACCTCCGTTTGGAAGTTCTCCCTTTTTTATGATGCAATGGCTGCGAGAAGAGATCAAGCGTTGTTCGCTCTTTTCTCTTTGATTCTTGCCTTTTTGCCGGTGAGTGCGCGCAAATAGTAAAGTTTGGCGCGGCGAACTTTACCTACCTTGTTCACCTGGATGCTGTCGATAGCCGGTGACTCCAGCGGGAAGATACGTTCTACACCGATAGTGCCGGACATTTTGCGAACGGTGAAACGTTTCTTTTCGCCATGGCCGGAAATTTTGATAACAACGCCGCGATACTGCTGTATACGTTCCTTGTTACCTTCTACGATACGGTATGCTACGGTTACAGTGTCACCAGCTTTGAATTTGGGGTGTTGTTTGCCTGTAGCAAATGCTTCTTCTGCGATTTTAATTAAATCCATTGTTTTTTTTATTAAAATGTTTATCGTTACAACGCAACATACCAGGCTTCTCTCTTTTGTCCTGACAGCGATTGCGCGAAAGCGGTGCAAAGGAACGAATTATTTATCAGATACACAAATGTTTCGGACTTTTTTCTTGCTTAGGAAGCCGAAATTGCGGGAAGAACGGAAGGAAAGCTGTCAGAGAAATAAAAAGATAAAAGCTTGCTCTTTTTGCATTTTGTGGTTGATTGTTTGTCATTTTGTAAATGAAAATCTCTATATTTGTGGCATTTTAAAAAAAAAGCATAGCATGAATAAAATGAAAACGAAAAACTTATGGGGAGCTTTGTTGTGCATAGCTCTTTCTCTGGTTTCTTGTCGGCCTGGTTATGAAGTAGTTAAGGTGGAAGGAAGTAGAGTCGCGATGGATTCTGTTTGGGATGAGAAACCCAGTGAGGAAATGGTGGAACTGGTAGCTTCCTATCGGACGAAGATAGACAGCATCATGAGCCGGGTAGTGGGCACAGCCGATATGTCGATGGGTGTGGAACGTCCGGAGAGCCTGTTGTCCAATCTGGTGGCTGATGTGTTGCGTGAAGCGGCCGGACAGGTGACCGGGCAGGCGATAGACATGGGGCTGGTCAACATGGGGGGCTTGCGGAGTGTCCTGACGCAAGGTGCGATTACGTGTGGGGAGATCTATGAAATTCTTCCGTTTGAAAATTCATTGTGTGTATTGACCTTGAAAGGAACGCACATGAAACAGCTGTTTGAGAACATAGCCGCACGGGGCGGAGAAGGAGTAAGCGGAGTCAGGCTGTCGCTGTCTTCAGATGGCCGTCTGCTGGATGCTGCCATCGGAGGAAAGGCGGTGGAAGAAGACCGGCTGTACACGGTGGCCACTATCGATTATCTGGCTGACGGCAACGATGGTCTGACTGCCTTGATCCAGGCTGAAAAGCGGGAATGTCCGCCGGGCGCCACGTTGCGCAATTTGTTTTTTGACTATGTGGAAAAGCAGACAGCTGCCGGGCATGCGCTCACTTCACGCATAGAAGGAAGAATAACAATAGACCGATAACAATGGCAATGATGAATGCTTAAATAAATGTATTTATGAAACGATTTTATATAACTGTTTTCTTGGTCTTTGGACTGTTGAATGTAGTTTTTGCACAAAGTGCCAAGCAATTGCATGTGTTGCAGACAAGTGACACTCACAGCCGTATTGAGCCGGTCGATGCTGCGGCCGATCCGGCTGTCGGTTTGGGTGGAGTGGTGCGCCGCGCCTCATTTGTGGAAGAGTACCGCCGCCAGCATCCCGATGCGCTTCTGCTGGACTGTGGGGACATCTCACAGGGAACACCTTATTATAATATGTATAAAGGTGAGGTTGAAATCAAGGCTATGAATCTGATGAAGTATGATGCCATGACCATCGGCAACCATGAGTTTGACTTCGGCATGGAAAACATGGCACGTCTTTTCCGCATGGCCGAGTTTCCCGTGGTATGCGCTAATTATGATGTGACAGGCACGGTGCTCGAAGGACTGGTCAAGCCATACGTCGTGTTGGTGCGCGATGGGGTGCGCATCGGCATTTTCGGATTGGGACCCAAGTTGGAGGGGCTGGTGCAGGCAGACAAGTGTGAAGGAGTGGTGTATAAGAATCCGGTTGAGGCGGCCAAAGAGACGGTGCGCCAATTACGGGAGGAAGAAGCGTGCGATGTGGTGATTTGCCTTTCACACTTGGGCTTCATACCTGGAGCACCCCCTTCGGATATGTATGACAACAACCTGGTGGGAGTCACCAGCGGAATTGATTTGATCTTAGGCGGACATACTCATACCGACATGCAACAACCGGCATCTTATCAGAATGCGGAAGGAAAGCCGGTTCCTATCATGCATGTAGGCCGGAATGGTGCGTATGTAGGTGTCTTGACACTGACTGTGGAGGAAGAGTGAGGATGACGGCAGATTATAATTATTCACGAAACGGAAGTATTAATAGTTACCATAAAAAATAGCAGACTTTATGATGAAAAGATGTTCCCTCCTTGGGAGGATAACTTTGTTTTTGGGAATGGCTGTGGCCTCGGTTGTGCAGGCTATGGCAGCCCCGTTTTCTATAGAAGCAGACAGCCGTTGCAAGCAGTGGGTGGATTCTGTGTTTGCCCAGATGAGCCAGGAAGATAAGATGGGGCAGCTGGTGGTCGCTGTGTTTCCCGCTCAAGCCGATCGTCAGACCAAAAGGCTGGTACGTGACCTGGTTAAGAAACGACACATAGGTGGACTGCAGTTCCGAGGCGGCACTGCGGAAGAACAAGCCATTCTGACCAATCTGGCTCAAAAGGACGCCCGTATTCCCGTCATGGTGCTGCCTGCCGGGAAGCGGTTGGCCGACGGGCTGTCGGATGCTCCGGTGTTCCCTACAGACGAAGCCATGCAGTGCATAGCAGACGCTTCCTTGCGGGCTGCCTTTGAGCAGGAGGCGCAACGCGAGTATCGTGAATTAGGCATGGCGGACAGTTGCTTAGTGCCGGCTGAGGCTGGTGAAGGCCCTTGGCTGGAAGACATAGTCGTGACGCGCAACGCCCAATCAGAACTGGCTAAATTGCAAGCGGATCTTGAGAGCGGCAAGCTGTCGGCTGCGGAGTTGGACGAAAAATGCCGCAGGGTATTGGCTTATAAATATTGGGTGGGGCTGCGGAGCGCGCAAGCTCCTTTGCAGGTCAGCGGCATGAGCTATCGCATCCGTTCGGAAGCGGCGCAAGCTCTGGCCGAGAAACTGAAACAGTCGGCAGTGACTGTGGTTTCCAATTATTTCGATATCCTTCCTCTGACACCAGTTGAAGGAGGCATCGGAGTGTTGAGCGTTGGAGAGGCTGGGAGAGACTCCGCCTTTGTGGCCGCTTTAAGGCAACAGGCCGGTGAGGTCATCTCCTTGCAGCTGGCTGGCGATGCCGATGAGGCCACTTGTGCGGCGATGGCTGACCGTCTGCAGTCCTTCCGCCGCTTGATTGTCAACATTACGGAGACAGGAGGGTATGCTTTTTTGAGACAGTCGGCAATAGACTTTCTGCTGAAGCTGCGAGTGCAGGCTCCAGTGGTATATGTGATGTTTGCTCCCCAATATCCGCTTTTGGCATTGGAACCGGCTGTGGCCCGTTCGAGTGCTTTGGTATTGGCTCATTCAGCTGATCCCGGCTTGCAGAAATATGTGGCGGATGTGTTGTTCGCCAAGGCTTCGGCCAACGGACGGCTGGCAATGGGCGTTGGCCAGACATTTTCGGCAGGAACAGGCTGTGACATCCGGCCGGGCATGAAACCGGGCAGACTGATTCCGGAAGATTACGGCATGAAGTCTTATATCTTGCGTAAGGTGGATGATTGGGCGCAAAAGGGTGTGGACGAGGCCGCCTATCCAGGCTGCCGGGTGCTGGTTATGAAAAACGGGCAGGCGGTGTACGATGAAGGTTTCGGCACTCATTCCACGTTGGACACAACGGCTGTCCGCTCTACCGATTTGTTTGACTTGGCAGATCTGACCAAGCCTATGGCTACCGTTCTGGCCGTCATGAAACTGTATGATGAAGGCAGACTGAAGCTGGACGACAAAGCCTCTGCTTATCTGCCAGTATTGCGCCGGACTGACAAGCAAGACATTACCGTGCGCGACCTGCTGCTGAACGAGGCCGGACTGGCTCCTCACATCCGGTTTTATATGGATGCCATTGATCCCCGTTCGGTACACGGCCCCTATGCGCAAAGTTGGGTAGACGAGTGGCATAAGACACGCATCAGCGAACATAGTTATTTCTGTTCCGACTTTGCCTTTAAGAAAGGGCTGGTCTCTTCTCAAGAAACATCCGCCCATACCATGCAAATGGCTGAAGGCTTGTGGCTGAACAAGAGTTTCAAGAACACCCTGCTGCAGTCCATTGCCAAGAGTGAGCTGGGCGGCAGGCGTTATGTGGACAGCGATCCCGGCTTTATCTTGCTGCAGCAGATTGTGGAGAAGCTGGCCGGGCTTCCTTTTGACTTGTATGTGGCCAGAGAGTTCTATGCCCCCATGGGCTTGCTGCGCACTCAGTTCCGTCCGTTGTCCAAGTTCGGCAAGGATGAGATTATGCCTACAGCTTTCAATGACTTTCTGCGTCAGCAAGATCTTTGCGGCTATGTTCACAATGAGGCGGCTGCTTGTCTGGGAGGAGTGGCTGGCAATGCGGGGCTGTTTTCCACGGCGACTGAAGTGGGCAAAGTCTTTCAGATGTTGCTCAACGGGGGAGAGTGGAACGGAAAGCGTTTCCTGAGCGAGGCCACCTGCCGTTTGTTTACCTCTGAGAGATCGGCCGTTGACCGGCAAGGGCTTGGCTTTGACCGGCCGGACGTTTCAAACGTGTTGCGCAGTCCGTGTGCGGCATCCGTACCTGCTTCTGTTTACGGTTATGCAGGTTTTACGGGCACTGCTGTTTGGGCTGATCCGGATAATGAGCTGGTCTATGTGTTTCTGAGCAACCGTCTGTGTCCGGATGTGTGGAATACGAAGCTGGCAGACATGAAAATCAGCAAGAAGATTCAAGAGCTGATTTACCAGAGCTTGGAGGATTAGGTCGTTGATGAGAAGGGGACGAGGAGACAAGAAACGAGGGGACAAGGCATGGAACATAGGAAGTTCAAGCCTTGTTCCCCTTGTCCGTCAAAGCCTTGTCTGCCGGTCACTTATAGCCAAACGAAAATAGTTTGCGAATCAATACTGTTTCACTATAAACAATTGGAAGGAAAGATGCGCCGCCTGATAATACTTGTTGCTTTATGGTTGGGCTGCTGCGGACAGACCGTAGTAGATGCCCGCCGCTGTTTGGTGCCGCCCGAACCGAGCCATTCGGGGATGCCGGAATTGGTCCGCCCTTACCTGAACGATGAACGTTGCCGGCGGTGGGTGGATTCTGTGATGAACGGGCTGACTTTGGAGGAGCGCATAGGCCAGCTCTTTGTCTATACAATAGCGCCTGTGCAGGACAAGGCCAACAAAGCCTTGTTGCGGAAGGTGGTGAAAGACTATAAAGTGGGAGGACTGTTGTTTTCGGGCGGACGTGTGGAGGATCAAGTCGCCCTGACCAATGAAGCCCAACAAATGGCCCGGCTGCCGCTGATGATTACGTTTGATGGAGAATGGGGGCTTGCTATGCGCTTGCGCGGCACTCCTTCTTTCCCTAAGAACCGGGTGCTGGGCTGCATCAGCCACGACAGCCTGCTGTATGAATACGGACGGGAAATGGCGCGGCAATGCCGGGAAATGGGGGCGCAGGTCAATTTCGCTCCAGTGGCCGATGTGGATAATAACCCCCGCAATCCGGTGATAAATTATCGTTCTTTTGGGGAAGATCCGGAGAATGTGGCGCGGAAGGTTGTAGCGTACGCCAGGGGCTTGGAGGCCGGAGGGGTTTTGGCTGTCAGCAAACATTTTCCCGGACATGGCGATACGGAAGTGGATTCTCACAAAGCTTTGCCATCCTTGCCTTTCACCCGGACGCGTCTGGACAGCCTTGAATTAGTGCCTTTCCGGCATGTGATTGATGCCGGGCTGGGCAGCATAATGGTGGGGCATCTGGAGGTGCCGGTACTGGAGCCTAAGGCTGGTGTGCCCGCATCACTTTCGCCTGCGGTGGTGAATGGCTTGTTGAGAGAGGAGATGGGTTACTGTGGGCTGGTCTTTACTGATGCGTTGACCATGAGAGGCGCGGGACGGCGCGGGACGTTGTGCTTGCGGGCATTACAGGCTGGCAACGATGTATTGTTGGTGCCGCCCGGTCTTAAGGAAGAAATGGCTGCTGTGGTGAAGGCTGTCAAACGGGGCGAGTGGCCGCGCGATTCGTTGGATGCCAAATGCCGGAAGGTGTTGACTTATAAATATGCGTTGGGCTTGGCCAGCAAGCCCTATATCCGGCTTTCTGGCCTGGACAACAGGCTGCATACCCCTGAATCGGAACAGCTTATCAGCCGACTGAACTTGGCTGCTGTGACGGCGGTCAACCGGGGAGCGGGTGTCTTGCCTTTGCCTCCCGTTGTAAAAGAGGTGGCTGTGTTGAGCGTTGGCGATACCGCAGTGCTGCGGCCCTTCTTGCACCAATTGTCCGGCCGTGTCCGTCCGGCTGTTTTCCGCCTGCAGCCGGGGCTGTCTGTAGGGGCGCGAAAGCAGTTGCAGGAGAAGCTTTCCGGCTATCCGCGTATTTTGGTTTGCGTCAGCGAGCAGAAGTTAGGCGCATATCGCTCTTTCTTTGATACTTTTGCGCCTAAGGCACCTATGGCCAGTCTTTTCTTTGTGCCACAAAAACATGTCGCTTCCTTGCCGATGGCAGTGAAACGGTCTGGCACGGTGATCCTGGCCCATTCCACACGCACCGATGTGCAGCGGCACGTAGCCAAGGTGGTATGCGGCGAGGCTGGGGCAGACGGGCGTTTGTCCACCAGCATAGGTTCGCTGCTGAAGGCAGGTGATGGCGTTACGCTGATGCCGCAGGATCCTCCATACGCTTTGCCTGAAGACTATGGAATGGAGGCTGGGGCGTTTGCCGAAATAGATACGATTGCTTGGGAAGGTATTCGGAAAGGGGCATATCCTGGCTGTCAGATTGTGATCTTGAAAGATGGAGCCACGGTGTATGACCGGACTTTCGGCACCAATGTATGGCCCGATGAGGGAAGAAGGGATTGTCCGGTGCGTTCCGTGTCTCCTACGGATGTCTATGACATCGCTTCGTTGACCAAGACCACGGCTACCCTGTTGGCATTGATGAAGCTTTATGACCAAGGACGCGTCAGCCTGGCCGATCGGATTTCCGACTATTTGCCTTACCTGAAAGGGACCGATAAGCGGAACATCACGGTGCGCGAGCTTTTGCTGCACGAATCCGGACTGCCTTCTACGATCTTGTTCTATCAGAAAGCCATCGATGAGGAAAGCTATGGGGATGCTCTGTTCAAGACCCGTCGGGACAAACAGCATTCTGTGCGCATCGGGCAGAAAACATGGGCCAATCCTAACTTCCGCTTCAAAGAGGGGCTGACGGCGCGAGACTCTTCTGCCACTTACCCTTTGCAGGTGACAGACTCTCTGTGGATGCATCGCTCTTTCAAGGACAGTTGCATGCAAGCCATTGCCGATGCGCCTTTGCGTACCCGCCGTTACCGTTACAGCTGTGTGGGTTTCCTGTTCTTGCAGCAGCTCATCGAGGAACGTAGCGGCCTGCCCTTGGACCGTTTCCTGGAGCAAGAGTTTTACGGTCCGATGGGGCTGAAGCACACCGGATTTCATCCTTTGCGGAGGAGCAGGCGAGAGGATATCATCCCTTCTTCGGTGGATCTTTTCCTGAGAAAAACGGTGTTGCAGGGAGTGGTACACGATGAGACCGCAGCTTTCTTGGGAGGAGTGGCTGGCAATGCGGGATTGTTTTCCACGGCAGAAGAGGTGGCTCAGATCTGTCAGATGCTGCTCAATGGTGGGGTATGGAAAGGACACCGGTACCTGAGTGAAGAGACGGTAAGGCTGTTCACCACCACCGTTTCCGGTAAAAGCCGTCGGGGACTGGGCTTTGACAAACCGGACGTGTCCAATCCGGACAACAGTCCCTGTGCGCCTTCGGCTCCGGAAACGGTGTATGGGCATACGGGCTTTACAGGCGCTTGCGCATGGGTGGATCCGGACAATGGATGGGTGTATGTCTTTTTGTGCAACCGCATTTATCCGGATCCGTGGAACAACAAGCTGATGAAGCTGGATATACGCACCCGCATTCAGGAAGTGCTTTATAAAGAAGAGACCGTAGGGGGTGAGTTGCCTTAGCCTTCCCGTTGGCTGCCCTTGCTCACGGTTTCGATCTCTTTCAGTTCTTCTTCCGAGAAAGAGGTGTTGTCCAGCGCCTTCAGGTTGTCAGCCAGTTGTGTCACAGAGCTGGCGCCTGCGATGACCGATGTGACCTGCCCGTCTTTCAGCAGCCAGGCCAGAGCCATTTCGGCCAGCGTCTGTCCGCGTCGGGCGGCCAGCCGGTTGAGGGCTTGGATGCGCCGCAAGGTTTCTTCGGTCAGGGCTTCTTTCTTCAGGAATCTGCCTTGAGCCATGCGTGAGTCTTCAGGAATGCCGTTCAGGTAGCGGCTGGTCAGCAAGCCTTGCGCCAGAGGCGAGAAAGCGATGAAGCCTGTGCCATTGGCTTGAGCTTGTCGCAAGATGCCTTTCTCTTCCGGTTCGCGGCAGAACAGGTTGTAGCGTCCCTGATAGAGCAGGCAGTGCACGTCTCTTTCTTCCAGGTATTGGTAGGCGAAGGCCGCTTTGTCAGCCGGATATTTGGATAAGCCCACATACAAGGCTTTTCCTTGCCTCACAATGTCCGCCAGGGTTTGCAGGGTCTCCTCCAAGGGCGTTTCCGGATCGTAGCGATGGGAATAGAAGATGTCCACATAGTCCAGATTCATGCGTCTCAGGCTTTGGTCGAGACTGTTCATCAGCGATTTGCGGGATCCCCAATTGCCATACGGGCCTGGCCACATCTCATGCCCGGCTTTGGTGGAGATGAAGAGCTCGTCGCGATAGGGCAGGAAAGACTTCTTCATGAGTTGTCCGAACGTCTCTTCTGCCGATCCGTCAGAGGGGCCGTAGTTGTTGGCCAAGTCAAAATGTACGATGCCGTGGTCGAAAGCATAATGGGCGATGGCCTGTGCGTTGGCAAAGGCATTCACATCTCCGAAGTTATGCCAGAAACCCAGGGAGATTTCCGGAAGCAAGATGCCGCTTCGTCCGCAACGGCGATACTTCATGCCGTTTTCATAACGGTCAGGCGCAGGAGAATAAACTGGTTGAATCATAACAGTGTCATTGTTTAGAAATTGATAACGGCAAAAGTAGAGAAAAAAACGTAGCTTATATCAACTTTTATCCATACTTTTGCATAAACTTAAGTTCAGCTGATGAGTTGGTCCGCTAAAAAGCATAGATAAAAATGGAAACGAAGGGGAAAGTACTGATTGTAGACGATGAGGAGCAGATCCGCAGTCTGTTGGCGAGGATGCTCGAACTGGAAGGATATGAGGTGTGTCAGGCGGGCGATTGCCAGGCCGCTCTCCGTGTACTGGAGCGCCAGGAGCCGAACGTGGCGCTATGCGATGTGTTTCTGCCCGACGGAAATGGGGTAGAGCTGGTGTGCGCCATCAGGAAAGCGTTTCCGTCTGTGGAAATCATTTTGCTGACTGCCCATGGGAACATTGCCGACGGGGTGCAGGCCATCAAAAACGGCGCTTTCGACTACATCACCAAGGGCGACGACAACAACCGCATCATCCCCCTGGTGAGCCAGGCCATGGAAAAAGCCTTGCGACAGGCAGACGGGGAGCAGACACCCCGTGTGCATGCTCCTTACTCGTTCGATTCCATCTTGGGCGAATCGGCGGCGTTGAGACAGGCCGTGGCTTTGGCACGCAAGGTGGCCGCCACCGATGTGCCTGTGCTGCTGACCGGCGAGACAGGCACCGGCAAGGAAATCTTTGCCCAAGCCATCCACTATGGCAGCAAGCGGGCCAAGCAACATTTTGTGGCGGTCAACTGTTCCACGTTCAGCAAGGAGCTGCTGGAGAGCGAGATGTTCGGACACAGGGCCGGCTCTTTCACGGGAGCTTTGAAAGACAAGAAAGGATTGCTGGAAGAGGCTGACCATGGGACTCTCTTCTTGGACGAAATAGGCGAGATGGCGTTTGAGCTTCAGGCCAAGCTCCTGCGCATTCTGGAGACGGGGGAATACATCAAGGTGGGAGACACCAAGCCCACCCGTGTCAATGTGCGCTTCATCGCTGCCACCAACCGCAACCTCAGCGAAGAGATTGCCGCCGGACGTTTCCGCGAAGACCTCTTCTATCGCCTTTCCGTCTTTCAGGTATCCCTGCCTCCCTTGCGCGAGCGGGTGGGGGATGTGCCTTTGCTTGCGCGGGCTTTTGTGAAACAGCTTTCCCGGCAAGGCGGACATCCGGTCAATGCCATGACCCCTGCCTTTCTCCATGCCTTGGAGCAGCAGCCGTGGAAGGGAAACATTCGTGAGCTGCGCAATGTGATTGAGCGGAGCCTCATCGTCTGTGAGGGAGACAGCCTGGATGTGCAGGACCTGCCGCTCGACATGCAGCAGGGAGCGGACGGACAGCCTGCAGCGGGCGACTTTGAGCTTTCTGCCATGGAACGTCGGCACATCGCGCGGGTGCTGAACTACACGAAGGGAAACAAGACCGAGGCAGCCCGTCTGCTGAAAATAGGACTGACCACCCTCTACCG
>CALUOU010000084.1 GCA_944322335.1 uncultured Bacteroides sp.
AGATACTTTTTGTTCATACTTAAAGATTTTAATTTATAAATTAAAAAATTGGAAATAAAGATTTCTCATTTGCCATACTCATACTTGCTTTTGCGGTTTAACGCTGTCTGTTGACTATTTTATCATTCCCTTCTTTTTCTGTTTTTTGTATTATAGTTTATAAGTTATATCTTCGCGCGCTTTTCCGTTACTTCGCAGGTAACGGCAAGGGCTTCCGGAGCCGGACGGCCCGGATGGCAGGGATTTTCCATTCTTTTATCCGGTTTTGCGGAAGCGGGAGAGGGGGAACGGGATTTTTCGGGCCGTTGCCGGAGCTTCCACTGCGGCGGGGCAATAGGGGGGCTTGCCGGAGAGGCAGGCTTTTTCAGCTGTCCCCTCCCCGGCGGGGAAGTGTCTTTGTCCGGCAGGGATGTCGCGGTGTGCCGCCGCACCCGGGGCGGACGGTCCTATCCGGCGGAGGCCGACGCCTTCACGAAGTCTATCACCTGCCGGTTGGCGAGGTCGATCCGCCTGTCGCTGAAAGGCTTGAGGTATGTCTCCGTGACGGTGATGGACGAGTGTCCCATGGCTTCCGAGATCACGCCCGGATGCACCTCGCAGTGGTAGGCCAGGGTAGCCCAGGTGTGGCGCGCGGCGTAGCTGCTCAGCGGACTGCACGTCCCGCACGCCTCGCCCAGAGGTTTCAACCGCCTGTTGAAGCGGCGGAGGGCGGCCTGGTATTCCCGGTAGGCCTCCCCAGTGCCGGCGGGGAGGGTGAGCACGGGCAGCAGATAGGGAGACGAGGGGTCGCTTCCCGCCTGCAGGCGGCACAGCAGGTCCCTGGCCTCGGAAGTGAGCCGCACGCTCATCGGCCGGCCGGTCTTCAGGCGGCAGTAGGTGATGATGTCTCCCCGCAGGTCTGACTTGCGCAGGTGGATCAGGTCGGCGAAGGGAATGCCCCGCAGCAGGAACATCAGGGCGAAGGCCATGCAGGCCAGATGTGTCTCACGCCCGCCCTTGCCTTGGCCGGAGGGCCGGCTGCGGCTTTCCTTGAGGATGCGCCCCATCGCCCCGGCATCCAGCGCGCGCCTCCTCTCGGCCACGGGCGAGGTGCGCACGCCCTTGAACAGGCGGGGGATGAACGGCGCGGCACCCTCATCGACGGCGCGGTTGTAGACGGCCTTGAGCACCTTCATGTAGGTGGCCACGGTGTTCTGCCGCAGCGAGCGGCCCAGCAGGTGCCGCTGGTATTGGAGCAGCAGCGAGGGGGTCAGCTCGCGGAAAGGGAGGTCCACACCTTTATTATATAGGGAAAACGAGTTCCGTGCGCTCTGATAGACATGGGCGGTCCCCCAACGGCCGGCGGAACGGTATTCCCGGATGGTCTCATCCAGGAATGAAAGCAGTTTTTTTTCTTCCATCATCAGTATTCGGGAGTTTTTTATCGATTTTTTTAGTCAAAAGATGAAAAAAGTTGCAATCCTTTGCACAATATGAAAAAAACATCTATATTTGTGCCTGTTTTAACGCCGTTACCTGCGAAGTAACGGCGTTTTTTCGTCCTTATGCCGTGTCCCGGATTTTCCTGAGGCCGATCCGTCTCTTTTCTTTAAACTGTCCACTCGTCATGCGCCATGTCCTTAAGGTTGTCGGATTGTTTACACAATTCTCCGCCTAAGATATGAAAATGTAAAGGATTCGCATGCATGTGGAGCGATATTTAACATCTGACGGAACGGATGGGGAAAGGAAATAAAAAAACGCTACCGGCGGCGGTAGCGTGAAATAAGGCTCCCCAAGAAGGCACCTTGCCATCAAGGAGGGGCACTTAGGTGCGGAAGGTCTGCCTCCTCTCCTCTTGCCCCCCTCTTCTTTGCGGCTCGGCTTTACGGGATTGTTCCGGACGACGGGAGGGGCGGACTTCCCTGCCCGGACGTTCCGTTCCTTGAGGACGTGACGGTCTGGCAGGACGGACTTGTCCGTGAGACGGACGGCCTGGCTTGTCTGGTTTATCAGGCTTTCCGGGATGGGGAGACACGGAAGGTTTATGAGGCCGTCCGGCAGGAGGGGAAGGACGGCGGGAAGGGTGTGCGGGTCGCTTGCCGAAATCCGCATGCCACCGGTCGCGGAAGTTTTTGCTGCCACGGATGCGGTAGGATCCGGCAAAGTGTGTCAGGTTGTGGCGCCCTTTGTAGAAGCTTACGTCACGATGATGAGTTCTCCAGTGTTTGCCCCGGTAGGTAAGGTAATGATGCGGACGGGGAAAATAGAAATGATTGTGGTTGGTATAGATCACGCAGACCCTCAAGGCCCACCGTCCGGCGTTCACGTAGATGGGACGGAAAAAGTATTCGGTCTGCATGAAACGGTTGTATTGCCTGCTGCTCAGCACCCAGCGCAAGTCATCGTTTCGCATGTCCAGATACATGTAATAACGGTCCACGGCACTTTCGTTGCCGACAATGGCCAGTTCCATCAGCCCGCTGACTCCGCAAAGGAAGTCATAGTTAATCTCAAACACATCGTTACACTGACTGGTGGAGAGATTCAGCTCGTATGCCATCTTATCAGTCAGAAAACGGCTTTCCACGCGCAGATCCGCCCGTGACTTTGTTGCGGCATATCCCGACAGCAGGCTTGTCACGCAAAGCATCCAAGTTAAAAATGTTCGTTTCATAATCGTATTGTTAAACTGTTCCGCCACAAAAATAGGGGAATAAATTCCCCCATTCTTTGTAATCTCTCTATCTGTCGGTAGGAGTTTCCCTATCCGCGAGCGGAGTTTTCCTTGCGACATGTCAGTCCTCATTCTCTTCTGTCAGACAGATGCCGTTGCCTTCCAGCAGGATAAGCCTTTTCTTGTACAGATCTCCCACAGCCTTCTTAAAGGTCTTTTTGCTCACACCGAAAGTGGCATAAATGTCTTCTGCCGGTGTTTTGTCGTTCATGGCTATCTGTCCGCCATGTTGCTGGATGTGGCGCAACAGCGTAGCCGCAAAGTCTTCCACTTTGGCAAATCCCGTCCGCTGGAGCGTCAAGTCGATCTTTCCGTCCTCACGCACCTGCCTGATGTAGGCAGTCAGCACATCGCCTTTCCGGATCGTGCGGAACACTTCGTCCTGATAGAGCAATCCGCCATAGCTGTTCTCGACAATGGCCTTAAAGCCCAGATCTGTTTTTTGCCACACCAGGATACGGACTTCCTCTCCAGGCTGGTAAGGCGCACGACCTTTGGAAAGATAGCGCTCCACTTTGGCCGAAGCGACAATGCGGTAGCTCTCATCGTCCAGATGCACATAGACCACATACCGCTTGCCCACTGCCATTTTTTCCTTCTGCTCCCGGAAAGGGACAAAAAGATCTTTCATCAATCCCCAGTTCAAGAAGGCTCCATATTGGTTTACCCATGCCACTTCCAGACAGGCGAACTCACCCACCTGTGCCAAGGGGGTCTGGGTGGTAGCCACCAGCCGCTCCTCATTATCTAAGTATATGAACACTCTCAGTTCGTCACCCGGCTGGCACCCCTGCGGCACATAACGGTTTGGCAACAGGATCTCTCCGTCGTCCCCGCCGTCTAAATAAAGTCCGAAATCCACTCGTTTCACGACCTTCAATGTATTGAATTTCCCTAATTGTATGCCCATAATCATTTTAAAGCTTTAAGAAGAGTTGAAAGAGTGAAGGAGCCAGATATGCAGACACACTCATACTATCCGCCAATCACTCATAATCACGCTGCAAAGATAATGTAAAGCTTAAGCCGTGCAAAATCTGCTTTCACCTTTTTCATGCAAAAAGGCGCGAATATTTAAATTAACTCAATTTCTAAAAGATACCTCTTCCGTCATGCACAAGTCAACGGAAAATAAACTATCTTTGCAGCACGAAAAAAGAGGCATACAACAAAATATGCATATTCATTATTCACCTTTAAACATATTAAGATTATGGAATTCTTAACAAATGACAAATTGACCATCGTAGGCGCTGCCGGTATGATCGGTTCCAACATGGCACAAACAGCCATCATGATGCGCCTTACCCCCAACATCTGTTTGTACGACCCGTACGCTCCGGGTCTGGAAGGTGTAGCAGAAGAAATGTATCACTGCGGTTTCGAAGGCGTCAATCTGACTTTCACCTCTGACGTGAAAGAAGCCCTGACAGGAGCTAAATACGTTATATCTTCCGGCGGTGCAGCCCGTAAGGCAGGCATGACCCGTGAAGACCTGCTGAAAGGCAACGCTGCCATTGCAGAAGAGTTCGGTAAGAACGTAAAAGCATATTGCCCCGATGTGAAGCATGTAGTCGTTATCTTCAACCCGGCTGACATCACCGGTCTGATCACACTGCTGTATTCTGGCTTGAAGCCTTCTCAGGTAACCACACTGGCCGGCTTGGACAGCACCCGCCTGCGCAGCGAACTGGCCAAACATTTCCACATCTCTCCGGACAAGGTAGAAAACTGCCGCACATACGGCGGCCACGGCGAACAGATGGCCGTATTCGCTTCTACAGCCAAGGTAGACGGCAAACCGTTGCTCGACATCATCGGCACTCCCGAACTGACGAAGGAACAATGGGCAGAAATCCAACAGAAGGTTATCAAGGGCGGTTCCAACATCATCGCTCTGCGCGGCCGCTCCTCTTTCCAAAGCCCGGCTTACGTATCTGTTGAAATGATCGCTGCTGCTATGGGCGGTAAGCCTTTCAGCTGGCCTGCAGGCCGTTACTGCTCATTCCAAGGCTTCGACCACATCATGATGGCTATGGAAGTTACTATCACGAAGAACGGTTGCGCTTACGAGGAAGTTGTAGGTACTCCCGAAGAAATGGAAGACCTGAAGAAGAGCTACGGACACCTCTGCAAGCTGCGTGACGAAGTCATCGAAATGGGCGTGTTGCCTCCTGTCAGCGAATGGCACAGCATCAACCCCAACATCGACTGATTGTTACGGAAAAATATTCTGTTTTTACAACACGAGCCTTCCTTCCCCAAAAAGGAAGGCTTTTTTATTGGAGCCAATAGCCAACAGTTTTTTCATGGAACTATATACCCCCGTTATCCTGCCATCCGATTTGCCGCAGCTGACTCATCGGGACCAGACCTTGCTGATGGGGTCGTGCTTTGCCACCCACATCGGGACACGCTTGAAGGAAGCTAAATTCACTTGTGATGTCAATCCTTACGGCGTGCTTTACAATCCGCTTTCCATCGTCACCGCCTTGGAGGAAATCGATGCGGGCAAGGAATATGCCGAAACAGACCTGTACCAACACCGTTTCCTCTGGCACAGCCCTATGCATCACAGCGACTTTTCCGCATCCACAGCCAGTGAGACGGTGGATCATATCAACCGGCGGCTGAGACAAGCCCGTCGGTTATGGGAGATGCTGGATGTGCTGATGCTCACTTGGGGCAGCGCATACGTCTACCGGAACCGATCAGACGGACGCATCGTTGGCAATTGCCACAAGCTGCCGGAAAGCACTTTTCTGCGCGGCAGATTGTCGGTATCGGAAATCGTGGATGCCTACCGCCCCCTGCTGACACGCCTGCTGACCCGGCGTCCTTCCCTGAAAGTGACGCTCACCGTCAGCCCCATCCGCCATCTGCGCGACGGGTTGCATGCCAACCAGTTGAGCAAAGCCACACTCCTGCTGGCCGCCGACGAGCTACAGAAACAGTTTGCCGGACATGTGTGCTATTTCCCTGCTTATGAGCTGCTGATGGATGAACTGCGTGACTACCGCTTTTATGCCGACGACCTGACCCATCCGTCGGCCATGGCTGTGGAATATGTGTGGGAATGCTGGCAGAAAGCCTGCTTCACCTCTGAGACCCGGCTGCTCGCGAATGAGTGTCTGCACATCAACCGGGGACTGGAACACAAGCCATTCCGGCCCCAATCGGAGGAGTACAAACGTTTTTTAGAACAAATAGTGTTAAAAATAGACCAACTAAACGAAAAATATCCGTACTTAGACTTTGAAAAAGAAAGAGAACTATGTCGTACACGATTGAATGCATTTGTGAAATGATAGGTGCCAGGCGCATTGGGGATGCGCCCGCCACTATAGACTGGCTGTTGACAGACAGCCGTTCGCTGAGTTTTCCCGAAGAGACCTTGTTTTTCGCCTTGCCGACCAAACGTAATGACGGAGCGCACTACATCCCCGACCTTTATGCAAGGGGCGTGAGAAACTTTGTGGTGAGCGAGGCCAGCTATATGGAAATGAAACAGAAAGAGCTGGTTCCTGCTTCAGATGCCAACTATCTGGTGACAGGCAATCCGCTGAAGGCGTTGCAGAAACTGGCAGAACTGCATCGGGCACAATTCAAGATTCCAGTGATAGGCATAACCGGCAGCAACGGCAAGACAGTGGTGAAGGAATGGCTGCACCAGCTGCTGAGTCCGGACCGCATCGTGGCACGCTCTCCGCGCAGTTATAATTCACAGATAGGAGTGCCCCTGTCGGTGTGGCAGATGAATGAGACTTCAGAGATCGGCGTGTTTGAGGCGGGCATTTCTGAACCGGGAGAGATGCGTGCTTTGGAAGCCATAATCAAGCCCACCATTGGGATACTGACCAATATCGGCGGAGCCCATCAGGAAAACTTCTCTTCCATGCAGGACAAATGTCAGGAAAAGTTAAGCCTGTTCAAAGGCTGCGATGTCATCATCTATAACGGCGACGATGAGTTTGTCAGCAGTTGTGTGGCCAAGTCGCTTCTGCCGGCACGGGAGATTGCCTGGAGCCGGAAAGACATGGATCGCCCGCTCTACATCAGCAAGATAGAGAAAGGGACGGACAGCACTGTGGTGAGCTACCGCTACTTAGACATGGACAACAGCTATACCCTGCCTTTTGTGGACGACGCTTCCATTGAAAACTCGCTGAACTGCCTGGCCGTCTGTCTCTACCTGGTGATGAGCTCTCAAGACATCAGCGAACGCATGGCACGGCTGGAGCCGGTGGCGATGCGTCTGGAAGTGAAAGAAGGGAAGAACGGATGCCTGCTCATCAACGACAGCTACAACAGTGACCTGGCCTCTCTGGACATAGCCCTAGACTTCCTCGAACGGCGCGCCCAAGGGAAACAGGGCATGAAACGCACGCTGATCCTGTCCGACATACTGGAAACAGGACAAAGCAACTCGGCGCTTTACCGGCAAGTGGGACAGCTGGTCAACGGAAGAGGCATAGACCGCATCATCGGGGTGGGCACGGAAATCGCGCTTTGTACCGGACGTTTCGGCATGGAGAAGGCGTTCTATCCCGACACAGCCTCACTGGTCAAAGCCATTGAGCAACGGGAGCTCTGCCTGGAAAATGAGATCATCCTGATCAAAGGAGCACGAAAGTTCGGATTTGACGCGTTGACGGAAATCTTGGAAAAGAAGGTACACGAAACCATTTTGGAAGTGAACCTGGGTGCCATGGTGGCCAACCTGAATCATTATCGCAGCTTCTTGAAGCCAGAAACCAAAATGGTGTGTATGGTGAAAGCATCGGCTTACGGAGCTGGCTCCTATGAAATAGCCAAGACTTTGCAAGAGCATCGGGTGGACTACCTGGCTGTGGCTGTAGCCGACGAAGGCTCGGACTTGCGCAAGGCAGGCATTACGGCCAGCATACTCATCATGAATCCGGAAATGACGGCCTTCAAGACTTTGTTTGATTATAAGCTGGAGCCGGAAGTCTACAGTTTCCATCTGCTCGACGCTTTAATAAAAGAGGCAGAGAAGGAAGGGATCACCCGTTTTCCCATCCACATCAAGATCGACACTGGCATGCACCGCTTAGGTTTTGCTCCAGCCGACATGCCGCGTCTCATCGAACGGCTACAGGGACAGGATACCGTAATTGTCCGCTCCGTGTTTTCACACCTTGTGGGAAGCGACGGCGCACAGTTTGACGAGTTCACCCGGCATCAGATTGCAGTTTTCGATACGGCCTCGGCCCAACTGCAAGCGGCTTTCCCGCACAAGATACTGCGGCATATCTGCAACTCGGCCGGCATCGAACGGTTCTCTGAAGCACAATATGACATGGTGCGGCTGGGCATCGGCCTGTATGGCATCAATCCGTTTGACAACAGCATCCTGCACAACGTCAGCACCCTGAAAACGACCATCCTGCAAATACGCGACGTGCCCGCCGACGAGACTGTGGGCTATAGTCGCAAAGGACATCTGACCCGTCCGTCGCGCATAGCAGCCATACCCATTGGCTATGCTGACGGCTTGAACCGCCACTTGGGCAACAATCACGCTTACTGTCTGGTGAACGGACAGCCGGCCCGCTACGTGGGCAACATCTGCATGGATGTATGCATGATTGACGTGACAGACATTGACTGCAAAGAAGGAGATCCGGTGGAGATATTCGGCGACCATTTGCCAATCACAGTATTGAGCGATGCGCTGGACACCATTCCATACGAGGTGCTGACCAGTGTGTCGGCACGGGTGAAACGGGTCTATTTTCAAGACTGATGATATAGAAACAGCCTATGGGAAAGAAGATTCAACAAGAAACCTTCCCCGTCCTGGGGATGAGCTGCGCCGCCTGTGCCGCCCGTGTGGACAAGACTCTGAACAAACAGCCGGGAGTCTGCCAGGCATCCGTCAACTATGCGGCAGCCACGGCTCAAATAGAGTATGACCCCGCACAGACATCGCCTGAGATCTTGCGACATGCCGTGCAGGAAGCCGGCTATGACCTGATCATCACCAACGACGAGCATGCGGCAGACGAAGCGGAAAAAGCTCATATCCGAAAATATGAAACATTGAAACGGCGCGCCATAGGAGCCATCTTGCTGGCCATTCCCATTGCCGTGATCGGCATGGGCTTTATGGACCGGCCGTGGGCAGGCTGGAGCGCATGGATCCTTTCAACGCCGGTGGTTTTCTGGCTGGGGCGCGGCTTCTTTGTGAATGCATGGAAACAGCTGAAACACAGATCGGCCAACATGGATACGCTGGTGGCCAGCAGCACAGGAGTGGCTTATCTCTTTAGTGTATTCAATCTGTTTTTCCCCGACTTCTGGCTCTCGCGCGGCATTACGCCGCATGTCTACTTCGAATCGTCGAGTGTCATTATCGCTTTCATTCTCTTAGGAAGGCTGCTGGAAGAGCGGGCCAAAGGGAACACTTCGCAAGCCATCAAGAAACTGATGGGGCTACAGCCTAAAACCGTCACCCGCCTGTCCGCAGCAGGACATGAGGAGGAAGTGCGCATCGGACAAATTCGCCCGAAGGATGTGATTGTCGTAAAGCCAGGCGAGCGTATCGCTGTGGACGGAACGGTGACGGACGGAAGCTCTTACGTGGACGAAAGCATGCTGAGCGGCGAGCCGGTGCCTGTGGCCAAACGCAAGGATGCGAAGGTTTATGCCGGCACCATCAATCAGAAAGGAAGTTTCCGCTTCCGCGCGGACAAGGTAGGCACGGATACGCTATTGGCAAAGATCATCCATCTGGTGCAGGATGCGCAAGGCTCAAAAGCCCCTGTGCAGAAGCTGGCAGACCATATCGCAGCCGTCTTTGTGCCTGTAATCATGGGCATTGCCCTGCTCTCCTTTATCCTATGGATCACAATGGACACATCGGACGGATTTACTCACGGACTGCTGGCCTTGGTGACGGTGCTTATCATCGCCTGCCCCTGTGCCTTGGGGCTGGCCACACCTACAGCCATCATGGTGGGCATCGGCAAAGGGGCAGAACGGGGAATCCTGATCAAAGATGCCGAAAGTCTGGAGACAGCCCGCAAGGTAAATGCGGTGGTGCTGGACAAGACAGGCACCGTGACCGAAGGGCATCCCAGCGTACAACATGTCCTTTGGGCAAACGAAAAGGCCCGGCAGTGCGCCCCTGCCCTGCTGGCTCTGGAAAAGAGATCGGAACACCCGTTGGCGGAAGCGATCCTGCTGAATGAAGAATTAAGGATGAAGGACAATGAAACATCAGATGTGGATCGCTTCGAAAGCCTGACCGGACAAGGGGTGAAAGGCATTTGGCAAGGAAAGGATTATTATGCGGGCAACCGCCGCCTGATGGAAGGCAAGGCCATAGCCCCTTCCCTGCAAGACGCGTCATCAGCTTGGGAAGCTGAGGGGCACACCCTTGTTTGGTTTGCCAACGAGACAGAGGTTCTGGCCGTCATTGCCATTGCCGACCGCATCAAGCCATCGTCCGTCAAAGCCATCCGCACTTTACAAGCCGAAGGCATCGATGTCTATCTGCTGACAGGCGACAATGAAGCTACCGCACAAGCCATTGCCAGACTGGCAGGCATCGCTCACTGCCGGGCAGGGGTATTGCCTCAGGATAAGGCCGCCTTCGTCAAGCAGTTGCAGCAGGAGGGAAAAATTGTGGCCATGGCCGGTGACGGAATCAATGACAGCGCAGCCTTGGCACAAGCCGATCTGAGCATAGCCATGGGCAGCGGAAGCGACATCGCCATGGACGTGGCGAAGATGACACTTATGTCCTCCGATTTGGGCAAGATCCCGGAAGCGCTCCGGCTTTCCCGCCTGACGGTGCGCACCATCCGTCAGAATCTGTTTTGGGCTTTTATCTATAATATAATAGGTGTGCCCATTGCCGCTGGCGTGCTCTACCCCATCAACGGTTTCCTGCTCAACCCCATGATTGGAGGAGCGGCCATGGCGTTCAGCAGCGTCAGTGTGGTGACAAACAGCCTGCGGCTCCGAAACAAGAAGCTGTCAGACGAGGAAGAGCCGGCCGTGCCGGACAAAAGTCCAGAAACAGAAGCCAGACAGCCCCATGGGACTGCCGGACAAAACCCTATAAAAATTGAACCTGAAAAAGAAGAAAAGACAATGGAAAAGCAATTCAAAGTAAGCGGCATGATGTGTCAGCACTGCCGCATGCACGTAGAGAAAGCACTGAACAAACTGGAAGGTGTCAACGCCGCCGTCACCCTCGATCCGCCTGTGGCCACGGTCACATTCAGCGGCAAGGAATATACGTTAGAGGAACTGCAACGGCAAGTGACAGAAGAAGCGGGAGAATATACGCTGAGCGAGTGAGCGTTTGAACAACACAGAACGCGCGGATTCACAGAGTTTGAAAACTCATGCAATCCGCGCTTTTCGCATCAGACAGACAGCAATCTTGAAAAATACTCTCTATCTTTGTCTTATCAAATATCATAAGCTTTATGGAACAGAATCCGCAATCCTCAAAAGAGAAAACTCTGCTGGTCAAGGAAGAAGTCTGGCGGAGGATGAGAGAACACAAGCAGAAAAGACAAGAGCTGCTTAAGCAAATCCAACAGGAGATGCGCGACCGAATCAAAGGACGCACAGGTGAGAATGTTACCTCTTTTGAAGTATGGTGATATGACAATGCTGAATCTAAAACGTGTCAATGCGGCCAGCCTTTACCGGCTGACCCCCAATCATCGTCCTCTATTCTATGATTTTATCACAGACCATGGGATCGATTACACTGTAGGCTTTACTCCCTGCGACCTTATGCCGGGCATTGAAGCTTACGAGTTTGTCATCACCAGCCCTCAGCGTCGCCCGCCCTCCCACGACCCCAAACTGCGGCAAACCATTCTTGCTCTCATCTACGAATTCTTCCGCAACAAGAGGTCTGTAATGCTCTGCCTCTGTGAGACCGGAGACGACCGGCAAATGCTCCGCAGCCGTCTGCTTGAGTCTTGGTACGATTCTGGAGACCATCGGAAGACATTTGCCGCTCTCATGGCAGAAATCCCTGACGAAAAAGGAAGCATGAACCATGTAGCCCTCGTCATGCGCACAGCCCATCCTCAATCGGAAGCCATCGCCCGACAATTCAACGACATCATCGGGCTGTTTCGCGAACAGCAGGAATAAGCCTTGCATGACCAGACGAAAAGATCCAACGCCGACAGAGGGATGGAAAACAGACTTGCCCCATAAGAGCAAGTTAACGGAATATTCGCTATATTTGCATCTGTCAACCTAACATTTTAAAAGAGATGAAAGAAGTTATCTGTTTTCTGGAACAACTGGAACAAAACAACTGCCGCGAATGGTTCAATGCCCATAAGGAACAATACCGCGCGGCGCAGGCAAGGTTCGACGCCTTTGCCGGACAACTCATTGCGGGCATCGCTTCCTTTGATGACAGCATCAAGGATCTGACACCCAAGGACTGCACTTACCGCATCTACCGCGACACGCGCTTCTCGTCGGACAAACGGCCTTACAAGACGCACATCGGCGCTTTCATCTGTCCTGGCGGAAAAAAATCCGGCTACGCGGGCTATTATTTCCAGGTAGGACCGGAAGAAGACGGGTATGACTCCGGCAACATGCTGGCATCCGGCCACTACATGCTGGAGCCGGCAGCCCTGCGCACCCTGCGCGAGGACATCTGCAACGGCGACGGAGACTTTGAACAAACCTTGCTGCAAGCCCCCGGCTTCCAATTGGATGATGAAGGCAAACTGAAACGGGTGCCTAACGGATTCCCCAAGGATGCCGCCTGCTCGGAATACCTGAAATACCGGACCTATTGCCTGGTGTGCTCTCCCGGCAAAGCTTTTGCCTTGGCGGATAATCTGCTGGAGCGGACGGTGGACTTGTTCCGCTCGACCCACCCTTTCATTGAATACGTCAACCGCGCCATCGCCTTCACACGCGACGAGCTTTAAAACAGAGACACCCCACAGCGTCGCACCAGCCAAACGGCAACCGGCAGTGATCCCGACATGACATAGGAAACGCCTACAGCATATAGCTATTGGCATCCTGTCCCGTACCCATGCCCTGTCAGTGTATTACAGCAGGCTTCGCAAACCATTATCAATGCGATGTCTGTAAAACGCGCATATTTCTTGCGGACATGGATAGCCTTTATCAACAGTGTCTGTAGACTCATTATAAAGATAGAGCGACCGCATCAAAAACAACAGGCAGACAGGTCTTTTAGCAAGAAAAGAGATTGGGGGAAGAATACAATGTATGGTTTGCACGCGTGAACTGGAAGCGGCGCACGCGTGAACTGGAAGCGGCGCAC
>CALUOU010000085.1 GCA_944322335.1 uncultured Bacteroides sp.
TCTGCGGCAATAGCTCAGTTGGTAGAGCACGACCTTGCCAAGGTCGGGGTCGCGAGTTCGAGTCTCGTTTGCCGCTCGTGCCTAAGAGAAAAGGAGGAATGATTTCCTCCTTTTTTTGTTTCCCGTTTTTGGATCGAAGCTCTATTCCGGGTCAGGTTGTATTCTGGAAAGAGGGTTGCAAGGTAGCTGAAAGAAGTAGGTTGATCATCGGGACAAAATCCTGTCCGGGCTTTTTTTCAGCAGCATAGGTTACTTGCCAAAGTATTATTGCTGCGTTGCCCATTTAATCTTGCTTCGATGGCAAAGTATTATTGCTTCGTTGGCCAAGTGTCCAATCATGCTTCGCAACCGGATTTTCCGTCTGATCCATTTTCGGACCGATCCCCGAAAACCCGGTTGTACGAAGCAAGCTTCACCGATAAAGCAAGCAATGACAAAGGGCAAAGCAAGCAATGTTTCTCATCCTGTCAGGTCTTTTTCCTCGAACCGGATTTTCGAGCCGCTCTCTTCTTTATCCACAGATAATAGCCTGTCAAAGGCAATATCGCTCCCATCAAGGCTGCTACAAACCAAAGGATGCGGGTGAGCCAGCCTCCAAAATTTCCTACGTGTACTGAATAAATCCATCCGCGTATCTTCCCGGATGCGGCGGCATCTTTATAGTACGTGACACCGGTAATCTCTCCCGTCTGAAGACTGAACGTATAACGGTCGGAAGCACGCTGATTGCCTAAGCGGCTGAAAGCCACCGTTGCAGAGCCTTGCGAGACCGTGATTTGCTTGCAGGACGGATTGAGACGATAGAGTTCTTCATAAACTTCTTGCCAATGGGCAAACGGAACATCAGAACGAAGCTTGGCGGAACGGTCGGAGGAGCGGCTGTCTCTCCCGCCCTGCTGCATTTCGACTCCGAACAACTTATAAAAGCCTGTGCGATACCAGCCGAACGACCACGTCAGCCCGGTCAGCGCCATCACCAGCAACAGCAGCAAGACATACATTCCTCCCGCCACATGCAGGTCATACCAGAAACGCCGCCAGCCGTGACGCACACTGACCGTCAGGCGTGGCTTCAGAGACTTCAGGTTGCGCGGCCACCAAAGCAAAACTCCCGTCACCAGCACAATGACAAACAAAAGAGTGCTTATCCCCACAATCAGCTTGCCCCAGAAGATGCCGTCCCCCTGAGGACGGCTGCCCAACAGCCAGCGATGCAAACCGAACATGGTGCGGAAGAAAGGCGTGCGCTCATATTTTCCCTTGATTTCTCCCGTGTAGGGATCGATATAGACAGCCGCATGTTTCGGCTTGGAAAGTGACACCTGCCAGGTCTGTCCGGATTGGGAAGGTACCGTAATGCCGGTCACCGCAACATCATCGGGCAAAGTGGCGGCTACCCGTGCGGCCAACTCCTCCAAAGGAAGGGTCTGAATACCGGAAGAAACATGGAACATGTCCGGATGAAGCATCCGGACAGTTTCTTTCTCAAAGACCAGCATGGCTCCGGAAAAGCATATCAAGGTAATGACTATGCCAAAAGGAACGGAAAGCCACAGGTGCAGCTTGTGCCAAAGTTTTCTCATGACAATCATTCTGCGGTATAAGACAAGACACCCAAAGCAGACACACCGTCACAAGCATCGAGCGTCAATCCTGCCGTAGCTACGCCCGTAGCAGGGTCGATGCGGTAAATGGTAGGTTTGGCTCCGTCTGTGGTTACCACGGGAATGTAGGCATAGCCTTGGTCGCTGCAAGGCGTTCCGAAGCTGGAAAGCACACTCTTTTCGGGCAGGCCGGTGACCACGGTCAATGTCTGCTCAGCGCCGTTGAACACAGCCAGCTCATTGCGCTTGGCCTGCGTGCCGGCCATCATGCCATATTCGCCGTCCACGCCATCGCTATACATCTGCAGCAGGAAGCAGTCGCCCGTGATGTGCCAGCAGCGGAACATGGGGTTGCCGTTGCCCAAAGCTTCGAGGTTTACGTAATAGGTATCATCAAAAGCCGTCTCGCCTGCCTTGATGCGCACCACGCCAGAAGGCAACTGCCCCTGCACGCGATTGAAAGACGAACCGTCGGCATTCACCACCGGGGTTGTCGTAGTGCGCCCATATCCGGGAGAGAATACATAAAGGTCACCATTGTCAGCAGCCCAAATGGTCTGATAATACTGCGAGCGCATCCGTCCGCTGGCAAAGCCGATCTTTCCCGTGCGGGCAATGACAGGCTTCTCGTTGAAATCATCTCCGCTGTAAATGGCCACAAAAGCACTGTCCGGATATTGAGTGGAAGGAATCATTCCTGCCGTATATTGTCCCGAACCGCTCCCCCCGTCGGCATTGGCCACATAACTGGGATCCACCACACATTGCGGATAGGTATTGACTGCATAGTGGCTCATGCCCATCGGCACAACAGAAGTGTAAAGCCGGTCATTCGCTTCCACAAAACCGGCAAAGCTGACCCGCTCGCCATTGCCTAAGAAGTTTTCAGCCAGCTGGCTGCCCGTTGTCGTTGTCCCGTCTAAAACGCTGAGATAGTTGAACTGCAGGTAATAGGCGTAGTGGCCCTGTCCGTCGTTTTCAGCGGTTCCCGCATTGGTGGAAGCGGTGATGACATTGTTTCCCCAAGTGCCGTAAGTCGTAGTGCGGTTATACGTATAGCTCTGCGCCTCTTCCACTGTGCCGCCGGCATTCAGCCGATAGGAAAAACCTGTTCCGGCATTGCCGTCGTTATACTGGAAATTGAAAAGATAACGCTCCCGGTAATAAATCCAGTTGGATCCAGACTCGGTCTCCAGTCCGACTCCCTCAACAGTCGCTTGCCCGCCGTCAAGTGACTCGGCAGCAATGAGGTAAGTGGCGTCTTTCGATGTGGCGGCTATGACGTAACGGCGCAAATCCTCCCCGACCACGGGATCTCCGCCATTGTTTCCGTTTCCAGCACCCCCGCCGCCAATCGGTTCGTCACTGTCGCTGCAAGCGGTAAAAAAGCTGCATGTGCAAAGGGCCGCAGCCAAAGCCCATACGTAAGTGTTGATTCTTTTTCTCATAATTCAATAGAGCATTAATTAAACATTTGTTATGTAAACTATCATTTATTCCAAACACAGGCTTCTAATCAAAGTAAACACGGAATTTTCCGTAAAAAGCGCGTCCGGCTTTTTGGAGGCTGAAGTTGTCATACAGTTTTTCATCGGTGAAATTGCGGCATTCAAAAGAAAGGTTGTAACGGCCGTTCTTCATCGAATAACCAATGATGAGGTTGTGCGACAACTGATCCGGCACCCGGCTTTTGGTGGAAGGATCGCCCAGACGCTCCCAGTAAAGAGGAAACTCATGCTGATAGAAGCCATCGTAGGTGACTGAAAGCACATTGCCCTCTCCCAGACAATCGTGCCAATAGAAGTTTGCGTCAAAATTGGCAAACGTGTAAGGCTGGTTGGGAATGCGCTGCCCATAGCTGACATTTTCCTGCAGGGTGTTTCCGGCCCGATAGCGCTCGTCGTCACGGGCGTTGATGTTGTTGAATGTCCCGCCCATGTTGAACCATCGGCCGTAGTTGTAACGCAAGGAGACATTATACCCTTTGGTCTTGACACGCCCATGATTTTCGTAAATGCCATAGCTCATGCCTCCGATGGCGTCCAGTCCGCGCTTGATGTAATCTTTGGTATCTCTGTAAATAAGGCTCCCTTCCACATAGAGCCCATGCTTGCCGAACTGACGGTTGTAGCTGAGATTCAGGTTGAGGTTGTCGCTTTTTTCGGGACGCAATGTCGTTTGTCCGGCTTCCATGTCCTCGTCGCCAAACAGTTCGTTGGTGGTGGGGAGACGGTAGGCTTTCTCGTAAGACAGTTTGGCCTGCAAACCGTTGATGATAAAATAGGTGCCCGCAGCCCCATAGCCGAAAGCGCTGGTTCGGCGCGAAAGGTTGGTATAATTGCCCACTCCGTCACTGCTTTGCGACACAGGGCCTTCGTTGAACTGATTGTAATATTTGCCGAAGACCGACAGGTTCCAGCACTCCGTGGGCATCAGCCGGTAAGATATTCCGGTAATGTTTTTCCGCGTTATCTTAGGAATGTCAAAATCTGAGATCTTCGAACTGCCGTCCACATAAGAGCGGGTGGTACGTTCAAAAGCACTAAACACATGATTCAGAGCCAGACTGTGCGCTGGCGCAATGCGATAACCGGCGGTAAAAGCGACATTCCAGTTGGCGTTTTTCGACTCGTTGTCCTGATAAGACTGTTCGCCATGAGTGCCGGTGTATTTCCGCTGGCCAAACCAGTTGTATTTATAAGATGCGGTATCGATGTTTTGCGTCAGGTTATGGTTATAATTGGCCGTCAGCATCACGTCCAGCCCTTTGACCAGCAGATCCCGTTTGCTGTATTCCAGCGAGGGGACAAAGGAATGTCCCTTACGGTGTTTCTCTCCGAACACGATGTACTGGTAGACACCGGTCTGTATTTCCTTATAAAACGTGTTATAGTTGAAGCTCAACATCAGCCGGTCTGCCCAAGGCTTATCCACAAATCCCAATTTGCCAATAATGGCTTCGTTGTGAAACCGGTCATTGAAACGCTTCACGCGGTATATCTTGTTGCGGTCCGTACTTTCGGTCACACCGTCCTCGCCAAACTGAGTGACATAGTTGTCTATATGGTAATCATTGTCCGAAAAGTTCTGGAAAGCATTGATCTCATAGGTCAGGCCGTTGCTGAAAGTCTGTCCGAAATGCACATACGACTTGTGCGTATTGAACGAGCCGTAACTGTAAGAAGCATCCAGAAACCAACGGCGGCGCGTCTTGTTGGTCACAATGTTGATGACTCCGCCCAACGCATCCGTACCGAACCCAACCGGCACCACACCTTTATAGACCTCAATGCGTTCGGCAAAATTCACCGGCAGGTTGTTCAGATCCAACGCTTGCCCTGCCCCTTCCTGCGGCACACCGTCAATAAAGATCTTCACATGATTGCCGCTGAATCCGTCGATCATCAGCTGCATGTCAGAGCCTACCCCACCCGACTCGCGCAGCTTCAGCCCCGGCGCCTTTGCCAAAGCTTCGCTGAGGGTCTTGGCCGTGTTCTGCAATTCACGCGTATCCACAGCCACTGCATTAAAAGCGGAACGCTTCACCCGGCTGACTCCACTGGAAACGACGGTCACTTCCTCCAGCTGCTGCGCTTCCGGCTTCAACACGATGTCCCGGCGGATGCGCTCCCCGCGCTTCAGGCTGACAGGTTGTTCCACGGTGGCAAACCCCATGGCCGACACTACCAACACATAGTCGCCTTCGGGAGCCCTCAACCGGTAACGGCCTTCCTTGTCGGATGAGCAGCCGTGAGTGGTGGCTTTCAAATAGACCGTGGCAAAATCGATCACCTCCTTGTCTGTCGAGGTCACCTTGCCGAAAATCGTGCCGCCTCCGGCCTGGGGTCTCTGCCCGAAGGCGAAGACGGACAACGAAACTGAAAGGGATAAAAGGATAAATCTTAATCTGTTCATTACTTTATGCATATAACGGTTAAGTCGCTTGAAAAAGCGCTGCAAAGTTCCGATTTTCCGCCATGCGGCGCAATCGCCATTTTCAGGTAAATATACGAAGTAAGCTTCCTCTCCCCCATTCCCGTCAATCCCAACTTATAGGTATTTCCCTCTTATCCCCTCATGCGGATCAGAGAGAAAATGAGATGATTTTCCCCGCAAGGCATTGGAAACACAGTATTTTCCCGTAAATTTGCACACATTTCCATATTAAACATATTATACATCAAAACATGCTCATCACTCTACTCATCCTTGCGGCCTCCGCCGCTTTCTTCATGTCAGGCAAGATCCGTTCCGACCTTGTGGCTCTGTGCTCGCTGACGCTCCTGCTTGTGTTTCAGATTCTGACCCCCGAAGAGGCCCTGTCCGGCTTCTCCAACTCCGTGGTGGTCATGATGGTGGGACTGTTCGTGGTGGGAGGCGCCATCTTCCAGACGGGGCTTGCCAAAAAGATCAGTGCCCAGCTGCTGCGCCTTGCCGGCCAAAGCGAACTGCGGCTGTTCCTGCTGGTCATGATCGCCACATCGGCCATCGGCGCTTTTGTGAGCAATACGGGCACAGTGGCACTGATGCTGCCCATCGTGGTCAGCCTCGCTCTCCGCGCCAACGCCAATCCCAGCCGCCTGCTGATGCCGCTTGCCTTTGCCGGAAGCATGGGCGGCATGATGACCCTCATCGGCACTCCTCCCAACCTTATTATCCAAGATGTGCTGACCCATGCCGGCTACGAGCCGTTGTCGTTCTTCTCGTTTCTGCCTGTAGGCATCCTGTGCGTGGTCACCGGCACTGTTGTCCTGCTGCCGCTCACCAAATGGTTTCTGTCGAAAAAGCGCAAGACGGACGAGACAGCCGCATCCGGAAAGTCATTGAGCCAGCTGGTACAGGAATACGGGCTGTCGGACAACCTCTTCCGCCTGCAAGCAGTGGCCGACTCCTCCATCAACGGACAGACCATTGCCGAACTGGACGTGCGCCGCCGCTACGGACTGAACATTCTGGAAGTGAGACGCGGCGAAAGCTCGCAGCACCGCTTCCTGAAGACCGTCACCCAACGCCTGGCCTCGGCGGATATGGTGGTTCAAGCGGGCGACATAATGTACGTGCAAGGCAATGCCGCCGACATCGAGCGTTTCACACAAGACTACCGCCTGAAACTGACAGACGGGCATACCACGGAAGAAGCCAACGGCGGGCGCCTGCTGGATTTCTACGATATCGGCATCGCTGAGATCGTGCTGATGCCTTCGTCTAACCTCATCAACCAGCGGGTGAAGGAAGCCGGTTTTCGCGACAAGTTCAACGTCAACGTGCTCGGCATCCGCCGCAAGAAGGAATACCTCCTGCAGGACTTGGGACGCGAACGCATGCACAACGGCGACGTGCTGCTGGTGCAAGGGGCATGGCAGGATATCGCACGCCTCAGCCGGGAAGACGAGAAGTGGGTTGTATTGGGCCAGCCCCTGGAAGAAGCAGCCAAGGTGACACTGGACTATAAGGCACCGGTAGCGGCCTTCATCATGCTCCTGATGATAGGCATGATGGTGTTTGACTTCATCCCGGTGGCACCCGTCACCGCCGTGATCATCGCCGCCTTGCTGATGGTGCTGACCGGGTGTTTCCGCAACGTGGAGGCCGCCTACAAGACTATCAATTGGGAGACCATCATGCTCTTTGCCGGCATGCTGCCCATGTCCATCGCCTTGGAGAAGACGGGAGCCTCAGCTTACATTTCCAGCACCCTGGTGAGCGGACTGGGTGCCTACGGCCCGCTTGTCCTGATGGCCGGCATCTATTTCACCACCTCGCTCATCACCCTGTTCATCAGCAACACCGTGACCGCCGTGCTGATGGCTCCTATCGCCCTCCAAAGCGCAGTGCAGATAGGAGTCAGCCCTGTGCCTTTCCTGTTTGCCGTGACCGTGGCCGCCAGCATGTGTTTCGCCTCACCCTTCTCCACCCCGCCCAACGCCCTGGTGATGCCGGCGGGACAATATTCCTTCATGGATTACGTCAAGGTGGGCTTGCCCTTACAGATTATCATGGGAATCGTCATGATATTTGCCCTTCCCCTGCTCTTTCCGTTCTGAGCGGCGGGAGATTTCACAGCCGCATGTCGGATTTTCCCTGAAAAAGCCTACCTTTGCACCCCGAAACAGGTGCATACCCGCACCTGCCCCTTATTCATTATAATAAACTTATCTGCATTATGATTGAGCAAAAGAAAGCGAGCACCCTGCATGGTGTGCTACTGATTGTCCTGTTCTCCTGTTCGGCTTTCTACATTGCCGAATTCCAATTTGTAAAACAATTATCGTTCAGCCCTCTGATTGTCGGAATCATCTTAGGCATGCTCTATGCCAACAGCCTGCGCAACCAGTTGCCCGACACATGGGTGCCCGGCATCAAGCTTTGCACCAAACAGATTCTGCGGCTCGGCATCGTGCTATACGGTTTTCGTCTCACCTTCCAGCAAGTGATGGAAATCGGCGTTCCAGCCATCGTGATTGACACTATCGTGATCCTCGTCACCATCGCCTTGGGAGTGGTTGCCGGTCGGCTGCTGAAAATGGACGAGAAGACAGCCCTCATGACTTCCACCGGCAGCGCCATTTGTGGAGCGGCAGCTGTTTTAGGAGCAGAGCCGGTGGTGAAATGCGCTCCTTACAAGACAGCGATCGCCGTTTCCACCGTGGTGATTTTCGGCACCCTTTCCATGTTTCTTTACCCCGTCCTTTACCGTTCCGGCGTGTTGGATTTAGATCCTCAAGCCATGGCAGTCTACACCGGTGCCACCCTGCACGAAGTGGCTCACGTGGTAGGAGCGGGCAATGCCATGGACGCTGACGGCAGCCTGCACCTGGCAGACCAAGCCACCATCACCAAGATGATCCGAGTGATGATGCTCGCCCCTGTGCTGCTCATCATGAGCTATGTCATTGCCCGTGTGCGCAAAGCCAGACACACAGACGTGACTTCCGACGGAAAAAGCAAGATCACCATCCCTTGGTTTGCTTTCGGCTTCATCCTGATGATCGGCGTCAACTCCTTGCTCCAAGAGTGCAGCTTCATCCCCGCCGACACACTCCAACGCGGGCTGAGTGCCTTGACCTCCATTGACAATTTCCTGCTGACCATGGCCATGACTGCCTTAGGCGCGGAAACCAGCATTGACAAATTCAAGCAAGCCGGCGCCAAACCTTTTGTGTTGGCTTTCATTCTTTACGTATGGCTGCTGGGAGGAGGATACCTCATGGCGAAGTATCTGCTGCCGGTGCTGAACTGAGATAAGGGGCCGGAAGGACAGAACGGGGAATGGACAACAGATGACTTTTGATGCGGCCGCTCTGATTTCCTCTCTTCCTCCTCTTGGTATATAGCGCGGATTTCCGTAATTTTGCGGCGGAAAAACAAAAGAACTAACTATAAAACAAAAAAAGAAGCACTATGTTGAAAACCATTTTAGCAATCTCCGGCAAGCCGGGATTGTATAAACTCGTTTCGCAAGGAAAAAACATGCTGATCGTAGAATCGCTGGCCGATAAGAAACGTTTTCCCGCCTATGGTAGTGAGAAGATTATTTCTTTGGGCGACATTGCCATGTACACAGACGCAGAGGATGTGCCTCTGAGGAATGTATTGACTGCCATGAAAAAGAAAGAGAGTGGAGAAGCTGTGGCAATGGATATCAAGAAAGCCAGTTCGACCGACCTGTATGCCTATCTGGGCGAGGTTCTGCCTTCATATGACCGCGACCGGGTGCATGTCTCAGACATCAAGAAACTGATAAGCTGGTATAATCTGCTGGTGGCATGCGGCCTGACCGACTTTGAGGACGAAGACGAGGAAAAGGAGCAAGACAAGGAGGCTGAGTGAACCTCTTTCCGCTTGTTTTCATGCCCATAAACACGCAGAAAAGGGAACTTCGGTGACAAAACCGAAGTTCCCTTTTTCATTTCGGATATGCATTCGTCAGTTTTTGAAAACCAATCCGTCTTTGGCGGCATTGACATCCACAAGGATGGGCTTCTCACGATCCACTTCGCCTGCCAGCAGCTTCTTTGACAAGTCGTTCAGCAGATAGTGCTGGATGGCCCGTTTCACAGGACGTGCGCCAAACTCCGGATCATAGCCGGCAGCAGACAGGAAATTTAGTGCTCCGCCGGTCAGCTGCATGTCCACACCGTTGCCCGACAGCATCTTCTGCACGTTCCTGATCTGCAACGACACGATCTCCTTGATCTCCTTTTCCGTCAGCGGCAGGAACATGATGGTCTCATCGATACGGTTCAGAAATTCCGGACGGATAGACTTCTTCAGCATGTTCATCACCTCCTGTTTGGTCTCCTCGACGATAGCCTGTTTGTTTGAGCTGTTGAGCTTTTCCATTTGGCTTTGGATGTACGAGCTTCCCATGTTGCTGGTCATGATGATAAGGGTGTTTTTGAAGTTCACTGTCCGTCCCTTGTTGTCGGTCAGCCGTCCGTCATCCAAGACCTGCAGCAGGATGTTGAACACATCGGGATGCGCCTTTTCGATCTCATCGAAGAGGACTACGGAATACGGCTTCCTGCGCACGGCTTCCGTCAGCTGCCCGCCTTCGTCATAGCCCACGTATCCGGGAGGCGCTCCAATCAGCCTTGACACCGTATGCTTTTCCTGATACTCGCTCATGTCGATACGGGTCATCATGCTTTCATCGTCAAACAGGAACTCAGCCAACGCCTTTGCCAGCTCGGTTTTGCCGACACCGGTAGTGCCCAGGAAGAGGAACGACCCGATGGGACGTTTCGGATCCTGCAAGCCCGCCCTGCTCCGTCTCACGGCATCGGCCACAGCCTCGATGGCTTCGTCTTGGCCGATGACCCGCTTGTGCAGCTCGTCTTCGAGGTGGAGCAGCTTCTCTTTTTCGCTTTGCAGCATCTTGCTGACCGGTATGCCCGTCCAGCGGGAAACCACGTCGGCTATGTCTTCCGCGTCCACTTCCTCTTTGATCATGGCCTTGTCACCCTGGATGCCGTGAAGCTTCTGCTGGGTTTCCTCGATCTCCTTGTTCAAAGCCTGCAGCTTGCCATACCGGATTTCGGCCACCTTGCCGTAGTCGCCTTCCCGTTCCGCCTTGTCGGCCTCAAACTTCAGGTTCTCGATTTCGATCTTGTTCTGCTGGATCTTGTTCACCAAGGTCTTTTCGCTCTGCCATTTTGCTTTATACGAGCTTTCCTGTTCCTTCAGCTCTGCCAGTTCTTTGCCGATCTGTTCCAGCTTTTCCGTGTCGTTTTCCCGTTTGATGGCTTCGCGTTCGATTTCCAGCTGTTTGATCTTACGCGAGATCTCATCCAGCTCTTCCGGCACAGAGTCGATCTCCATCCGCAGCTTGGCGGCGGCCTCATCCATCAGGTCAATGGCCTTGTCGGGCAGGAAGCGGTCTGTGATGTAGCGGTTGCTCAGCTCGACAGCCGCAATGATGGCATCGTCTTTGATCCGGACATGATGGTGGTTTTCATACCTTTCCTTCAGTCCACGCAGGATGGAAATGGTGCTCAGCGTGTCCGGCTCATTCACCATGACGATCTGGAAACGGCGTTCCAGCGCCTTGTCCTTTTCAAAATACTTCTGATACTCGTCCAAGGTTGTGGCGCCGATGCTTCTCAGCTCTCCACGTGCCAAAGCCGGTTTCAGGATGTTGGCCGCGTCCATGGCGCCTTCTCCCTTTCCGGCACCCACCAACGTGTGAATCTCATCGATGAAAAGGATGATGCTTCCTTCTGATTTCTTCACCTCATTGATGACAGCTTTCAGACGCTCCTCAAATTCGCCTTTATACTTGGCACCAGCCACCAAGGCACCCATATCCAGCGAATATACTTGTTTGTTTTTCAAGTTTTCGGGCACATCGCCTCTCAGGATACGGTGAGCCAGCCCTTCGACGATGGCCGTCTTGCCTGTACCCGGTTCGCCGATCAGGATAGGGTTGTTTTTCGTACGGCGGCTCAGAATCTGCAGCACCCGACGGATTTCCTCGTCACGTCCGATGACCGGATCCAGCTTGCCGCTACGGGCAGCCTCGTTCAGGTTGATGGCATATTTTTCCAATGCCTGATAGGTGTCTTCGCTTGATTGCGAAGTGACACGGTCACCCTTCCTCAGCTCGCTGATGGCTCCGCGCAATTCCCGTTCGGTCATGCCGGCATCTTTCAGAATGGTAGATGCTGTGCTTTTTACAGTCAGCAAGGCCAGCAGGATCGGTTCCAGAGAGACGAATTCATCGTTCATTTCCTTGGAATACTGGGCAGCTTTCTGCAGCACATCGTTCGTCTCACGGCTCAGGTAAGGTTCTCCACCAGACACCTTCGGGAGTGATTCGATTTGCTTGTCGAGGACAAGGGCAATCTGTCCGGCATTCATGCCCAGCTTCTGGAAGATGAAGTTGGTGACGTTTTCACCCGTCTTCATCACGCTTCGGAGCAGGTGTACCGGTTCGATGGCTTGCTGTCCTCGGCTTTGTGCCAAGTTCACGGCTTCTTGCACCGCTTCTTGCGCTTTGATGGTAAAATTGTTAAAGTTCATATTTTGCTCTCCTTTCTTTCGTTTTGATCTTTGAAATAACACTGGGGAAGAGGCAAAAGCTTTGCCATGTGATTAAAACTGTCAATATATCATCTTTCACAACAGGAATATGACATAATAACAGCATTGCTGCCTTCTTTGCAATCAAGTACGGGCTGATTTTTTAATGGTATGCTTTGGTGGAAATATGCCGGAAAATTTCTATCTTTACTCCCACAATAAGAACACCTGTTTATAAACAAAAAAATCACCAACGAAAAGTTATGAATACAGAAATGAAATTTGCGGAGAATGTGTTTCTCATAGACACTGCCTTCCTGAAAAACTTTGTGAGCCCACTTCGCGAGTATTTGCGCAGGAGGCTGGAACGTGAGATTTCCCCCCTTGACTGGCCGCTTTGGCTGAATTGCCTGGCATTGGACATGGGCATAGAGCTGTCGGACAAGAATGAAAACCAGGTGATCCTCCTGCATGATGAGGACACCCGTTCGCTGGACTGCTGTGACCCTTCCGACCTTCAGTATCTGGACGGCAAAGCCTGCCGCACGGGAGGAGGCGAGTTTACTTTCTGCTGCGTCACGCCGGCAGAGATGACCGATGTCACCTCCTTGTTTATCGACCTGATGACCTTGGCATTAGACTCCTCCGAGGTGAAACAGCTGTTGCTGCTACCTTATGGAGACGAAAACATAGACCGCATCATGGACGCCATAGACCGCAT
>CALUOU010000086.1 GCA_944322335.1 uncultured Bacteroides sp.
CTCCCGTTTGCGTTCCGGCCGTAACGGCTTGTCGGGAGTCTCCCCTTCGCGCCGGAAATCCCGGTATGATCCGTCGAAGATCTCGTATTCCCTCAGTTCGCAGGGCAGGGCGCCGTTGAGGAGAGGGATGCGTCTGGCGGCTTTCAGCCCTATCCGGTCGAAACACTCTTGATGATAAGACAAGATCCAGGCCGTGTTCCCCATGAACGCATGCTTCAGCCTTTCGCCGACCGTCTGATACAGCCCCATAAGGTCGTTTGAGGAGATCCGCTCGCCGTAGGGCGGGTTGGTGATCAGGACAGCTTTTTCTTTGGGTCGGGTGAATTGCTGGAAAGGCTGTTGTCTGATCACGATGTCTTTCCCTGCTCCGGCCGCTTTGATGTTGCGTGTGGCGATTCCGATGGCTTTGGGGTTGTTGTCATACGCATAGATCTTGTGCTCAAACAGGCGTTCGCGGCTGTCGTCGTTGTAGATGGTCTCCAGCAGTTCCGCGTCGAAGTCGTTCCATTTCTCAAAGGCATACCCTTGCCGGAACACCCCCGGAGCGATGTTTTTCGCGATGAGCGCCGCCTCGATGGGGAAGGTGCCCGATCCGCACATGGGATCGATCAGGTCACATTCCCCCCTCCATCCGGTCAGGAGAATGATGCCGGCCGCCAGCGCTTCGTTCAAGGGGGCTTCCACGGCTTCCGTGCGGTAGCCCCGGCGGTGCAGCGATTCGCCGCTGGAGTCCAGTGAAAGCGTACATTCCGTTTCGGCAATGTGGATATTCAGCTGTACGTCAGGGTTGTTCAGCCTGACAGACGGACGTTTTCCGCTGTGTTCGCGGAAGTAGTCCACAATGGCGTCTTTCACTCTGTAGGCCACAAACTTGCTGTGCCTGAAGGCTTCGCTGTAGACTACAGCGTCTACCGCAAAGCTTGAGGCAGGCTGCATGTATTCTTCCCAGGCAATGTCTTTGATCTGTTCATACACCTGGTCGGCATTCTCGGCCTGGAAGTGTTTGATGGGTTTCAGGATGCGGATGGCCGTGCGAAGGCAGAAGTTGGCGCGATACATCATTTCCTTGTCTCCGCTGAAAGAGACCATGCGCCGTCCTGTCCGGATGTCATTGGCTCCCAGTGCGGCCAGCTCTTCGGCCAGCACGTTTTCCAGCCCTTGAAGGGTTTTGGCTATCAGTTCATTTGTCACGTTGATTGATTGATTAATGGTTAGTGATTGGTGGTTGTTCGCGGTCATTTGTAAAATGCTTTGCAAGATATGCGCTCAGACTGTCTGTCAAGGTCATCTGCTTCCGTGAAAGGTCAGCTTGCCAGTCCGTCGCTTTTCTGCTGTACGATTCTTGCGCCGGGCGGCACATCGTGTGTTACCCATATGTTTCCGCCCACGGTAGCTCCCTTTCCGATGGTGATGCGTCCCAGTATGGTGGCGTTGGAGTAGACAATCACGTCATCCTCCAGAATCGGGTGCCGGGGAATTCCTTTGATGGGTTTGCCGTCGGCATCCAGCGGGAAGCTTCTGGCTCCCAGTGTGACTCCTTGATAGAGTTTCACGTTTCTGCCTATGACGCAAGTTTCGCCTATCACCACTCCCGTTCCGTGGTCAATGGTAAAGCAGTCACCTATCTGTGCTCCGGGATGGATGTCGATGCCCGTTTCGCTGTGTGCCATTTCGGTGATGATGCGGGGGATGAGCGGCACGCCTTGTTTCAGCAGCTCGTGTGCCATGCGGTAATTGCTGATGGCTCTTATGGCAGGATAGCAGCTGATCACTTCTCCCGTGCTTTTGGCGGCGGGGTCGCCGTTGTAGGCGGCTGTCACGTCGGTGGCCAATTGTCGGCGCAGTCCGGGCAGTTTTCCTATAAAGTCGGCCGCTTGCCGTGCCGCTTCTTCGCGCAGGGGGGCATTGCAGGAGTTGTCACTTCCGTCAGTGGCGAAACACAGACCTGCCATGATCTGTTCGGTCAGCAGTTCAAACAGGTGCTCTACATCCACTCCTATGTGATAGGGAAGGGTTCGTATGTTGACTGTGGAGTTCCCGAAATAGCCGGGAAAGAGGATGGCGCGCGCCAGCTCTACGATGTCACGCAGGGCACGGCCGGAGGGTAACGGATCTCCATCTTTGTGGAGATGAAACAGTCCTTTGTATGATTCGCTTTCCGTCAGCTTATCGACTGTCTGTGTCAGAATGTGTGTAAAGTTGAGTGGACTCATGTGCTTATCCTATTGTTATTAAGATAATTTTGGGGGGACAAAGATACGAAGTATTCGGCAAATATCCTATTATCTTTTTGTTTTAGTTGGAGTAAGTTGGCGAGTTGGCGGATGTTCCGTCCGGACAGGACAGACCGTGGAAAGTGGCCATGAATGTTCCGAATATGCAAGAACGACAGCAAAAAACTCTTATTACATGACATATTTCATGCTAAAATTCCTCTATCTTTGTGTTTATGTTAGGCAAGAAGCGCTTTGATGTACAAGGTGTGCAGTCTGCCTGGCAATCTTATAAACATTGTGAAAAATGGAACGAATCGCAGAACGCCTGACCGATCTGGTGGGCAACACTCCTTTGCTGGAGCTGAACAATTATCGAGAAAGAATGAACTTGGGCGCTCGTGTGGTGGCCAAACTGGAGTATTTCAATCCCGGCGGCAGTGTGAAAGACCGCACAGCTCTTTCCATGGTGGAAGAAGCCGAGGCTTGCGGACGGCTGAAGCCCGGCGCCACCCTGATTGAGCCGACGAGCGGGAACACCGGCGTGGGGCTGGCCTTGGTGGCAGCGGTCAAAGGATATAAGCTCATGCTGACCATGCCTGAAACCATGAGTCTGGAGCGCCGGACCTTGTTGAGAGCTTTGGGAGCTGAACTGGTGCTGACTCCTGGAGGCTTGGGCATGCGGGGAGCCATCGAACGGGCAGAGGCTTTGCAAGCTTCCATTCCCGGCTCGCTCATCCTTCAGCAGTTTTCCAATCCTGCCAATCCTGCCATACACGAGCGGACTACGGGGGAGGAGATCTGGCGTGACACTGGCGGAAAGGTCGATATCTTTGTAGGGACGGTAGGTACGGGCGGAACGCTGAGTGGAGTGGGGGCGGTTTTGAAGCGGCACCGTCCGGACGTGACCGTCGTGGCTGTGGAGCCAGAGGAGTCGCCTGTGCTTTCAGGAGGAAAACCTGGCCCGCATAAGATACAGGGCATCGGAGCGGGCTTTGCCCCGGCATGTTACAATCCTGCCGTGGTGGATCAGGTGTTGCCCGTGCCGGGCAATGAAGCCATTCGCGTCAGCCGCCTGCTGGCGCAATGTGAGGGGCTGTTGGTTGGCATTTCGTCGGGTGCGGCCGTATGCGCTGCCACTCGTTTGGCTGCTTTGCCGGAAAATCGCGGCAAACTGATCGTAGCTTTGTTGCCTGACACAGGCGAACGTTATCTTTCTACCGAGCTTTATGATTTTTAGTGCCTGATCTCCGCACGCGTGGTGGCTCCTTTATATGGGATTATGTGACAAAAAGAAAAGGATGGAAGAAAAACCGTTTGTGGCTTCTCTTTCATCCTTATTCTTGATATGCCTTTGAGGTAGTGTCAGTCTTTCACCAGTTCAAAGTCGAGCTGTTTCTTTTCCAGGTTTGCCCGTGCCACCTTGATGGTGACGGCATCTCCCAGACTGTAGGTGCGTTTGCGGCGGCGGCCGCGCAGGCAATAGTTCTTTTCGTCTAATTCGTAGAAGTCATCGTCCAGGCTTCGGATGGGCACCATGCCTTCACACTTGTTCTCGTTCACTTCTACATACACTCCCCATTCGGTTACGCCGGAGATGATGCCGTCGTAGGTCTGTCCGACATGCTCCTGCATGAACTCCACTTGTTTATACTTGATGCTGGCCCGTTCGGCACTGGCTGCCAATTGTTCCATGGCACTACTGTGTTCACACAGGGCTTCGTATTTGTTTTCACTGGCACTTTTCCCGTGATGGTCGATGTAACGTGTCAGCAGCCGATGTACCATCATGTCCGGATAGCGGCGTATGGGCGATGTGAAATGTGTGTAGTAGGCAAACCCCAGTCCATAGTGTCCGATGTTGTGTACCGAATAGCGCGCTTTTTGCATGGCCCGGATGGAGACTGTCTCGATGAGTGTGGCTTCTTTCTTGCCTTTCACGTCGTTCAGCAGGTGGTTGAACGAGCGGGAAAGGTCAGTCTTGGTGCCTCCTGTCCGCAGTTTGTAGCCGAAACGCGAGATGAATTGCGACAGCGTGTCCAGTTTGTCCGGATCGGGCAGGTCGTGGATGCGGTAGGGCAGTACTTTGGCTTTGCGTCCCTCAGGCACGCGTCCGACGCGTTCGGCCACAGTGCGGTTGGCCAGCAGCATGAATTCCTCTACCAGCTTGTTGGCATCTTTCGATTCCTTGAAATAGACACTGATGGGTTTCCCCTTTTCGTCAATCTCGAACTTGACCTCGTAGCGGTCGAAGTCGATGGATCCTTCCTGGAAGCGTTTTGCCCGCAGGAGTTTGGCCAGTCTGTCCAGTTCGAGCAGTTCTGTCTTGAAATCGCCTTGTCCGGTTTCTATGACTTGCTGGGCTTCTTCGTAGGTGAATCGCCGGTCGCTTTTGATGATGGTGTGCACAATGCGCGACCGGAGTATCTGCGCTTGTCCGTCCATCTGGAAGATGACGGAGTAGGCCAGTTTCTCTTCGTTGGGGCGCAGGGAGCAGATGAAGTTGCACAGGCGTTCGGGCAGCATGGGGATGGTGCGGTCTACCAGGTAGACGGACGTGCCTCTTTTCTGTGCTTCCTTGTCGATGAGGCAGCCTTCCGGCACGTAATGTGTCACGTCGGCAATGTGTACGCCCACTTCCCACAGCCCGTCTCCCAAGGGTCGGATAGACAGAGCGTCGTCGAAGTCTTTGGCATCCTTGGGGTCGATGGTGAAGGTGGTCACATTCCGGAAGTCTTCTCTGGCGGCCAGGTCTTCGGGAGTGATGTCGGCAGGAATTTTGTCGGCGGCCTCTTCCGCTTCCTTCGGATATGTGTAAGGCAGGCCGTATTCAGCCAGAATGGCGTGCATTTCTGTGTTGTTTTCGCCGGCTTGCCCCAGTATTTCTACGACTTGTCCGATAGGGTTCTTGGCTTTGTCGGGCCATTCCAGGATTTTCACCACAGCCTTTTCGCCGTTGCGGCCTCCGTTCAGTTTGTCTTGCGGAATGAAGATGTCGTTGGCCAATATCCGGTTTTCCGTGAGCAGGAAAGCGTATGATTTGGTCACTTGCAGGGTTCCGACAAAGGTATCGGTGGCCCGTTTCAGGATTTCGGTGACTTCGCCCTCAGCCTGTCTTCCCCGCCGTTTGGCGTAATAGGCGATGCGCACATGGTCGCCCGTCATGGCGTGTGCGGAGTTTCTTTCGGCAATGAAGATCGGTTCTCCTCCTTCGTCGGGGAGGAAGAGATTCTTTCCGTTGTTTTTCCGCTGGAAGGTGCCTGTCATTTCCACGCCGTGGAAGTTGAGTTTGTATTGGTTCTTTCCGGCGGTAGCGATGTAGCCTTCCTCGGCCAATTCCTGCAGGATGTCCTTGCAGAGCATTTTGGCGGGGTGTGTGTCGAGGCGCAGTTGCTCGAAGATGCGTTTCAGGGGCAGCACTTCTGTGGGATGTGCGTGCAGGAAATCCAGAAGCAGTTTCACCAGTTCTTTCTTCTTCATGCGTTTGCCCGCTTTCTTTTCTTTCTTTTTCGACATGGGAATGAAGATTAGAGTTCTATGGATATGCGAACAAAGTTACTGCATTTTTTTGAAAGGAGTGTGCTGTTCGGGCGGAAAAACTGCTGGTGTATGCTATTTTGTGTGGAGGTTTGGCGGCCGGTCTCCTTATGGTCTGGCATTCCGATAGGCTTGCGGAGTGGTTCCCGTCACTTTCTTGAACACACGTATGAAATAGGAATAATCGTCAAAGGCCAGGCTATAGGCTATGCTTTTGATGGGTATGTTGTCGGTGAGCAGAATAAGTTGCGCTTTTTCTATTTTCTTTTGGTGGATGTAGCGCACAGGGGTCAGACCTGTTTCCTTCTTGAAGAGCCGGATGAAATGGTCTTTCGAGAGGCAGGCGTTCTGGATGAGGCTGTTCAGTCCGATCGGCTCATACAAGTGGTCGCGGATATAGGTCAAGGCTTTGACGATGCGTTCGTCTTTGGAAGGTGTTTTGGGGCGGGCGTCTCTGATGAAGCGGGCCAGCAGCTGGTAGACGATGCCGTAGGATTCGATTTGGTCACAAAGCTTTCGTTTCTTGTTTTGGGTGAAGTTTTGTTTCAGTGCCGTGGCAAAGTCATAGTATGTGGGGTCTGGACTTTCCAGGCTCATCTGCGGATTGATGTCACACAGCCGTCTCACCAGCTGCAGGTCTTGTTCGCTGGCCGGGACTTCGGAGGGCAGTTCCCATTCGTCCAGCAAAGAGGCGGTTTGCTGGGGAGCCTCGTAAAGGTGGATGTAGTAGTGGCAGAAGCGTGACGTGCAGTGATAGCTGTGGGTGGTGAAGGCCGGAATGCAGTACAAGTGGCCGGCTTTCAGGGGTTGTGTGCCATTGGGCAAAATGACCTGTGCGTTGCCTTCGGTGACGTAATACAGGCGCATGAACGGACTGTTCACGTTCTTCCAGTTCCAGTCCGCATTCTGTTCGGCAAAGCCGACGTTGAGCATCAAAGGCCGCAACTTGTCCATTAATAGGTTCATTTCTCGAGTTTGATAAGTTGGTGGGTTTTGTAAGTTTATCTAAGGTGTCGTGTCCGCGCCTGGTGAGCTTTTGAGTCTGCAGGTCTGTTGCGCACTTTTCCTGAGACTCAAAAACTCATTCAGCCAGATTGGTTAGAACTGCACCAGGATGCGGAAGATCTTTCCGGGATTGGCTGCCCATTCCTGCATGGCTTGCAAGGCGGTGTCGGGCGTTGCGACCTGGCTGATCAGCTTGTCGGTGGGGCAGTTGCGTTGTTCCATGTAGCGGATGACGGCACGGAAATCTTCCGGAAGCGCATTGCGCGAGCCTCGGATGTCCAGCTCTTTTTGCACGAAAAGCTTGGTCTGGAATGAAACCTCCTGTTTGGCATAGCCGATGCAGACCACTCTGCCGGTGAAGCTGGCTTCGTCTACAGCCATGACGTAAGTGGCAGGACTTCCCACAGCTTCGATCACGACATCCGGTCCCATTCCGCCGGTGATTTCCTGCAGGCGTTCATGGACGTCGTCGGTCTTGGAGTTGAGCGTGTGGTCGGCTCCGATGCGGCTGGCCAGTGTCAGCTTGTCGTTGTCGAGGTCAACGGCAATGACCTTTGCGCCCCGGCGGTTGGCTCTCACGACGGCTCCCAGCCCCACCATGCCGCAGCCGATCACCATGACTGTGTCTGTGTCGCTCACTTGCCCCCTTGCCACAGCATGGAAACCTACGCTCATCGGCTCGATCAGGGCAGCCGCTTTTACGCCGATGTCTCCTGCGAGGATCACCTTTTGCCAGGGCACGGCGATGTATTCACACATGGCTCCGTTCCGCTGTACGCCCAGGGTCTCGTTGTGCTCGCAGGCATTGGGGCGTCCGTTGCGGCACGAAGCGCAGTGGCCGCAATTGGTGTAGGGATTGACGGTGACGCAAAGTCCCGGACGCAGGCTTTCGGGCACGCCTTCGCTAACAGCCTCGATGGTGGCACCTATTTCGTGTCCGGGTATGACGGGCATTCTGACCATGGGGTTCCGACCCAGAAAGGTGTTCAGGTCGGAGCCGCAGAAACCCACATAATTGATTTTGAGCAAGATCTCTCCGGCTTTCAACGCCGGTCTCTCGATGTCCACTACCTCCATTTGGGTAGGGGCGGTAATTTGGATTGCTTTCATGTTAGTGTTTAGTGATTGGTGTTTAGTGATTGGTGTTTAGTGATTGGTGCCAGCGGGTGTTGGCTGATGAGTTTGACCCCGTTAGTCACTAATCACTAACTTTGTATCCTTTCCATCCGTAGTAGGCACAGAACAGGAAACATACCAGCGGAATGATGTAAGCCACATGGTAGAAGGCTTCGTTCTGGTGCATGACGTAGGCTGTGAGTTGAGGCAGGCAGGCATTTCCCACGATGGCCATGACCAGGAAAGCCGAACCGCTTTTGGTCTGGCTGCCCAGGTCGGTCAGAGCCAGCGAAAACTGTGTAGGATACATGATGGACATGAAGAACGAGATGCCCAGCATGGCATAAAGCCCTACCCATCCGCCGCAGCAGACCACCACAAGGCAGAGCGCCACATTGGCCAAGGCATACACTGTCAGCATGTCTTGCGGGCGGAAGCGCACCATCAGCAGCGTGCCTGTCCACCGTCCCAGCAGGAAGGCCAGCATGTACAGTCCGAAGAAGGTCGTGGCCGTGCTTTCCGGCAAACCTGCATAAGTGCAGCAGTACACCAGAAACAGGCTGTTGATGGCAGTCTGCCCGCCGTTGTAGAAAAACTGTGCGATGACCCCCCAGCGCAGATGGCTCCTTCTCAGGATGCGGAAGTCTATCAGCCTCTCACCCTGTGTGCCGCTGCCTTCCACGCTGTCTCCTTCCTTGATCTTAGGCAGCTTGGCGAAAATGAAGACCACAGCGATCACGACCAGCACCATGGCCAGCACCAAGTAGGGGAGCTTCATGGCGTCGGTCTCCGCTTGGATGTATCCTTCCCATCCGCCCGGATAAGCGGCAGGCAGGCTCTCGCGCGTGTAATGCTGTCCGCTCAGCACCAGCTTGCTGAGGAACATGGCCGAGACAAAGGCTCCCAGTCCGTTGAAAGACTGGGCCAGGTTCAGCCGTCGGGGAGCCGTTGCGGGATCGCCCAAGGCGGTGACGTATGGATTGGCGGCTGTCTCCAGAAAGCACATGCCCGTGGCGATGATGAAGAAGATGCACAAGTAGGCCCAATATTCTTTCAGGATGGCGGCGGGGAAGAACAGCAGTCCTCCGCAGGCAGCCAGCAAGAGCCCGAAGATGATGCCGGCCTTGTAGCTATACTTTTTCATGAAGATGGCGATGGGGATGGGGCAGATGAAGTAGGCCAGCCAGTAAGCCGTCTCGGTGAACGAGGCTTCAAAGGCGTTCAGTTCGCACGTTTTCATCAGTTGCCTGATCATGGTGGGGAGCAGGTTGCTGCTGATGGCCCACAGAAAGAACAGGCAGAAGATGAGCAGCAGGGGAAGGGTATAAGCTTTCGTTTTTGAGTTCATTAGTCTTTCTGTTTTTGGGGGTTCTCGTCTCCTTGTCAACTTAGAAGTCATTCCGACATGTTTTTGATGTAGGGCAGTTCCGCCAGGCGGCCGAAGCCGTAGAAGCTTGCGGCGTTCCCGCCCAGGAACATCGCTTTCTCTTCGGGAGTCAGTTCGGAAGATTTCAGCACAAAGTCATACGACATGCGGTAGGTGATGGCGGTGATGGTGCGCGGATAGTCCGATCCCCACATCAGCTTGTCCATACCCGCCAGGTCAGCAGCCTGACGGATGGCTCTGACAGCTCCCGCGAAAGGATAAAACTCGTCGTTGAACAGCCAGGTGATGCCTCCCGACTCGATGCGCACCGTCTCGTGGCGGGCCAGCTTGATCTGCTCCTGCCAGCCGGCGGTGGTGACCATGCCGAAGTGTCCGATGGCGATCTTCAGGCGGGGACACTCCTGGATGATTTCTTTCATTTCCTGCACCTGAGTGTCGCCTTCTGCCAGGTCGATGGAAAGGATGACGCCGTTGTCCTCCATGAGGTGGAACATGGCCATCATCTCCGGACTGTTCAGCATGACGCGCCCCTCTTTCAGGAAAAGGCGGTGGCCGGGAATCTTGATGGCGGGAAAGCCGGCGGCGATCAGCCCTTTGGCTTGCTGTAGGAATCCGGGTTTGCGGAACTCACACATGCCGCACACCTTGAAGCGGTCCGGATAGTTCCGGGCTACTTCTGCCAGGTAGTCGTTCTGGATGCCGTCGATGAACTCTTGTGTGACCACGGCGGCCGACACTTGGGCATAGTCCATATTGGAAAGGAACACCTCAGCGCTGTTGCGTCCGTCTGTCATGAAAGGAGGCAGCATCTGTCTCACTTCGCCCATGAAGAGCGACCGGCTGCCGTTCGGCTCCAGGGTGCGGATGGGCAGTCCGTCCACCTCGGTGTCTTGGCGCAGCCAGAGGTGGGAATGTGCGTCTATGATTTTCACGTTTATAATGATTAATGGTTAATGACCCGTCGCTATATCAGGTGTTTTTCCAGGTGACACGCATCTGGTCGCCGATGATGGCTTGCACCTCTTTCACCAGTTCCTGGTCGATCGGCTCTTCCACGTAGGCGATGTTTTTCATCACGTTGGCGGGATTGGCCGAGCTGAACAGCGTTGTGGCGACGCGCGGGTTGCTGGTGGCGTATTGGATGGCGAGTTTCTCGATGGGATAGTCCTTGGCGGCGCAGTGCTGCACGGCCTTCCGGCAGGCTTCTTTCAAGGCTTCGGGAGCCGGATGCCAGTCGGGCGCTCCACGGCTCGAAAGCAGTCCCATGGCAAAGGGGGAAGCGTTGATGACACCGATGCCCCGTTCTTCAAAGTAGTCCAGATAGTCGCCCAGTTTCTCGTCGTTCAGGCAGTAGTGGCAGAAGTTGAGTACGCTTTCCACGGTGCCCGGCTCGCTGTGGTCGATGACCCACTGCAGGTTTTCGATCTGCAGGTCGGTGATGCCCACGTGTCTCACCACACCTTTTTCGCGCAGCTCCACCAGGGCAGGCAGGGTCTCGTTCACCACTTGGCCGAGGTCGGCGAACTCAATATCGTGTACGTTGATGAGGTCGATGTAGTCGATGTTCAGGCGTTCCATGCTTTCATACACGCTTTCGGTGGCACGTTTGCCGGAATAGTCCCATGTGTTGACTCCGTCCTTGCCATAGCGTCCCACTTTGGTGGACAGGTAATACTTCTCGCGCGGGATCTCCTTCAGTGCCTTGCCTAAGACGGTCTCTGCTTTGTAGTGGCCGTAGTAAGGAGACACGTCGATGAAGTTCATGCCGTGTTCGATGGCTGTGAATACCGCCTGAATGCCTTCTGCTTCGCGGATGTCGTGGAATACGCCGCCCAGAGAAGAGGCGCCAAAACTGAGGTTGGAAACACGCATGCCGGTCTTTCCGATTTCGTTGTAAATCATAATTTGCTGTGTCTTTAAGGGTTTCTTAGCCAAAGTTAGGAAAATGTCAGAGAGTATGCTAACGGCGGTAGTGAAAAAAACTACGTAAAGCTTTACGTAAACCCTATATTTATGGTTAATCTTGCATGGAATATGGTAGTGGCGCGTGAGCCATCGGTGAAAAGGGATGAATTTGAAGGCGCGTTGAGCCTGTCTTTTAGGATTCATTTTCAGCTGTTTAGGACAGAATGAATGCGGTGGGGCGACAAAACGCGCTTCTTTTCTTTTTCAGATATTAGACACCTATGTGCATTTGCCCTATTTTTGCCGCGAATTTTTTGAAATAAACGCGAACTTTTTAATTTTAAAGGAAAGAATGAAAACAGTTGAATTGTCGCTTATGAAGCGTGTGAGAAAGGCTTGCTTGATGTTGGCCGTTATTTTGGGCTGCATGCCGATGTTTACATCGTGTGATACTGAAGAAACGACGCATGCTTATTACTCTGTGGATTTTGTTACGGCGGTTGTTCCAAACCAATATGTCACTTCCGACGTTGCGAAGGAAATCCTTGACGCAATCTTGGAATACCAGCGGAGTGCAGGCATCATTGACAGACAGTTTGAAGTGACCTATGGGAAAGTGGACATGACGGAAGACGATTATGTGCAGATGCATACCGATGCGATGATCCGTGCCGTAGACATGCTGGACAGCGTGAACTACCGGCAAATGCTGACCGAGCGAGGAATCAATATTCCCGCTGATCTTGAGATGGAAATTCAGTATAACCTGAATTATGAGACCATGAACGGCGATGTGATGACAGTCTTTGACTTGCCCGCATTCAAGGTGCTCTAATGCTTTGGCGGAATCATAATCATCACTTTAAATACATTATCATTTCATTGGTTGTGAGATAAGAGAATACGCTCACAAAGCTTTAATACTGCAAAAAACGCAGCGGCCCGGACAGCCCTACACTCCTGTCCGGGCTCGTTTTTTTTGCCTTGCCTCTCTTCATCCGCTGAATGCCAATTTGACACTTTGCATGCCCGGCCTGCTGAGAATCGCTTGTTTCTGTCCCTTCCGCCGCTTGTTCCCGAAAATCGGAACGAAAATCTGTATCTTCCACAACCATACCGTGATAGCGAAATCCTGACAGATGAAAGAGACGGGAAAGACGGTTTTTCGCCGATGAAAACGAAGTTTTTTTTCTGCGCCACGCGTCGCCCGCTTCTACGCCACGCATCGTTCAGCTCCGCGCCACGCGTGCCGAAGACCTGCCGCACGTGTCATTTTCCCGGCAACTGACGCATAAAGAGCGCACGAAAGACGGATAAAGCCCCCGTCTTTTGCAGGATTCTCCGCATGTTTATGCAAAAAGTGCGCCTATTCCCCTCCTGTTTGCAGGATTTTGAGAACAAGACATGTAAGCGGAAATGGCTTGAGAAGCCGTCTTTTGAAAGCGAAAACGGGATAAGCTTGTCTTTATGGCAGACGGACAGGAAGGGGAAGGCTGGAAATTCCGCAAAATGCGCCCTTAGTCCGTTGGATTTAGCGGACGGATTGCTTATCTTTG
>CALUOU010000087.1 GCA_944322335.1 uncultured Bacteroides sp.
TCATCTTCCGGCACAGAGAGAAAACGCTTGATGATGAGAGACCCGATGATGGTTTTTCCCAGTCCCACCACATCTGCCAGCATGAATCCTCCATGCTCGTGCATGATGCTGACGCATCGTTTGACAGCTTCAATCTGGTATTCCAATTTATGAACGTTAGTCGGCAGATAGGCTTCGATCTGCTGTCCGATGGTTTTGTCTATAATGTCTCCGAATTTGAGTTGCAGCAACTTGATGTATAATTCGTATGGGGTGAACGGTTGCCGCCCATTGTTACGTTCCTTTTCAACTTCATCTGTGATAGGCGCCGGTTTAAGAACTTGTTCCAAGAATTGTTTGTTCCAAGGTTCTGAGATTTCCCATTTTTCATTGAACCATAGCAGGTGAGACTTATTGCCGGGTATCGCGTCAAGTGACAGCACTTGATTGGGGGCAGTCTCAATATAATTCAGCTCGGCATTGCCCTGCAATCCTTTTTGGGTAAAGTTTGTACTGCCAACGATGCCAATGCCAATGCCGTTTTGCCTGCCGTCGAAGATATAGCATTTGGAATGTAGAAACTGTGTCTCATCGTTTTCATTCTTTCTAAACACACGGATCTGGATCTTTGAGCTTTCGTTATCTGTGCAGTAATCGAGCAGTAAATGTATCGCATCTTTGTATTCTTCGATAACCTCAAGTTCACAGATGTCTGTCCTGATGAAATCCTGTGGATAGTTTGCGTCTTTATATTTGGGTGCTTTCAGCTGGCTGGTGTACACATAAGGGTCTTTCCCGATGAGCAGGCGAAGCGTAGTGCCTTCCTTTTCCAGGAAATGCCTTAATTCTTTTTGCAATATGGCTAAGCCGGGGATATCCCAATAGCCGGTGGCAATGCTGACAGTCTTGATGCCATCGGCCGACAGACACTTCCTTAACGTGGCTGTCATCGAAAGCGCTTCTATGGAATTATCAATGAGTGTATTGTTCATGTCTTTCTCTGGTGTTGTTAAAAAATGTCTGTATTTCGTCCTTTCTGTTATGGTTCTGCAATGATGCGCATTCTGCTGTAAGTCTTATATGATTTTCCGTTGTTGTATGAGGAAAGTCCCCCATATTGTTTGCAAACATACAAAAAAAGTCCATTCTCCGTTCCGGTGGAATGGAGAAAAACTGATTTAAGAGAAAAATCCTTTATAACCCCGTATCCTCAAATGCCATTATGCGACAGATCTGCCTTTATCGGCAACTTTTCCCGAAGTTTTTTATGGCTTCATATCTGAGACGATCAACGTCCATATGAAGAGGGATGGAACAAAATGGGAAAGACTAATTTTTCATATATTTTTAGCCATAAGGCTTGCAGGACAGAAATAATTTCTAACTTTGTCACATGCAAAAGCCGGATTGGCATCAGAAAGGCTTCGTATAATACAATAAGTCTTTCATCTTGTCAAGGCTTTGCTGCTTGGTCATTTATTTGTTTTAACATTAAAAAGTTGTGTTTATTATGATGAAAAGACTTTTGTTCTTTGCGTTGCTGCTGGTTTCGCTTACAGTGACGGCCGGTGACAAGAACTTTCACATTTACCTCTGCTTCGGACAGTCCAATATGGAAGGCAATGCTAAGTTTGAGCCGCAAGACACTTGTGGCATCAGTGATCGTTTTCAGGTGATGTCTACCATTGACTGTCCCGATTTGGGTCGTGTCAAAGGGCAATGGTACCGGGCGGTTCCGCCGCTGTGCCGCTGCTACACGGGTCTGACTCCTGCCGACTACTTCGGACGCACCTTGGTGCAGAGCCTGCCCGATGACATTAAGGTAGGCATCGTGCATGTAGCCGTTGGCGGCTGCCGCATCGAGCTGTATGACAAAGACCAGTATCAGGCGTATGCTGATACCGTGCCCGACTGGATGAAGAATATGATCCGCGAGTATGACGGCAATCCTTACGGCCGCCTGGTGGAGATGGCACGTCTGGCGCAAAAAGACGGTGTCATCAAAGGCATCCTGCTGCACCAAGGCGAATCGAACACGGGCGATCCGGAATGGCCTGCCAAGGTGAAGAAAGTCTATGAGAGCCTGTTGGCCGATCTGGGGCTGAATGCCGAAGACGTTCCTCTGCTGGCCGGCGAGGTGGTTCCGGCTGACCAGAAGGGAGCGTGCGCTTCGATGAACACCATCATCGACACCTTGCCGCTCACCATCCCTACTGCCCATGTCATTCCGTCGCGCGGCTGTCCCGCTGCTCAGGACAATCTGCACTTCACGGCTCAAGGTTACCGCATGCTGGGTACGCGCTATGCTCGCAAAATGCTGGAACTGCTGGGTGACACTTTGGAGACCGACAAAAAATAAAGGCTGTCTCTTTAAAAATAGGCTGGCCTGCGGAAGAGGGTGTGCTCTATGAAAGGAGCACATCCTCTTTGCGTGTATATGTGCTTGGCTTTTGCGGTCAGTCGGCATTGCCGGAAAGCAAGTCAGGGATAATGTATGCCTCGTCGGGAGTGATGCGTTTTTGTGGAAAATGGATTTGCCAGTCGGTGATCTGGGCGGTGTGGCAGACACACGTATCGCCCTTTTTCAGGCGGTCTGTGTAATAAGGCGTGTCGCATAGTTCGGCTTCGAAGCGGTCTTCACCGGTGAACTGTCTCAGGGAAGCCCAGAGGTGCTCTTTTTCGCCGGTTCTCTCTCTGTATGGCTCATCCGTGTCCAATCCCAGTTTGAGTGAAATGTATTCCGGATGGACATGCGCCACTTGCTTCAGGGCGTTGAGACGCTCTTGCGCCAGCGCTTTCATGCGTCGGGTCTCTTCAGCGGGGATGGGGAAAATGGGATTGTCGGCCAGCCATGTGTCGTAAGCCGAGAGCGGCTGATAGTTTCCCCTGTGGCATGTCCCCTCATAGGGATAGGCAAAAAGGACAGACGAGCGGGTGTTGTGGCTTTCTTCCCGGTCTTCTGCGCCTCCCAAAATGTCTTTCGGATAGAAGCGGATCGCCTCAGTCCACGGTACCAAGGTACACATCAGGTAGATTCCGTTGGAGAGGTAGGCAGACAGCAGCTCCTTGGGAGAAGGTTCGGCTTCGTACATCAGGAGACGGGCCACCGCATGGATGACACGGCTTTCGGCGGAAGCGCTGCGGTGCCACGCTGTGGACCCATCTTCCGGAAAAGGTCTGTTCGCCACTGTCGTCGATGACTGCCGGCATGCCGGGAGCCAATGCGTTGATCAGTTTCAGCTGCAAGTGGAAGGACCGGAAAGGGTCGTTTCCAAACTTCAGGATGACCGCAATGCCTGTGTCGGCTTTTTCCAACAGCTCTTGTTCTTTTCCGTCCAGTGTCTGTCTCGCTCCCATTTGCTTTTGCATGGGATTGAGAAGAACCGGATAGAAATCCATTTCGTAAGTCTCTCCTTCATAGTCTATCAACAGGTTTGGTTCGTCTTCTTGGGCGGGAGCAGGGTTTTTCAACTGGAGCGCTCGGACTCCTGGCATGCTTCCGATGCGCTGGAGCAGGACTCCAGGCTGGGCTGTCCATTCCTTTTGTTCCGGCCGCAAGACGGCTGTCATGCAGGAATATTTTTCGTAATATGTCGAAGGCTGTTCCGTGGGGAGGGCCTGTTTTGTGTCTTGGGTCATTGGGCGCTTATTGACGAGGTGATGATGTGGGGTGCGCCGCATGGGGAAACGCACACAGGCACACCCTTCACCGTGGCTAAAACAGGAACCTCAGCAGGTCGTTGAAATTGGCCCAAATGAGCAGCGCGAACAGGATGAACATGCCTGCCATCTGCGCCCGTTCCATGAATTTGTCGCTGGGCTTGCGGCGGGCGATGATCTCATAGAGCAGGAAAAGCACGTGTCCGCCGTCCAAGGCCGGAATGGGCAAGATGTTCATAAAGGCGAGGATGATGCTCAGAAAGGCGGTCATGTACCAGAACTGGTGCCAGTCCCATGTGGCGGGGAAGATGCTTCCGATGGTGCCGAAGCCTCCCAGCTGTTTGGCTCCTTCCTTGGAGAATACATACTTCATCTGGCTGACATATCCTTTCAGCGTGTTGACCCCCAGTGTCACTCCGGCCGGGAAAGAGGAAAAGAAGTTATATTCCTTCCGGACGATGGGGAGGTGTTTGTCCAAGGCCGTCACCACGCCTATTTCGTAGAGCGAGTCAACGGCCAGTGTCACAGTGTCGCTCACCCCGCCGCGCACGTATGCCAGGGTGAATACGCGGCTGGCGCTGTCGGCTTGCTCAGCCCGTTGCTTCATGGCCAGGCGGAAATCGAAGTAGGCGATTTCCTTTCCGTCCATGGCCGTGATGCTGTCTCCCGTCTGGAGTCCCGCCAATGCGGCCGGCCGTCCTGGCAGCAGGCTGTCGATGACAAACGGATAGCGGAAGTCGGCAAAGCGCACGCTGTCGGCCAGAAGTCGGTTTACCATGTCTTCGGGTATGTAGACCGAAGTCTCGTGTCCGTCACGCAATACGGTTACCTGACGGGCGTCGATGATGGATGTCAGCAGGTCTGTTCCCATCCGTTCCAAAGGCTTCCCGTCAGCCGAGATCAGCACATCTCCGTCGCGGAATCCCACCTGGTGCATGGTCTCGTTGTAGTCCATGCCTAGCGGAGCTTTCTGAACCGGAATGTAAGCGTCTCCCCATGCGAACAAGATCATGGAGTAGATGAACAAGGCCAGGAGAAAATTGAACAACACACCGCCCACCATGATGAGCAGCCGCTGCCAGGCGGGCTTGGCCCGGAATTCCCATGGCTTCACTGGCTGTTTCATCTGTTCGGTATCCATCGATTCGTCTATCATGCCCGAAATCTTGACATATCCGCCAAGGGGCAGCCATCCGATGCCGTATTCGGTCTCGCTGTTTTTAGGCTTGAATTTGAACAGTGTAAACCAAGGATCGAAAAACAGGCAGAACTTTTCCACCCGTGTCTTAAACAGGCGGGCGAAGAGGAAGTGCCCTCCTTCGTGGATGATGACGAGCAGTGACAGACTCATGATGAGCTGCAGGGCACGAATTAAAAATGTTTCCATTTGCTTTCTTTTGTTTTGATGATTAGTGTTTTCGGGATAATTAATTATTGGCTATGCTTTCCTCTGCGATCCTTCGTGCTTCCGCATCGGTGGCGACATAGTCCTCATAGGAAGGTTTCCGGATGAAGCTGGCGCGTTGCATGGTTCGCTCGATGATGTCGCTCATGCCGAGGAAAGAGAGGCGGTCGTGCAGGAAGGCGGCCACGCACACCTCATTGGCGGCATTGACAATGCAGGGCATGTTGCCGCCCCGGTGCAAGGCTTCGTAAGCCAAGGCCAGGTTGCGGAAGCGGGACGTGTCCGGCTGCTCAAAGGTGAGGTTGGTGCAGGTGCGGAAGTCTATCCGTGGGAAAGAGGCATGCAGCCGGTCGGGATAGGAGAAGGCATATTGGATGGGCAGCCTCATGTCTGGCATGCCTAATTGCGCCTTCACGGCACCGTCTTCAAACTGCACCATGGAGTGGATGACGGATTGCGGATGCACCACCACTTCTATCTGGTCCGGGCGCACGCCAAACAGCCATTTCGCTTCCATCACCTCAAAGCCTTTGTTCATCATGGAAGCGGAGTCGATGGTGATTTTGGCTCCCATGTTCCAGTTGGGGTGGCGCAAGGCTTGCTCTTTGGTCACGGTGGCCAGCTGTTCCCGTGTGAAGGTGCGGAACGGCCCTCCCGATGCGGTCAGGATCACCTTTTCGATGGCATTGCCCACCTCGCCCGTCAGACATTGGAACACAGCCGAATGTTCTGAGTCAACCGGCAGGATAGGTGTGCCGTTCACCCGTGCCAGCTCGTTGATCAGCTCTCCGGCCACGACTAAGGTCTCCTTGTTGGCCAGTGCGATGGTCTTGCGTGCCCGGATGGCGTTCATGGTGGGGCGCAGTCCCGCATAGCCTACCATGGCTGTGAGCACCATGTCGACGGGCTGTTCAGCCACAATCTGGCAGAGAGCCTCTTCGCCGGTATAGACTTTGATGGGCAGGTCGGCCAGAGCCTCTTTCAGTTGGAGGTACTTGCTTTCGTTGCCGATGACCACAATTTCGGGCATGAATTTTCGAGCCTGGGCTATCAGTTCGTCTACCCGGTTGTTGGCGGTCAAGGCGTATGCTTCATACAGGTCGGCATGTTCCTCTATCACTTGCAGCGCTTGGGTTCCGATGGAGCCTGTGGAACCTAATATGGCGATTTGCTTCTTCATTGCTATTATATATAAAAGGTGTGAATATTCGGTTTCTTGTCTTTTTTGAGCTTGTCTCATGCTTAGCATACTTCATGTTTCAAGCCAATGGCTTGCCGGCTCAAAAGTTTGTCAGCTGTTGATGTCCAGCAAGCCTTCCGGCAGGCTGACCGTGATGACGCGGTGTTTCTGGTCAATGCCGACTATGAAGTCTTCCTGAGCCGGAATGAGCAGTTCCTTCCCTTGATGGCTGATGACAAACAGGGGATTGGGAGTCGATGTGTCCACATCGGTCACTTCGCCCAGGTGTCCGTAGTGCGTTTCTTCTATGCGGAATCCGGTGAAGTAGCTCCAGGTGAGCCGTTCGCCTGGCTCGGCCGCTTCGGCGAGTTTCAAGGGAAAGTAAACTTCCACATTGGTGAACGCGCGCGCCTGTTCGGCTGTGTCAATATCCTCCAGTTTCATCAGTGCGGTTGTGTCCGACCGGAACCGGTATTCCTCGATGAAGAACGGAACGAAGATCCCGTCCAGCAGACAGATAAGGCAGTCCGCCTCTACGCGGTCGAACACATCGTCGGTAAAGGTGAACTGCAGCTCTCCGTGTATGCCGTGCGGCTTGTTGAATATGCCTATTTTGTAAACGTCTTCTTTACGTATCATTTGTTTGTTGAGTAATTAGTCTTTGGTTGGCGGGTCGCTGAGGCGGCGAGTCGCAGAAGCCTGCTTATATCCTTGTGATTCTCGCTCCCAGTGCGTTCAGGCGGCCTTCGATGTTCTGGTATCCCCGGTCGATCTGTTCGATGTTGTGGATGCGGCTGATTCCGTCCGCGCTCATGGCGGCGATGAGCAGGGCGATGCCGGCCCGGATGTCGGGAGAAGTCATGTTTCCCCCTCTCAGGCGCAAGTCGTGATTATGGCCGATGACCACAGCCCGGTGCGGGTCGCATAGGATGATTTGCGCGCCCATGTCTATCAGCTTGTCCACAAAAAACAGACGGCTTTCAAACATCTTCTGGTGGATGAGCACGCTGCCTTTGGCCTGAGTGGCCACCACCAGCATTACGCTGAGCAGGTCTGGTGTCAGGCCAGGCCAGGGCGCGTCGGCGATGGTCATGATGGAACCGTCCAGAAACGACTCGATCTGATAGCTCTCCTGGCGGGGGATGAAGATGTCGTCACCCTTTTGCTCTAACTGTATGCCCAGCCGCCGGAAACTTTCGGGAATGATTCCCAGGTTCTGGTAAGACACGTTTTTGATGGTCAGCTCGCTGCGGGTCATGGCTGCCATCCCGATAAAACTGCCCACTTCGATCATGTCGGGCAGGACAGTATGCTCTGTGCCGTGCAGCTCCTTGACTCCCTCGATGGTGAGCAGGTTGGAAGCGATGCCTTGGATGCGGGCTCCCATGCGGTTCAGCATGCGGCACAGCTGTTGGATGTAAGGTTCGCAAGCGGCGTTGTAGATGGTAGTCTGCCCTTCGGCCAGCACTGCGGCCATGATGATGTTGGCGGTTCCGGTGACGGACGCTTCATCCAGCAGCATGTAGGTGCCTTTCAGTTGTTTGGCAGAGATCTCATAGGCTCCCTTGCTTTCGTTGTAGGCAAAGTCCGCGCCAAGGTTCCGGATGCCGATGAAATGGGTGTCCAGCCGTCTGCGTCCGATTTTATCCCCGCCGGGTTTGGCTATTGCCGCCCGTCCGAAGCGCGCCACCATGGGGCCGACCAGCATGACCGATCCCCGCAGGCTGGCACATTTCTTCAGAAACGCCTCGCTTTCCAGATAGGCGAAATCGATGTCTTTTGCCTGGAAGCTATACGTATTGATGCCTTCCTTGGCAACTGTTACTCCCATCTCGCGCAGCAGCTGGATGAGATTGTTCACGTCCAGAATGTCTGGAATGTTGTGTACAGTCACTTTTTCGGCAGTCAGCAAGGTGGCGCAGATGATTTGCAGCACTTCGTTTTTGGCACCTTGCGGACAGATGTCGCCCGAAAGCCGGTGTCCTCCTTCGATTACAAATGAAGCCATGTGAGTGATGGTTGATTGTTAATGGTGAATGATAAGGGGTTGATGCCTTTTTTTAATATTTCCGTTTGTTGCGGTTCCGCTTTTGGTTGTTGTTATTATTGTTGTTGTTATTGTTGTTTTGCGGACGGTAGTTCCGTTCGATGCGTTCAGCCATGAGGCGTATGAGGTCATCTGTCAGGGTCAGCCGGCCGTCGGAAAGCTCGTACAGGTCTTCAGCCACTTTGCGGTCGTCCACGGTGTCTTTGTTCCATGTGATGTAGTTCTTCTTCATGTGGTTGCAGATGAGCGCGACTAAATTCTGTTTCTCGTCGCCGTCGGGCATCTCGCAAGCTTTCTTGAGCAGGACTTCTAGGGTGCGTCCGTAGTGGCGGTAACGGATTTTGGTGTGCGGATAGGAGATGGGATCCGGTTTGGTTTCCAGCTTCTCTTTGCGGACGATTTCAAACGGATAGTCGATGTCCAACTTGAAGTCAGACATGATGGCCAGGTGATCCCAGAGCTTGTGTTTGAAGTCGGGCAAGTCGCGCAGCTGGGGGAACATTCCGCCCATGATGCTGACGATGGTGTTGGCACAGCGTTGGCGTTCTGCCCGGTCTGGGATGGTTATGGCATAGTCTACCATGTTCTGTACGCTGCGTCCGTATTCGGGGAGAGGCATTCTTTTCTGTTGTGTATTATATTGCATGAATGTAATGTGTTTATAGATTAATAATTGAATTGGCTGTTTAAAATCGGTTGTTTAAAGGATCTTCTTAGGTTTTCCCGCCACGAATTCCTTGAGATAGAAAGGCTCAAAATAGGCCACATCCTTGAAGTCGTTTTCGGCGATGGCTTTTTCGGCCAGCGGAAACATCATGCTTGCCAATGGCCGGATGTTGTCGATGAAGTGTGCGTTGGGGTGAGTGATCCTTTCCTTGCACTTGGCGGCCCCTTCTCCAAAGAAGTAGACCGGATGCTGATCCAGATATTCCTTGTAGGTGTTTTCGTCCACGATGTCCGCTCCGGTGTCGCGCACGGTGCGCAGGGCACGGTCGTAGACGGCGGCATAGACCTCCATGCGGCGGGCGTCTATCATGGGGCAGAGCAGCGCGTCATCGGGCAGTTCATCGTGGTACAACAATACCGGCACGCATTGCACTTTCAGTGTAGGGATGCCGATCAGGGGAATGCCACGTCCGTAGCAGATGCCTTTGGCCATGGAGACTCCGATGCGCAGCCCGGTATAAGACCCCGGTCCGCAGCTTACGGCCACGGCATCCGTCGGCATGGCATGGCTGTCTGCGAAAGACAAGGCTTCATCCACAAAAACTCCCAATGAGACGGCATGTGAGGGGCCGTCGGACTTTTCTTTAGTAAACACGTTTTGTCCGTCTTCACTGACCGCTACCGAGCAAGTGGCCGTGGACGTTTCGATGTGTAAGATGCATGACATAGCTATTCTTTCTCTATTATATGTAAATCAGCTGACAAATTTACGGGATTATTTTCACTAATTAAAATAATCCTGTATTTTTGCGCAAAACTTAAGATGCATTATGATACAATCAATGACCGGATATGGGAAATCGATCGTAGATTTGCCCGATAAAAAGATTACTGTAGAGATAAAATCGCTCAACAGTAAAGCGATGGATCTGTCTACACGCCTTGCTCCTGCCTATCGGGAGAAAGAGATGGAGTTGCGCAACGAGATCGCGCGCGTGCTGGAACGCGGTAAAGTGGATCTTACGCTATGGGTGGAAAAGAAAGACGCCGAACAGCTGGCCACGCCTATCAATCAGGAGGTTGTAGCTGCCTATTACGAGCGCATCAGGCAGATTGCGGCCGCTACTGGCATTCCCGAACCGGCGGACTGGTTTGCGACTCTGCTCCGCATGCCGGATGTCATGACCAAGAACGAGAATCAGGAAGTGGACGATGAGGAATGGAACATCGTGTATGCGGCGGTGAAGAGGGCTGTGGAGCAGTTGGTCGAGTTCCGGAAACAGGAAGGGGAGGCGTTGGAGAAGAAATTCCGAGAGAAGATAGCCAACATTGCCCGCCTGCTCGACAGTGTGTCGGCATATGAAAAAGAACGGGTGGGAAAGATCAAAGACCGCATCACCGATGCCTTGGAAAAGACGCTGAGTGTGGACTATGACAAGAACCGCTTGGAGCAAGAGCTGATTTACTACATTGAGAAGCTGGACATTAACGAGGAGAAGCAACGTTTGGAAAACCATTTGAACTACTTCATCAGTACCCTCGAAAACGGCCATGGACAAGGCAAGAAGCTGGGTTTCATCGCTCAAGAAATGGGGCGCGAGATCAATACGCTTGGCAGCAAGTCCAATCATGCGGAAATGCAGAAGATTGTGGTGCAGATGAAGGACGAGCTCGAGCAGATCAAGGAACAGGTGCTGAACGTGATGTAGCCCATCCTTATGACAATCCATAAATGACGAATGATAAAGAAAAGATGAGTAAACTGATTATTTTTTCGGCTCCTTCCGGATCGGGCAAGTCGACCATCATCAATTACTTGCTGACACAACATTTGAATCTGGCCTTTTCCATTTCGGCGACCAGCCGTCCTCCTCGCGGAGCGGAGCGGGATGGAGTGGAATATTTCTTTCTCACTCCCGAAGAGTTCCGCCATCGCATTGAGAACGGGGAGTTTCTGGAGTATGAGGAGGTGTATGAAGACCGTTTCTATGGCACGCTGAAGTCGCAAGTGGAGAAACAGTTGCAGGACGGGCAGAACGTCATCTTTGACGTGGACGTAGTGGGCGGCTGCAACATCAAGCAGTTCTACGGCGACCGGGCCTTGTCTGTTTTTATCCAGCCGCCCTCGATAGAGGAGCTGCGCAAGCGTTTGACCGGCCGGGGAACGGATTCGCCGGAGGTCATCGAGAGCCGTGTGGCAAAGGCCGCATACGAATTGACCTTTGCGCCTCGGTTTGACAAGGTGATCATTAACGATGATTTGGAAAAAGCCAAGGCGGAAGCTTTGGAAGTAATCACTCAATTTTTGAAGCAATGAGACAGTCTGCTAAACCTTTATCTCCCAAGGCCAACAAGGCATTGTTGATTACCAATGTCATTTTGTTTTTTATCGCTCTGGTGCTGGGCATTCTCAATTTGCGTGTTCGTGAGTGGGTGTTGATGGGCGGCATGGTCTTTGTCATGCTGATAACAGCGTTGAATGCCTATGGCTGCTGGTTGCGCATGAGGAGAAAGCAATGAGAGCAAACAGTGGAGTGCGATGAAGATAGGCATTTACAGCGGTTCGTTCAATCCTGTACACATGGGGCATTTGGCGTTGGCCAATTACCTTTGTGAGTATGGAGAAGTGGATGAGGTCTGGTTCATGGTCAGTCCGCGCAACCCTTGGAAGGCGGCAGGTGAGCTGATGTCCGATGCTTTTCGGCTGGAGCTGGTGAAGCTGGCCGTGGAAGGCTATCCGAAATTCCGCGCTTCGGACTTTGAATTTCATTTGCCGCGTCCCTCCTATACGGCCCATACCTTAGACGAGCTGAAGCGGGTCTGGCCGGAACATCAGTTCAGCCTGATTATAGGTTCGGACAACTGGGTGGCCTTTTCCCGTTGGCGGGAGTCTGTGCGCATCTTGTCTGAAAACAGCCTTATCGTGTATCCTCGTCCCGGTTATCCGGTAGACGAGACTTCCTTGCCTCCTCACGTGAGGTTTGTGCATTCTCCTATGTTTGAGATCAGTTCCACCTTCATACGCCAAGCCTTGCGTGAGGGGAGGGACATCCGTTATTTCCTTCATCCTGCCGTCTACGGGCGGTTGCGGGAGACCCTTCCGACGGCCGCTATGGCTGCTGACAGGCTGTGTGATGGAGACGCGGTTGCGGATGACCCTCTGAAGGGGGCGCCGACAGTCTGATGTCCTCTCTTGTCCGTCGTGTGGGAATCGGTCAGCCATAGTGTGAAAAATCGGTTGACCTCCATTTCCAATGTCAATATAGGCGAGCTTTCATGCAGAAATGAAAAGAAACCTCCGGTGAAGAGCCATCTTTGTGAAGTTTCACTGGAAAACGCTGGATACGTGTGCTTTAAGGTGAAACCAAGAGACCTGAGCTTGGATGACGTGAAAGATGAAAGGATCTGCTTCTTTCACCGGAATAGATTGGTCATCAGTGTGTTGCATGATTTGTGAAAGCGTGAAACTTTCAAGGCGTTTTTCATGAAAAGACAGGATGGGAAGAGTGAAATGAAGCCTTCAGAACGATGTCCGTCACAGACTGCAACCGTTTGCCTTTACGGCACGCGTGAAACAG
>CALUOU010000088.1 GCA_944322335.1 uncultured Bacteroides sp.
GAAGAAGGTGTAGAAAGCCGTCTGCGACAAGCCGCATCGCATACACTTTTACAAATCAATTCTGTATCAACTAAACACATAAAAAAGACTGCAAACAAGGATTCCCCTGTCTTGCAGTCTTTCTATATTCTTAAGATCTCTTATGCAGTCTCCTCTCCCCGTTCGATATAGGCCAGCACATCGCCCTTATTCACCACGGCTCCTTGCTGTGCGCAGATTTCGATGATACGTCCACTGAAATTGGCCAACACTTTCTCGTGTGTTCCCCAAGAAGTGGTGATATAGCAGAATGCGTCATCCGGCTCATACTTATGTCCCACCTGAGGAGCCATGGAAGGAGCTTTTACATCTATCTCCCAAATGACACGCCCTTTCACGGGAGCCGTAATGGGTTCCGCTTTGGCGCGTTTCAGCTTCTTCACATCTTCCTCAGAAAATCCTTTGCCTAACAAGGCCGCTTCCTTCGCCCGCTGCAGATCGGCCTCAAAACGTTTTTTGGCAACGCCCGACTTATAGTCACGGTACTGCCTGTCATGCATGGCCAACTCAAAGAGCTCTTCCTCATCCGGTCCTACATCCCATCCGTTGTCGGCCATCTCCTTACGGTAAACCTCCAGCTGATCAGGATAATAAGACTGCGGATCTGCATCGGTAAACTCATAATTGTTTTTCTTGGCCAATTCCACGATTTCGGGATCCAACTTGCCAGGCAGACGTCCGCTCTTTCCTAAAATCATTCCCCACGTATTGTTGTCAATCATGGTCCAACGGCCCTCCCCTTTTACTTGTGACATCACGTTCATCAAGGCCACATTCTTCACATACTGGCTGAAAGGTGTCACCAAAGGCGGATATCCCAATTTCGGCCATACATATTCCACTTCATCAAAGAGCATCACCAGCAAATCGTCAATGCTCATCTCCGGCTTTCCTTGTCCCTTTAAGATGAGGTTGATTCCCGCATGAACGCCCTTCAGATCGGCCATCATTGAGCCCATCATGCCACCCGGCAAACCACACTTGAGCAAAAGCGAGGACATGTGCTTGTTGGTAGGATCCATGAAATAGCCCAAGAAATCATCAATGAACTCTTGCGTCATCGAACGCGCCTTCATATAGGCTTTCATATTGATTTCCGGCACCTGGAAGCCCAAGTCCTTCAGCATGGCTTGCACGGAAATGACATCGGGATGCACTTTTCCCCACGAAAGCGGTTCCATAGCCACATCGATGATGTCTGCCCCGTTCTCACACACCTCCAAAATGGAAGCCATCGAAAGTCCCGGCCCGCTATGCCCGTGATACTGAACCAACACATCGGGATGTTTGTCCTTAATGGCTTTCGTCAGCCTTCCCAACATTCCCGGACGGCCAATGCCCGCCATATCCTTCAGACAGATTTCAGGAGCGCCGGCCGCAATCAGCTTATCGGCTATGTCCATATAATATTCCACCGTATGTACGGGCGAATGAGTGATGCAAAGCGTAGCCTGAGGAATCATACCGGCTTCCAAGGCATAATGTATAGAGGGAATGATGTTGCGTGTCTCGTTCAATCCGCAAAAGATGCGTGTGATGTCTACTCCTTGAGCATGCTTTACCTTATACATCAGGCGGCGCACATCAGCAGGCACAGGGTACATCCGCAAAGCATTCAGTCCGCGGTCGAGCATGTGCGTCTGAATGCCAGCTTCATGAAAAGGCTTCGTAAATGCCCGAACTGCTTTATTGGGGTTTTCACCATAAAGGAGATTCACCTGCTCAAAAGCTCCTCCGTTTGTTTCCACACGAGCAAAGCACCCCATCTCAATAATCAAGGGAGCGATGCGTACCAACTGGTCAACCCGTGGCTGATATTTGCCAGATGATTGCCACATGTCTCGATATACAAGACTGAATTTAATCTCTTTTTTCATAATACGAGAAATCTACTACATTTTTTATTCGGTCAGCTTGACTATGTGGCAAATGTAGCTGTTTATTCTGACATAATGGTCTAAATAAAGTATAATTCTTCCACGCGAAACATATGTTATATATCATGTTTTTAAGACTCAAAAACAAAAGTCTCTCCCTTTTGTCGAAAAAAGAAGGGAAAAGAACCCGATGATGCAATTTTTTTATAGCTTTGCCGACAAATAGCAAGAATCGTAAAAACCAAAACAAAAACATGTCTATGAAACGAATCACATTGAAAGCCCTGTTTTTGGTGAGCTTCCTGACCTTTTATGGCTGGGTTTCCGCACAAGGGCTGAAAGCTTTCCAACTGAAGAACGGCCTTTCCGTATATATATGGGAAGACAGCACCAAATCAGACGTACACGGCATCGTGGCCTGCCGCACGGGGTCAGTCAACGACCCGGCCGAATACACCGGACTGGCCCACTATCTGGAGCACGTAATGTTCAAAGGAACCGACCAAATCGGAGCATTGGATTGGGCCAAAGAGCAGCCCATCTATGAGCAAATCATTGCCAAGTATGACGAAATGGCCGAGACCGCAGATCCGGCTCAAAAGCAAGCCATCAGTCAGGAGATCAACGAGCTGACCATCGAAGAAGGCAAAATCAGCGTACCCAATGAATTTATGAACCTCATTGAAAGCATCGGAGGCAAAGGGCTGAACGCCGGAACCAGCTATGACCTGACTTATTATTATAACTCTTTTCCACCCTACCAAATCAACAAATGGCTGGAAATCTATTCACAACGTTTCATCCGTCCGGTATTCCGCAGTTTCCAGAGCGAGCTGGAAAGCGTGTATGAAGAATATAACATGATGCAGTTGGACAATCCCTCAAGCATGCAGAACTCCTTCATCTTCAGCAAAGCTTACGAAGGGCATCCATACGCGCGTCCCATCATCGGCCTGCCCGAACATCTCAAGAACCCGCGCCTCAGCAAGCTTATTGAATTTTACAACAACTGGTACACGCCGGAAAACATGGTGCTCGTCCTGGTCGGCAATGTAGACGCGCGCCAGATAAGCGGACGCATCAATGCCACCTTCGGACGCCTGCCCCGCCGCGCCACTCCTCAACGCCAGACTTATCCGGATCTTGAATTCAAAGGACGCAAACAATACAACGGGAAAGCCGGCTTCTATCCCACAACCTGTCTGGTATATAAAGGTGTGCCGGTAGGACATCCAGACGAGAAGCCTCTGCAAATCGTGCTTTCGCTCCTGCACAACAACACCAGCACAGGCACACTGGACAAACTGGTCATCAATGGCGAACTGACCAGCGCGGGAGCCATCGGAGACTCACGGCGCGAACAGGGACGCAACCTTGTTTTTGCCATTCCTCTGTATGACGAAAACCAGCGCCGCTTTGAGTCTAACAAAAGCGCAGAAAGAAAGGTACTAAAAGCCATCGAACAAATAGCCAACGGAGAATTTGAACAATGGCAGGTAGACGCAATCAAAGCCAATATGTGCCGGGACTATGACCTGATGATGGAATCAAACATCCAGAAAGCGGAGATGCTGATGAGCGCTTTCATCTATGAAGAAGATTTGGGCAAGATATTGAACTACAAGGATGAAATCATGGCCATAACCATGGAAGACATCAAACGAGTGGCCAAACAATATTTCGACGAAAACTACCTGGCGCTCTTTATGGATAAAGGAAAAGCCGATAAAAGCGCTAAAATCCAAAAGCCTGGCTACAAACCAGTGGAACCTCCTGTAGGCAAGGAATCCCTTTATGCCATGCAGTTCAAGCACATGCCCATCGGACAGGTGGAAGAACGCTACATCGATTTCGGAGCCGTCCATAGCAAACAGCTGAACGACCGCTCTAAAATGCACTATTCGGTCAATCCTGAGAACAATGTGTTCAGCCTGACCCTGCGTTACGGTGTGGGCGAACGTGATTTCCCCAAACTCGGCATTGCCGCTGAACTGATGAACGATGCCGGCATCATGGGCATCTATGAGCCCCAGCAACTGAAAGAAGAGTTGAGCAAGCTGAACGCGACCTGCCAGGTAAGCGCGACAGACAATTACCTTTATATCACCATGGAGGGATATGAAGCGACGCTTACGCAAGCCTGCCAGCTGCTGGCCCGCCAGATTCTCATGCCTAAACTGGATGAAAAGCAGCTGGCCCGCCTTAAAGGCACCATCTTAGGCACACGCCAACAAAGAAAAGACAATGTGAGCATGCTGTCAAACGCACTGATGCAATACATGCTCTATCAGGATCAATCCAGTTACATCGATGAGCTGACAGACAAGGAAATCTATGAGCTCCAGATATCTGAACTGACCGGCGACATCAACCGAGCCGCTAACTATGAGGCCGAAATCTTCTATTGCGGAACCATGCCGTTCGATCAGGTCTATGACATCTTGAGCCATAACCTGCCGTTAGTGGCCAATGAGCAACCCTCCAATTCGCCCCAAGACAAGCCCTTGGCTCCCGTCACGGAAAACACCGTATATTTCCTGCCCAACAACGATGCCGAACAAGCCCAAATATGGTTTTACCTGCCCATGGAAGCCTACGACAAGAAAGATGACGTGATGCGCGATGCATTCAACCAGTACTTCTCTGGAGGATTCAACGGATTGGTAATGAACGAAATCCGTGAGAAACGGTCTATGGCCTATTCAGCAGGGGCTTATATCGTAACGCCTACACTGCCTGGAAGTCCAACATTCCTCTTAGGAAACCTTTCCACCCAAAATGACAAGACAAACGATGCCGTAGACGTATTTATGGGATTGGTCAACGATATGCCTCTGAACCCTGAACGTATAGACAACATCAAAAGCTATATGCGCCAGGAAGCGCTTACGACCCACCCGTCTTTCAGAAATCTGGCAGAGACCATCAACTCCCTGCAACGCATGGGATATACCGAAGATCCAGCCCGGGAAAACCTGCCTAAAATAGACGCTCTCACATTTGATCAGATAGTCCAGTTCTACGAGAGCAACATCAAAGGAAAGCCATACGCAATCGGCATTATGGGGAACCCTAAAATGATCGATCTGAAAAAGCTGGAAAAATATGGCAAAGTGATAAGGCTTAATGAAAGGAAACTGTTCAATCAAAACGACTCATTGTTCTGATTGGCTCACTCCAATATGGCGTGGATGATTTCTCCTATCATCCACGCTTTTTTTATTTCACAGGCAAAAGGCGTGAAAAAAGCGAATACTTTTTGCCCGTCATTAAAATAATGGTATCTTTGGGCTGGATTTAAGATCAAACAACTTTAAACTTTTTTACTCGCAACAATGAAAATAACCATTGTATCAGGCGCACGCCCCAATTTTATGAAGATTGCCCCACTGTGCCGTGCAATCAATGCCGCCAAAGAAAACGGAAAAGACATTTCATACAGACTGGTCTACACGGGACCTCAAAATGACAGGAACATAGAGGTTTCGCTCTTTTCTGACCTCGATATGAAGGAACCGGACGCTTATTTAGGCGTGAACGAACGTGGGCAGTCAGAAGTGACGGCCGCCATCATGCTGGCTTTCGAAAAAGAATTGGACGAACATCCGGCACAAGTCATTTTAGTAGTAGATGACCTGACCGCAACCATGAGCTGTGCCATCGTGGCTAAAAAACGCGGATTGAAAGTCGCGCACGTCATTGCCGGAACACGCTCATTCGACATGAACATGCCACGGGAAGTGAACCGGACCATTGTGGACGCAATCTCGGATTATCTGTTTACAGCCGGCATGGTGGCCAATCGGAACCTAAACCAAGAAGGCATGATCCCCGACTACATCCATTACGTGGGAAACATCCTGATCGACAACATCCGCTACAACCGGCACCGTTTCTTGCAGCCCTTGTGGTTCAGATCCTTAGGACTCAAAAAAGGGAACTACCTGCTCCTCACCTTAAACAGGCACGACCTGCTGAACAACCATGCCGTCCTGCAGTCTCTCTTGCAGACCGTTCTGGAAAAGGCTCCAAACATCCCCATTGTGGCACCGCTTCACCCATACGTGGAAAAGGCCATCGCTTCTCTCAACATAAAAAGAGACAACCTGCATTTCCTGCCGCCTCAACGCTACCTCCACTTCGGATTCCTCGTCAACCAAGCAAAAGGCATCGTGACAGACTCCGGAAACATAGCGGAAGAAGCCACTTTCTTAGACGTGCCGTGCATCACGCTGAACACCTATGCAGAACATCCGGAAACCTGGCGCATCGGCACCAATGAGTTAGTGGGAGAAAACAGTTTTGCCTTAGCCGCATCACTCGACAAACTGCTGTCCGGAGAATGGAAGCACGCTACCCTGCCCGAACGTTGGGACGGACGCACAGCCGAACGCATTGTGCAGACTCTTATCAAAGGAGAGGGCGTTTAAAACATGCCAACAGACGAGGTGAGGAACAAGCAATGAGGCCGCCGGACTGTCTATAAAGGCATATGCGTCACCAAATGACTTGCAAGACACTGCCTGTAAGCGGCTTGTGAGACACGCGTATCTCTCGTGGGAAATGCGCGTATCTCCCGCACCCCTGGTCATGCCCATAACGAGCCTGCCAGTACAGGAACCTTATTTGCTCATAACCCAGGTTTGTGAAGCCTCCATGGGAGAGCAGGATTTCTCAAAACTTCCGAATGGCCGAACGCGCTTTTCGGCTGTCCGAATGATGGCAATAATAAAGAATCCCCAGCACATCCGCCAAGAGCCAGCCAATGGGGATAGACCACCAGATTCCCCATACTCCTATCCCTGGCACGAAGGCCAGTCCGTAAGACAACCCCACACGCGTACCCAAAGAGACTACCGTCAGCACAACCGACATGCTTGGCATCCGAATGGCACGATAATATCCGTACAGCAGGAACAAAATGGCAATTCCCACATAAAAAGCCCCTTCAACGCGCAAATAGCCGATACCTGTCTGGAGTATCTCCGCCTCATCCGGACGGACAAATATCAGCATCAAAGGCTTGGCGAACGCAAAGACCAATACAGAAACGGCCAAGGCAAAAGCTACGGCAATGACAAACGCACTCCGCACCCCCCTTCGGATCCTGTCTGAACGGCCCGCTCCAAAGTTCTGGGCGATAAACGTCGAAAAAGCATTCCCGAATTCCTGTACAGGCATATAGGCAAACGAATCGATCTTCACACCGGCGGCAAAAGCTGCCATCACAGCCGTTCCAAAACTGTTAATTAACCCTTGAACCATTAAAATGCCGAAGTTCATGACCGACTGCTGCACACATGTCAGCGAAGAAAAGGAAACGATCTCCTTCAAGCTGTCACGGTCGAAATGCATGTCAGACCTGGCAATTCTGATTTCAGGCCGCTTCCAAAGGGTGTAAGACATGAGCCCGCAAGCAGCCACACATTGCGAAATGACCGTAGCCCAAGCGGCTCCCTTGATCCCTCCATCCAGCAGCAGGATGAAGCATAAGTCAAGACCTATATTCAAGACAACGGAGGCAGCCAAAAAACAAAGCGGAGTGACGGCATCGCCCACAGCCCGCAACAAGGCCGCGCAATAGTTATAGATGAAAGTGAAAACGATGCCGTAAAAAATGATCCATAGATAATCGCGCATCATGCCATAAATGTCCGCAGGGACTTGCAGCAAACGAAGGATAGGATCGATCCATGCAAAGGCCAGCAAGTTCAACGCTAACGTAATGGCACCTATCAATACAAATGAGACGTAAACGCACCGGCGTAAAGACTCCATCCGCCCTGCGCCATAGTAAAGTGAAAACACCGTTCCGCTTCCCATAGACAACCCCAGCAAAACAGAGGTCAGAAACACCATGAATGTGTAAGCCGACCCAACAGCCGCCAACGCGTCCGCTCCAATGCATTGTCCTACAATCAGCGTATCTGCAATATTATAACACTGCTGCAAAAACGAACCAGCCATCATGGGCAAAGTAAAACGCAGCAAAGTCCCCGTTATGCTTCCTTGCGTCAAATCTCCTTTCCGTCGCATAGAGCTTCAAAACTTTCTTATCCTAAAAAATCGATGCAAAGATAGGCAGATTTCCATAGGAATGATACCTCGACATATGAAAATTAGTGCTATCTTTGCGCGAAATACTCCACTCTAAAGACTGATTATTATGGATATAAAGAGCGCAGAATTCATTATCAGCAATACTGATGTCAACAAATGTCCACAAGGAAACTTGCCGGAATATGCTTTCATCGGACGCTCCAATGTGGGAAAATCCAGCCTCATCAACATGCTGACAGAACGCAAAGGACTCGCGATAACTTCAGCCACACCTGGCAAAACATTATTAATCAACCATTTTCTCATCAACAAGAGCTGGTATCTGGTCGATTTGCCAGGATACGGATATGCCAAGCGGGGACAAAAAGGGAAAGAACAGATCAAACGCATCATCGAATCCTATATCATGCAACGCCCGCAAATGACAAATCTATTCGTATTGGTCGACAGCAGGCACGAGCCACAACGCATCGATATGGACTTCATCACATGGCTTGGCGAACATGGAATCCCCTTCTCCATCGTCTTCACCAAAGCGGATAAACTGACCAACAGCAAGCTCAACAGCAATGTGCAGGCATACTTGAAACAACTGCAGGAATTTTGGGAAGAACTTCCGCCTTATTTCATCACCTCCTCCGAGACCCGGAAAGGGAGGGAAGAGATATTGCAATACATAGAAAGCATCAACAAAGAACTAAACCAGAATTGACTCTTATAAACAAACAAAAAAAATGAGCAAACATCTTTTCATGGCAGCATTAACGCTCGCCTTTCTTTTCACGACACAAAGCCAGGCACAGTCTTTGAAAGACTTATTCAACAAAGAGAATGTGGAAAAAGCGGTCAGCACATTAACCGGCAAGAACACCGCCAATATGGAGGGCACATGGATTTTCACCGGGTCAGCCGTTGAATTTGAATCAGACAACCTGCTGCAAAAGGCAGGAGGAACAGTCGCAGCCACCGCTCTCGAACAAAAACTGAATGAGCAATTAGAAAGAATAGGCATTAAAAACGGACAACTGTCTTTCACGTTCAATGCGGACAGCACTTTCCAAACCACACTGGGAAAGAAAGATTTTGCAGGCACCTATTCCTATGACTCATCCACCAAAGAAGTGGCGCTGAAATTTACCAGACTTCTCAACCTGAAGGCAAAGCTGAACTGCACCTCTGCCCAGATGGATCTGCTGTTCAATGCCGATAAACTGTTAAACCTGATCACCATGCTGACCAGCAAAAGCAATAACGCCACCCTGCAAGCCATCAATTCGCTGACCGAAAACTACGACGGCATGCGGCTGGGACTGGCATTGGAAAAGAAACAATAAACCCCATCATCTGTCTTCGAGCATGTCTGACTATCTGCAAGAATTAAACGAAGAGCAACGCGCGGCTGTGCTCTACAACGAAGGGCCTTCACTGGTCATAGCCGGAGCCGGTTCGGGCAAGACGCGCGTATTGACCTATAAGATCGCTTACCTCCTGGAAAACGGTTACCAGCCCTGGAACATTCTGGCTCTGACTTTTACCAACAAGGCCGCCCGCGAAATGAAGGAGCGGATAGCCCGCCAGGTGGGAGAAGGGCGTGCCCGAAAACTATGGATGGGAACGTTTCATTCCATGTTCCTAAGAATATTGCGCACAGAAGCTTCGTCCATAGGCTTCCCCCCGCAATTCACCATTTATGACACAGCCGACAGCAAAAGCCTGATACGGGCCATCATCAAGGAAATGGGACTGGACGAAAAGAGCTACAAGCCGGGAGCTGTCCAGGCGCGTATTTCCAATGCTAAAAACTACCTGGTATTGCCCGACGCATACGCCAACAGCCGAGACATCTATCAGGGCGACTGTGCCGCCCAAATGCCAGCCGTCCGAGATGTCTACCGCCGCTATTGGGAACGTTGCAAACAGGCAGGTGCCATGGATTTTGACGATCTGCTGGTCTATACTTACCTGCTTTTCCGTGACCATCCGGAAACATTGGCCCGTTATCGGGAACAGTTCCGCTACATCTTAGTGGATGAGTATCAAGACACCAACATCGCCCAACACAGCATTGTCAAACAACTGGCACAAACGCACGGACATGTATGTGTAGTGGGCGATGACGCGCAAAGCATTTACTCTTTCCGAGGAGCGGACATTGACAACATCCTGCACTTCACGCAGGACTATCCGAACTCCAAAATCTTCAAGCTCGAACAGAACTACCGGTCCACACAGACCATCGTATGCGCCGCCAACAGCTTGATACAAAAAAACGAGCAGCAAATCCATAAAGAAGTCTTTTCAAAAAAAGAGAAAGGGGAAGCGATCAGCGTGTTCCAAGCTTATAGTGACGCGGAAGAGGGAGAAATCATAGCCAACACGATAACGGAACTCCACCGGAAAGAACATGCCCCCTACTCCGATTTCGCCATCTTATACCGGACAAACGCACAAAGCCGTGTGCTCGAAGAGACCCTGCGCAAACGGGGAATGCCTTACCGCATCTATGGAGGTCTGTCGTTCTACCAGCGGAAAGAAATAAAAGACATCATCGCCTATTTCCGCTTAGTCGTAAATCCTCACGACGAGGAAGCTTTCAAACGCATCGTCAACTATCCCATGAGAGGCATTGGCGATACGACTGTCGGAAAAATCATCCGTGCGGCCACCTCTCATAACACCAGCCTTTGGACCGTATTGTGCGCACCCGAAGATTGGGGACTGAATCTGCAAAAGGGAACATTAAACAAACTGCAAGGATTTCAGAAACTCATCGAGACCCTCATGGAGAAAGCCAACTCAGCCAATGCCTATGAGGCCGGGCTGGACATCGTAAAATCATCAGGCATCCTGCAAGACATCAGCCAGGAAAATTCCGCAGAAGGTTTGAGCCGAAGAGAGAATGTGGAAGAGCTGATGAACGGAATGAGCGAATTTTGCGCCCAACGCCTGGAGGAAGGAAACGCCCGCATCGGCCTTAGTGACTACTTGGGAGAAGTCTCTCTCCTGACCGATCTGGACTCAGACGAAACGGATGATGAAGAGCGGATTTCGCTCATGACCATCCACGCCGCCAAAGGACTGGAATTCCGAACGGTTTTTGTCGCAGGTCTGGAAGAGAACCTTTTTCCCAATGGCATGGCGGGAAACTCACCCAGAGCCATGGAAGAAGAGCGGCGGTTGTTTTACGTAGCTATCACCCGTGCCGAAAAACATTGTTACCTGACTTATGCCAAATCGCGCATCCGCTATGGAAAAATAGAGTTCAGCAGCCCCAGCAGATTCCTGAGAGACATTGACACCCAATTCCTGCAATTGCCACAACAGGTTTCCATCAAACACGGAATAGACCTTGCGGCAGAAGACTTCCGGCGCAAGATGCAAGAAAAACGATCCTCCCTTGAGACACCCCAGAAAGAGGCGACCGCCTCTCCGAAACCTTCCTTCCGCCAACCGGCGGCAGCCTCAAGGAAAAAGCCGCTCACTTTGCAGGAAGGACAAACCATCGAACATGAACGATTCGGATTGGGCGAAGTCTTAAAAGTGGAAGGAGAAGGTGACAACGCAAAAGCAACCATCCGTTTTCAAAACGCAGGCAACAAACAGCTGCTCCTGCGCTTTGCCCGCTTCAAGATTGTGAAATAAACTCCGGCAGAAAGAGCACATAGTGAAACAGAACCGGCTTGCAAAAATGCGTCTGCCTCTCCAGACCGACAAGGCATGTTGTCTGCAAACCCTCTCTGACAGGCTATAACTCCCTGCACAACATAAACCAATAAACAATATCCATTATCGTGCGTATCCTTTTCATCAATAGCAGCCCCCACCCGCATGGCAATATTTCGCAAATGCTGGCGCTCATGCGACAAAAAGCCGAGAGTCTGGGCGCCACCACCACCTTTATAGAAGTATCCCGGCTAAAGATACACCCTTGTACCGGATGCATGAAATGCCGCACATCCCTGACATGCAGCCTGCCTGCTGACGACGCGCATCACGCCGTGGAACTTTTGCATCAAGCAGACGCTTTAGTCATCGGCGCCCCCTGCTATTGGGGCAACATGCCCGGCACGCTCAAGCTCCTGTTTGACCGCATGGTCTATGGCCTGGTCAAAAAAGGCCCGGCAAATATCCCCCAGCCCCTGCACAAAGGGAAAAAAGCCATTATCGTCACCGCATGCACCACTCCCTACCCTTTCAGCCAATGGCTAAACCAGACCAGCGGTGTCAGAAAAGCTTTGAAAGAGATACTGAAATGGAGCGGATTCAAGCTTGTGAAATGCATAGAAAAAGCCGGGACACAGCAACATGCCGAGCTTACTCCTCGTGAGGCAAAGATCTGCCAAAAAGCCATCGAACGCCTGTTTTAAAGCGGCTTTTTTAACGAAAAATAAAAGAAAAGCCACAAAAGCTTGCACCATTCAAAGAAAAAGTGTACCTTTGCACCGCAATTAAGGCTGGTTCCGTAGCTCAGCTGGATAGAGCAACGCCCTTCTAAGGCGTGGGTC
>CALUOU010000089.1 GCA_944322335.1 uncultured Bacteroides sp.
TTGCATTTTTCTTCGATCCCGTTTCGGGACAGGAAATAGTGACACATTATATATATTCGCGCACGCGCGAAAAGGGGACGGCTTTCTTATAACCAACGCTTATCAGCTCCTTATGATGAGCATTGCCGCAACACCTTCCTGATTCCGGATCCTAATCAAGTTACTTTTACCGTACAATCAAGTTGGTTTCACCGCCTGATCAAGCTGTTCTTTTAAGGAAGTCGCGTTGAAGGATTCACGGTTTCACGAGGGGGGCAATCTGTTGGGATCCTGTCTGTTGCGGTGAAGGGAGGGGACAGTTTCATCTTCCACCGGGTCTCAAACATGGTTCATCGTAAACGGCTTATATAGAGTATTTTCCGGTGAAGGGTCGTTTGAAGGGGTGTTTGTAAAGACATTCTCTTATCCCTGTGGTGAAAGGTCGCAATTGTTTACATAGACTTACATTGTAGAGACACGACAAACCGACTCTCCACAATCTACGAAGCATCGTTGGCTTGGATCATGCGGATAGCTGCTACCCAAAGAAAGCCTCCATACCCCGGCATCCGAGTATATCAATTTGTCACGGACAAAATAATAGCTGTCAGGATAAGCGATATTTCACCGGGCAGCCGAACGGAAAGAGGGAATAGAGAGAGGCTTCACTGTGACATTTCACCGTAAACGACTGTACAGCAATCTGTTTACGGTGAAACATACGAGAAATCCGTGGAAGATGAAGTCTACTGTATGTTTCACCAGAATATATTCTCTTTCAGCCTATTGAGTTCATGGTGAAAGCGTGAAGCTTTCAAGCTGAATTTCTCTAATAAAGAGGATGAAAAAAGGAAGTTAGACATGTTTTTTATCAAATAAAATTGGTATGTTTTCTAACCATATGGATGACACGCGTGCCGTCCTTCCACCACACGCGTGCCGTCCTTCCACCACACGCGTGCCGTCCAACCAGCGCACGCGTGCCGTCCGGTAACCATGTGGCTGTCCTGATTTATATCGGCACCGTTATTTCTGCGGCGACAGAAGACCGCAACCTATTCTTCGGACAAGAAGACTTGTTCAAACCGACAAAGGAGGAAGTATAAAAAAACTGTCACCTTGCCTGACTACGGAAAGAGAATCAAGCAAAGTGACAGTCGGAACCGTTTCTCTATGGACGGAAAATCTTCACAGGCAAAACGTCAGCGTCCCTTACGGAACTGACGGAATTGATGCCACAGCATCACCGCTGCTATCAGACTGGCCAACAAGTCTGATATAGGCATGCTATACCACACGCCAGCTTCACCCCAGAAACGCGGAAGAATGAACAAACAGGGCAAGAGAATAATCATCTGCCGAGTCAGTGACAAGAATATGGCTTTATTGGCCATGCCGATGCTCTGGAAGAAATTGGAAGCGACCATCTGGAAGCCCACAAAAGGGAAGAAGAGTATCGTAACACGCAATCCGTACACCGAGATGTTTATCAGAGTCTCATCGGAGGTGAAAATGCTGACCACCAGATGAGGGAAAAACATGCCGATCAGGAATCCGGCCGTAGTGACACACGTGGCATAGATAATGGTGATCCGCAAGACCTTCGTCACACGGTCATAGAGCTTGGCGCCGAAATTGTAACCCGCAATGGGCTGCATGCCTTGGTTGAAGCCCATCACAATCATAACGATGATGAACACCAGGCGGTTAACGATACCGAAGGCTCCAATGGCCAGATCGCCGCTATAACGCTTCAAGCCTTGGTTGATGACAATCACAATGAAACAGGCGGCCACATTCATCAGAAAGGGAGAAAGGCCAATGGCCAATGTGCCTTCAACGATCTTCCGCTTCAACCTGAAGATGCCTTTGCTGAAATGAAGCAGCTCATTGGGATTGCTGAAAAGCCTGAACTGCCACAACAGGGCTGACAACTGCGCCAAGATGGTGGCTGTGGCCGCTCCCCGGATGCCCCAGTCAAACACAAAGATAAACAGGGGAGCCAGTATCGTATTGATCACCACCGTAGCGATAGTGGCATACATGGCTTCCTTGGGGTGTCCTGACGCCCGAAGCACAGAGTTCAAGCCTAAATAAAGATGCGTGACCACGTTGCCAGCCAAAATAATCTCCATGAAATCGCGCGCATAGCCCACAGTCTCATCACTCCCGCCAAAGAAATAGAGGATAGGGTCAAGAAAGGGGAAAACAACAATTGTGAAAGTAAGACCTAACAAGACGTTCAGCACAAACACATTTCCCAGCACCCGCTGTGCTGTCGCGTAATCCTTTTGTCCCAACTTGACCGAAATCATCGTGGCGGCTCCCACACCGACCAACGATCCGAAAGCGGCTCCCAAGTTCATCAAAGGGAAGGTCAAAGCCAAGGCGGATAAGGCCATCGTACCGACACCGTGTCCGATGAAAATGCTGTCCACCATATTATATAAGGAAGAAGCCGTCATGGCGATAATCGCCGGAAGGGCATACTGCATCAGAAGTTTTCCTATCGCTTCTGTGCCCAAAGTAGTAGGAATTCGTTGTGTTGTAGACATATTCAATACATATTTGTTGGTTCTCTAAATTCAGTATGTATAGCCTTTTAACAAGCCTATCGGAGAAAAACGCTGCAAAGATAAGGCATAAAAACCGAACTAAAGTTTCAGAAACGGAAAATTCATGCTCCGATTCTTACCGGCATCTTTTTTTGAGGCGTGGAAGCATCCAGACAATCCGGAATATCCAAGCCTCAGCCTGAAAAAAGAGCAATAAGAGCCGCCAGACGAATACTTTAGCCCACTAAACCCGCCAAAAGCCTTTGTTTATTTCGCTCAAAAGCAACGATATGTGGAAAATGTTTCGTATTTTTGTCCCCAAATTGAGTGAATTAAAACGAAATGAACGTATTAGAACTAAGTGAACAGGAAATCATTCGGCGCAACTGCCTGAATGAGCTTCGCGCGATGGGCATTGACCCCTATCCCGCAGCAGAGTATATAACCAACGCTTTCTCCACCGACATCAAGGCTTCCTTCAAAGACGACGAAGCCCCCCGGCAAGTGTCCGTAGCTGGCCGCATGATGAGCCGCCGTGTCATGGGCAAAGCCTCTTTCATCGAACTGCAAGACTCGAAAGGACGCATCCAAGTGTATATCACCCGCGATGACATCTGCACAGGTGAAAACAAAGACATGTACAACACCGTGTTCAAACGCCTGCTCGACTTAGGAGACTTCATCGGCATCGAGGGATTTGTATTCCGCACCCAGACGGGCGAAATCAGCATCCATGCGCAAAAACTGACGCTGCTGGCCAAAAGCCTCAAGCCGCTGCCCATCGTGAAATATAAAGACGGAGTGGCTTATGACGCCTTTGAAGACCCGGAACTGCGCTACCGCCAGCGCTACGTAGACCTCATCGTGAACGATGGGGTGAAAGAAACCTTCCTGAAACGGGCAAAGGTCATCAGCACCATGCGTGCCATTCTGGACGAAGCCGGCTATACGGAAGTGGAGACCCCTATCCTGCAATCCATCCCCGGAGGCGCCAGCGCACGCCCCTTCATCACCCACCACAACTCACTGGACATCGATCTCTACCTGCGCATCGCCACCGAGCTGTATCTGAAACGCCTCATCGTAGGAGGATTCGAAGGGGTGTATGAAATCGGGAAGAACTTCCGCAACGAAGGCATGGACAAGAACCACAACCCGGAGTTCACCTGCATGGAACTGTACGTACAATATAAAGACTACAACTGGATGATGAGCTTTACCGAACAACTGCTGGAACGCATCTGCGTGGCCGTGAACGGAAGCCCTGAAACGCAGATAGACGGGCAGACCATCAGCTTCAAGGCTCCTTACCGCCGACTGCCCATTCTGGAAGCCATCAAGGAAAAGACGGGATATGATCTCGAAGGAAAAAGCGAGGACGAGATCCGCGAGATCTGCAAAGCCTTGAACATGGAGATTGACGAGACCATGGGAAAAGGAAAACTGATAGACGAAATCTTCGGCGAGTTCTGCGAAGGCACTTTCATACAGCCCACCTTCATCACCGACTACCCCGTGGAAATGAGTCCGCTGACCAAAATGCACCGCAGCAAGCCTGGCCTGACCGAGCGCTTCGAACTGATGGTGAACGGCAAGGAGCTGGCCAATGCCTACAGCGAGCTGAACGACCCCATCGACCAGGAAGAACGGTTCAAAGAACAGCTGCGCCTGAGCGAGAAGGGAGACGATGAAGCCATGTTCATCGATCAGGATTTCCTGAAAGCGTTGCAATATGGCATGCCTCCCACATCGGGCATCGGCATCGGCATTGACCGGCTGACCATGCTGATGACGGGCAAGCCTTTCATCCAAGAAGTGCTCTTCTTCCCGCAAATGCGCCCGGAGAAGATGCCCCCCAAGGATGCTCCAGCCAAGTACATCGAAATCGGCGTGCCTGAAGAATGGGTGCCGCTGATACAGAAGGCCGGCTACAACCTGGCGGACGACATGAAAGAAGTGAACCCGCAAAAACTGCAGATGGACATCTGCGGCATCAACAAGAAATATAAACTGGGACTGACCAATCCGAGCGTGGCCGATGTGCAAGGCTGGATTGACCGCCTCCTGAATAAATAACAAAACAAGGTATCTATAAAGAAAGGAGAGCGGGACGAAAAAACTGTTCTTCTTTCTTCATTTACAGCAAAAAATGAAACTACCCGGAAAGATAGCCATTATGGGCGGAGGAAGTTGGGCAACGGCCATAGCCAAAATGGTACTGGTCCAAGCAGAGTCGATCAATTGGTACATGCGGCGTGATGACCGCATCGCCGATTTCAAACGGCTCGGCCACAACCCAGCTTACCTGACGGGCGTAAAATTTGACATCCGGCGCATCAACTTCAGCTCAAACATCAACGATGTAGTGAGGGACTCGGATACGCTGGTTTTTGTCACCCCCTCTCCATACCTGAAATCGCACCTGAAGAAGCTGAAAGTCAAGATAAAGGACAAATTCATCGTCACTGCCATCAAAGGCATCGTACCCGATGACAACCTGATCGTTTCGGAATATTTCACCAAGGAATATGGCGTTCCCCCCGAAAACATCGCTGTATTGGCGGGGCCGTGCCATGCCGAAGAAGTGGCGCTGGAACGGCTGTCCTATCTCACCATTGCCTGTCCCGATACAGACAAGGCTTGCACCATAGCGCACAAGCTGGCCAACTCGTTCATCAAGACCTCGGTAAGCAACGACGTGGCAGGCATTGAATATAGCTCGGTGCTGAAAAACGTCTATGCCATCGCGGCCGGCATCTGCAGCGGACTGAAGTATGGCGACAACTTTCAGGCGGTGCTCATGTCTAATGCCGTGCTGGAGATGAACCGTTTCTTACAGACCGTACACCCGCTGGACCGGAATGTCAACGACTCGGTTTACCTGGGCGACCTGCTGGTGACGAGTTATTCCAACTTCAGCCGCAACCGCACGTTCGGAACCATGATCGGCAAAGGCTATTCCGTGAAAAGCGCCCAAATCGAAATGGAAATGATCGCCGAGGGCTATTACGGCACCAAATGCATCAAAGAGATCAACAAGCATTATCACGTGAACATGCCCATCGTGGACGCAGTGTATAACATCCTGTATGAACGCATCACGCCCAGCATCGAAATCAAGCTGCTGACAGACTCGTTCAGATAAAGACGGGAAACAGAACTTGACCCGCGCTGCTGCCAAACATAAAAACATAGAGAACACTATTAACCCATATATTAACAAAATTAAAACGTCATGATTAGCTTAAACATTGAGAAGACCTTTGGATTCATTTCCAAGGAAAACGTTTTTGCCTACGAAGCCCAAGTAAAGGCTGCACAGGAAATGTTGGAAAACGGCACCGGTAAGGGCAACGACTTTCTGGGTTGGCTGCACCTGCCTTCATCCATCACACCGGAACACCTGGCCGACCTGAAGGCCACTGCACAGGTGCTGCGCGACAATTGCGAAGTGGTGGTGGTTGCGGGCATCGGCGGAAGCTATCTGGGCGCACGCGCCGTCATCGAAGCTCTCTCCAACAGCTTTGCCTGGCTGCAAGACAAGAAAGACGGGCCTGTCATCCTCTATGCCGGACACAACATCGGCGAAGACTACCTGTATGAGCTGACCGAATACTTGAAAGACAAAAAATTCGGCGTAATCAACATCTCCAAATCAGGCACCACAACAGAAACCGCTCTGGCCTTCCGCCTGCTGAAAAAGCAATGCGAAGACCAACGCGGAAAAGAGATGGCACAGAAAGTCATTGTGGCTATTACGGACGCCAAGAAAGGCGCAGCCCGCGTCACAGCAGACAAGGAAGGCTACAAATCATTCATCATCCCCGACAACGTGGGCGGACGCTTCTCGGTTCTGACACCGGTAGGCTTGCTGCCGATTGCTGTAGCCGGATTTGACATTGAAAAACTGGTGGCAGGCGCAGCAGCCATGGAAAAGGCCTGCGGAATCGATGTGCCTTTCGCCGAGAATCCAGCCGCCATCTACGCAGCTACCCGCAACGAACTGTATAAGAGCGGCAAAAAAATCGAAATACTGGTCAACTTCAACCCCAAACTGCACTACGTCAGCGAATGGTGGAAACAGCTCTACGGCGAATCGGAAGGCAAGGAAAACAAAGGCATTTTCCCCGCTGCCGTGGATTTCTCTACCGACCTGCACTCCATGGGGCAATGGATCCAAGAAGGCGAACGCACCATCTATGAAACAGTGATCTCCGTAGAACATCCGAACCACAGCCTGCAAGTGCCTTCTGACGAAGCCAACCTGGACGGTCTGAACTTCCTGGCTGGCAAACGTGTAGACGAGGTGAACAAAATGGCAGAATTAGGCACCCAGCTGGCTCACGTGGATGGCGGCGTGCCCAACATCCGCATCTCCATCCCCGCCCTGGACGAGACGAGCATCGGCGGTTTGCTGTATTTCTTTGAGAAAGCTTGCGGCATCAGCGGCTACATCCTGGGCGTGAACCCCTTCAACCAGCCGGGCGTGGAGGCATACAAGAAGAACATGTTTGCCCTGCTTGACAAACCTGGATACGAAGAAGAGTCCAAAGCGATCCGTGCCAGACTGTAAACGGAAAAGAAACTTACGGAAACTTAGCAAAAGAGGCTGCCTCCTCACAGGGGTGGCCTCTTCGCTTATCTGTCAGTTCAGCATCGACGGCGTGTCAGCATTGTTCCACCTGAATGTGGTGCACGTTGCGCAGCACGTCGAGAAATTTGGAGAACTCCGCCGGCTTGCCTTGGTTGGTAGTGGGCCAGTTGGAAGAGATCAGAATGTTTTTGTCGGCCAGCCGGATGGTGTCGTCCAGCGTGCGGTTGCCGAAGAAATCCACCTTGCCTTTCTCGGCCTTGATGGCCTGATAGCGGTCGAAGTCCATGAAAACCGTATCCATGTTTTTCTTGATGGCGAACGCCTGCTTCAGCTCCTCGTGGGTGATGCCGGGATGGGCATCAACATAATCTTTCACCACATCGCGCACCAAGTCGATCTTCTTGGCATAGACCTTGCCATTGTAGCGGTAGTTGTTGGTATCGCGGTTGAATTTGGCCGGCTTCTTCAGCGGGCCGTCGAATGCCTTGAGGTTGGTCACGGCGGAAAGCTCCAAGGTAGAGGCAATGACGTTGCCCAGCTCGGCATCGTTGCCCACGATCTCGGCGATCTTGTTCAGCAGGCCGGACACACTGAAGGTGCGGGTACTGAGGTAAGTCTCCTTCTGGCACATGCGGAAGAGCACCTTCTCCCAATCCTCGTCAAACTCTTCCACGCTGTCCAGACTTTCCTTTTCCATCTCGGTCAGAGGACGGAGCTTCAGGCGGGAAGCGATGCGGTCGTTCCAGTTCTTGAAATCCGGCTCTTCGGTCAGTTGGTTGTAGATGTACGGATAGGCAATCTGCATGCACACCAGAGCGAAGTTCAGCTCCTTGTTGAGCACAGTCTGTCTGGCATTGACATCCTGCTGTGTCTGTACCTCGTTGATGAGGGAGATCAAGGCCAGCGTATTGGTCAGCCGTTTCAAGGAACGCGGGTTGCTTCCTACCGACAGACGGGCTATCTCGCTCAGATCTTCGGCCAGCTGCGGATCGTTCAGTTCCTCATCGGTGAAAAACTCGATCTTGCGCAGGGCGTCCACCAGAAAAGTGTCCACGTTGTAAGAGGCCACCGGCATGGAGAAGGGCAGCTGGATGATCTTGTCGAAGAAGGAACGGAACTCACGCTCGTTGCTTTCGGTCAGCTCGCCAAACTTGGGTTTCAAGCCCTTGATGACCACGTCGTAGTCGATGGCCAGGATGAAGACGCACTTCTCCAGGTCGAAAATGTTCTTGAGCAGCTCCAAGATTTCCACGGCCACGGGCGGGTCGATGCGGTCCAGGTCATCTATATAAAAAGTGAAGCCTTGTTTCGTAGAGTCTTGCGCCAGAGCGTCGTCTATCAGCCGGGCAATCTCGTCCTTCAGTTGGGCGATGTCCGATTCGGAGTTGTCGCTGTTGAAGATGTCGTTCACCACGTCGCCTTCCACCCCTACTACTCCGGCAGCCACCTTGGTGCCGATGGTAGCCATTTTCTTGAACCCCCCTCCTATCTTCTTCTTGCTCTCCTCCCACTTGTGCCTGCTGGGATTGAGTTGGCCTATCTGGTTGATGATGCCTTCCAAGATGCTGATGATGGACTGCTGAGGTGTCTTCATCAAGGAATATTGCCAGGTGTTGATCCAGATGGCGTAATAAGGCGCTCCCTCTTCATCGCAAAGATTGTAGCGGAGCTGATTCATCAGTGAAGTCTTTCCACTCCCCCACTCGCCTTGCAAGGCGATGGTGATGGGGGTATCGGTCAGCCGGATGTACTTGATCAGCGCATCCTGATAGACTTGTATGCCGAACAAGTCGGCCTGTGACGGCTTGCGGGGCACGTCGATAATGCTTGATTTCATATTTAGTCCTTTAGAGATTTACAACCAAACAAAAATTGATTGCGAATGAAATATGCAACCAATTCTGTTTCACTATATCAATTGATGATAGTTATTGCTTGTCATTCTTCTTATTCTTGCTGGCGGCTATGGCTATAACGGCTCCTCCAACAACTACAAATCCCCCCATAATCCACAAACCGGTCTTGGTATCGCTATCCAACCCCTTGTTTTCCAGCTTATCCATTTTCTGTTCTATCTTTTTAGCCTTTCTTTGCCGCTTGATTTTTTTGATCATCTTGCAGCTCGTAAGACTGGTGCTGAGCGTAAAAACAGCGAGTAATATCCAAATGAATGATTTCGCCTTGACTCTCATTTCTTTTCCTTTCCGTTTAACAATTCCGTTTCCACTGCTTTCAAATCTTCTTCCGTCAACCCGAAGGCTGCGGCCACTTTTTTCAAATAGAGCTTTTCGGCCAGCCGTACTTTGCCGTCCGCCATGGCCAATGCATAGAGATCTTCCACCGTCTCCGCCTGGATGGACTCATCGGTGATCAGGCTGAAGTCAATGTCGAACTTCTCAGGAGTGTGGAGTGAGGAAGCCAGCTCAATCTGATCGTCATCACTCAGCGAAGAATGCTCGATGCGCTCGTTGACAAACTCCTCCTCCTCCACCGAGAAGTCGTTGTCTATCTTGGCCAGGTTGATCAAGGCCATGATCTTCAGCTTTTCCTGATTCACGGCGGGTTGGGCTGACGGGGGAGTCTGCGCGGCCTGTGCGTCAGGAGTCTCTTTCACTTCCTCATAAGGCGTATAGACCGGTGCTGCCGCATCCGCCTTCAGCACATCCGGCGCTTCCGATGCTGTCTGCCCCATCGACTGGAGAAGCGCATCCTTTCCCGCTGTGGCGGAAGCGATCAGATCCATCTGTTCCTGCAGCTTCTTCTGAAGGCGCAACGCGCTCGGACGGAAAGTGGCAAACGTCAGTCCGCCCGAAATCAGTCCGCCCACAATGGGAATGGCTTTGCCGATGCCTTTGGCAAACACTTCCTTTGTCATCCTCACACCGATCCACTTGGCCACTTCCTTCACGATGGGATAAAACATCGTCTTCGTCAACGCTTGTTGGGGAAGGCGTTTCATCACCTGCTTGGACAGCTCTTTGGCGATTCCCTTGATGGCAGTGCCGGCCATGGAAGCCCCCATCATCACACCCACAAAGACGGTGAGCATGTCTGCCGCCGAGTCTGTCAGATTTCCTTTCTCGTCTCTGAAATCCGGAAATCCGTAGAGGTAGGCCAGTTTCTGAGCCACCACAAACACGTGCCAATAATACTGTGCCATGTCAGCCGGGATGGTCGCCGCCATGGCGAATCCGCCCGGAATGCCTGCTGCGGTCGAGATGGCCGTCACTTTCAGGGTGTGGCTGCCGATGCAGGATGAAGCCACCTTGTCCAGCACATCCTTCGTGGTCACGTTCAAGGGACGGAGTGCCACCGCCTTATCCAAATCTTCCGCCGAGCAATAAGGAGTCAGCTCCTTGCGCAGGAACTCGTCCCTGTCCACCTGCACGCCCGGCATGGACAAGGCCGTGTTCATGACCTTGCCCCAAAGATCCAATTCATTTCCCATTTGCTTTTCTATTTTTTATTATTTGAAAATCATTTTCATCTTCTTTTCTTTTTGCCCAATAAGGCTCCCAGCAGCACTCTACCGATTTTCTGTTCGAGACCTCCCCGCGTGGTGGGGATCCCGGTCTTGCGAGCCACTTGCTGCTTGACAGCAGAGATTCCCAATGCCCGCTTCCATGAGAAAGACAATCCTGGTATTTTCATAAATAGGTTATTATTAAGTAAATGATGACAAGCAACACAATCGTGCCAAAGGTGCCACATCCGCATCCGGAACCCGCACAACTGAAACATCCGTCTTCGCCAAACAGCCACTTGAGCGTGAGCAAGGCAATGAGCATTTTGAAGAGATCTTTCATCGGCTTTCCTCCTAAGGCATGATGCTGTACTTGGCCGCAATGGCCTGCAGGCGGGCTTCGTAGGCAACGATTTCTTCCTGAATGGGCGCGGCTTCCTCTTGGAGGCTCTGAATGCCCATCTGCCAATCCTTTGCTTTCTTCAACTTGGCTTCAAGCTCTTCCTTCTCTTTTTCGAGCTTTTCCATCTTGTCGCACAAGTCTTTCTTTTTGAACACATTCAGGAAAGAGACATCCGAAAGTTCGGCATTGAGAGCCATCAATTGCGTATCGGCCAATGCGATGCCCTGTTCCAATCTGTCTATCTGTGCCTCCCCGGCCGTGACCAACGAATGGAGGGTCTCGAAATCACCACCCTCACTTTTCGTGAATGCCTTGGACGTGCCGAGGCTCTTGCTGAGGTCGGTCACCACATCGGTCAGGGTATTAAGGTTCCCGCTCATCAGCCCCTTGATGCCGGCGGACACCGTGGCAGACGAATTGCTGATCAGTTCAAAGACCTCCCCGCGCTTCAGTTCCGCCATCCGGTCGCTGATCAGCTTGAACTTTTTCCGCCTGTAGTCCTTCATCACCCAGGGAATATAACGTTTCAGCATGCCATGCACCACAATGGACGGCCCGATGAGCGAGGCATACATGTCGAGCGTGTCGAACAGATTGGCCAACATCTCATGGTATTCCCTCTCCTTCTTTTCCAGCCCAGTCTTGTTACCGATCCATGCGGCCACAGCGCTGAAGAACTTTTTCTGCACCGCCGGTGTGGAGAACACATTCTTGATGACCACGCCGACTGTGGCCGCTCTTCCTCCCGCCGCGAGACTGGCCACTCCCTTCACGCTGTGGGACAGCATCTCGCCTGCCGTGGACAGCAGTTTGGCCGTCTCCTGCTTGTTGCTCTCGATGGCATACTGCAGGCGGGCTTCGGAGAAGAACATGAAATTCTGTATCATGGAAGTGAACGACTCGCGTATCTCATCTTTCTCCACTTCGCTTTCGGCATATTTCAACGCCCGGTTCAGGCTGGCCAGCATAGTGTCCACGGCCATGCCCGTCATGGAGGGGCTTTGCACGAAACTCAGCACCTGAATCTGCTGCTGCAGCGTCTGCAGGGCGGCAGGCTTGGCTGTTACCTCGAAGCTCTGCAGCCACGTCTGCATCCCGTCCAGCGAGTCGATGACGACCGGCTGGGTTGCCGGAGCGGATGCGGCCACAGGAACGGCTTCCACCACTTCCGGCATATCTGACGTGGCGGCTTCCTCAGCCGGTTCTTTCTTATCGTTTTTCTTTTTGCCTAAACCGGACAGACCGGACGAGAGGGTCGAGGCCAGACCATTTCCCGCGTTCTGCACCCCCTTGGCTATATCGGTTAATTTCGATTTATCAAACAGTCCCATTCTCTTCTTTCATTAAGA
>CALUOU010000090.1 GCA_944322335.1 uncultured Bacteroides sp.
GTCGATGACCTGCATCAGCAGGCGGCTGATCTCATCGTCGTCCGTCTCGCTGATGGCGCGGGTCCGGAAGTCTTCCAGGCTGAGGGTGACGGTGACGGTCTGCGGATCTTCATCGGTAGGGACGGGTTCGTTGTCATCGCTGTGGCACGCGGCCAGCAGAAGCAGGGAGAGGAAGCATAGGAACGCCATAACGTTAAGCTTTCCTAACGTGGGGGGGGTAAATCTTAATAATTATTTCATAACAAATGATGTTAAAGGGTTAGTCAATCGGTTATACACCGAACAAATTTAGACTGCTTCCTTGACATATGCAAGAGGGGGGAAAGGCTTCTCTTGCTTGTTTGGCTGTTTTGGCGTGCATGGGAGGACAATTGTGGACAAAAAAGATAGAATGAAACAAATTTGACCGCCCTGCTTGAACGTTTTTTCTCCCTGAACAGACAAAGGCATTGTTCGCGGGGTATTTTTGACAGGTTGTCACTTTTAACGCTCAATATGTTTTCCGTCTCGTGAAAATCAGCTATTTTTGCATCCATAACGGTTCTCTTTCCAATTGTTGCGACTTAGTTTATCAGCACCTGCCAAGTTGCGGCTTTTTCTTGAGGACCTGTTATAATTCCACCTTTATTTTTAGAGGAGGAAAACTTTAGCCATCAACTTATCAACTTACAAACTTTAAAAAAGTATGAAGAAATTTACTTGCGTGCAGGACATCGGAGACCTGAGGACTGCACTGGACGAAGCTTTTGAAATCAAGAAAGACCGTTTCAAATACGTGGAACTGGGACGGAACAAGACGCTGCTGATGATCTTCTTCAACTCCAGCCTCCGCACCCGCCTCAGCACCCAGAAAGCCGCTCTCAACCTGGGCATGAACGTCATTGTGCTCGACATCAACCAAGGTGCCTGGAAGCTGGAGACCGAGCGTGGCGTGGTGATGGACGGCGACAAGCCCGAACACCTGCTGGAGGCCATTCCCGTGATGGGCTGCTATTGCGACCTCATCGGGGTGCGCTCCTTTGCCCGCTTCGAAAACCGCGACTATGACTACAACGAAGTCATCCTGAACCAATTCATCCAATATTCCGGCCGGCCGGTATTCTCCATGGAAGCAGCCACGCGCCATCCCCTGCAGAGCTTTGCCGACCTCATCACCATCGAGGAATACAAGAAGACGGCCCGTCCGAAAGTGGTCATGACATGGGCGCCTCATCCCCGTCCTCTTCCACAGGCTGTTCCCAACTCGTTTGCCGAATGGATGAATGCCACAGACTATGAGTTTGTCATCACCCACCCCGAAGGCTATGAGCTGGATCCGAAATTTGTGGGGAAAGCGCATGTGGAATATGACCAGATGAAGGCTTTCGAGGGGGCTGACTTCATCTACGCCAAAAACTGGGCTGCCTATACGGGCGACAACTACGGACAAATCCTGAGCCGTGACCGCGAGTGGACCGTCAGCGACCGCCAGATGGCCGTCACCAACAATGCTTACTTCATGCACTGCCTGCCCGTGCGCCGCAACATGATCGTGACAGACGACGTGATCGAAAGCCCGCAGTCCATTGTCATCCCCGAAGCCGCCAACCGCGAGATCTCAGCCACCGTGGTGCTGAAACGGCTGCTGGAGAGCTGATAAAAGAAAACAGGAATAGCAGCAGACGAGGCTATAAGGAGATGAACTTTACAGCCTCGTCTTTTTTTTCTGATCTCTTTCCGCCAGATGTTCTATTTCTCCGTCTCCTTGCCGGCGGCCTGCCAGCCTTGGAATCCTGTATTCAGCTCATACACCTCGTAGCCTTTCTGGCTGAGGATGGAAGCGGCTTTCTTGCTGCGCTTCCCGCTCCGGCAATACAGAGCCACGGGCTGCCCTTTCTGCAACACCGAATCGGCAACAGCGGCAAACGAGTCGTCCAGCACATTGACGTTGACACTGCCGGGGATGTGCCCCTCGGAATACTCCGCCACAGTGCGCACGTCCAGACGCTGCACGTCAGGGTTGGCGATAAGGGCGGCAAACTCGTCTACGGGAACGGAACGGAAATTCCCTTCCTTCTTCTGCTGGCAGGAGAAAAGCCCCGCCAGACACGCGCCGAAGATCAAGGTAAAGATTGTTTTCATAAGTGACCTGTGATTTGGTTTTAAAATACCCCTTCTTTCCACGTTTTCCCTATCTGTTTCAGTTCCAATGTTTTCACGCCCGATGCGGTATGCACACAGAGGGTGACATCCAGGTTCCGCACTCCTTCCGTGAAATACTGCTGCAAAGGTACGGACAGATATCCGCGTTTGGTGTAGTCCTGCACCTCGCTCTCCACAGCATGATACAGAGTCAGCCGTACACTACGGCTCCCTCCGGCATCGGTTGTCACCTCGTCTTCCACAAAGTGAAACAGGTGTTTGCCCTGCTGACGCACCGTCACCACCACATTCAGGTAGCCATACCCCAGCCACCAGCTCAGCACATCGGCCTCTTCGGTCTCTACGCCGTCTTCAAACGAATCGGGAGGTTCCGGCACGGGAGCGATGGCATTCAGTACGGCATAAAGGCGGACAGCTTCCTCATCACCAGAAGCAGGAATCAGCTCGTAATTGCTGACAATGCGATAGGCGGTATCCGGCTTGACATGCGTGCCGGTACGGTCATCAGCCACCGGAAGCGTTTGCCCGCCATCGGTGACAACGGTGTGCAACCTGCCGTCGGAAGCCGTGAAGACCGTCAGGTATTCCTGCACGACGGAGGGATAGCAGTAGTCGTCATCGCCGCAAGCCGCACAACAGATGAGGCAGAACAAGAAAAAAAGGAAAGGCATGACTGTGGCTAAGTATTAAGTGTTAAGTATTAAGTATTAAGTATTAAGTGTTAAGTATTAAGTATTAAGTGTTAAGTGTTAGTGATTGATCTTCTTCATCTGCTTAGCTTTCCGATCCTGGACTGGCGGCCGCCCTCAGGCTGTTTTTCAGCGGATTGGCATACATCAGACAGAGTTTCTCGCGCAGGAAAGGCTCATCCTTTTGAGGCAAAGTGATGCGCTGTAGCTGCCGGTCGATGTATTGCTCAAACTGCCGGAACTCTTCCATCGTGTAGTGGGCGGCAAACTCATGCGTGCCGGTGAGCAGGTCGTGGGCTATGTAGTTGTTGGGATAGAGGCGATAGTTGCTGTGGATGCCTTTGTCTATCAGGGCTGCGATGCTGCAAAACAGCTCGGCCTTGGGCCGCGAGCAGTCCATGGCCCGCAATGCCTCGTTGATGCACGGCGCCACCTGGAAATGCACCCTGCCCTTATACCCCATCAGTCCGGTCTGCATGTTCAGCAAGTCATCGGCCGTGGTCTTCTTATAGCCCGGCATGTCACGTTTCAGCTGGAACTCCTGCGCTTTCAGGTAGTCGCAAGGGTCGTATTCATAGGAAATGGCCAGCGGAACGATGTTCAGCTCACACAAGCGGTCCGCCACATCGCCTTCTCCTCCCATGGACAGCATCTTCAGCACACTTTCCTGGGTGCGGTCGTCGGAATCCTTGGCCCGTCCTTCGCGCTGGGCTATCCAGACGGACTGGCGCTTCCGGGCAATGGCGTAGTGGATGTAGCGGGAAAGGCGCGCAGAGGACTCCAGCTTCTGGCGCATGGTCAAGGCACGCTGCACGATGAACGACTTGTTGACTCTCACCAGCTTCTTGATCCACGGATAGATGAGGAGGTTGTCGCCAATGGCTATTTCCACGGTGTCCATCCCTTGATCCACCAAGAGGAGAGACAGGAAACCGGAATCGAGCACAATGTCACGGTGGTTAGAGATGTACGTATAGGCAGCTTGTTTGTCGGACAGCGCCGTATGGTCTAAAGAGACACCGCCCGTCAGTTTCTGCATAATGTCACGCAAGATGCCATAACAACAATTCAGTTGGAACTCGCGCTTCGTCTTGCTGGAGCGCATCTTCTGTGCGATGTGTTCAAACGGCACGCCGGGCATGACCGCACACGCCACCTTCTGAAAGGCCGGGTCGGCTATCAGTTCCTCAAAGACTTGAGGCAACTCTTCGTCCTCATACGGACGGATCTCGTCAAATTCGGTTGTCATAAGCACTGCAATTAATGATTAGCGTTTAATGATCAGCGATTTGTGGATACCGCTGACAAAAGGGGTCAAGCTATGGTTTCCCAACATCCTGAGCCAAACGGTAGCTCCTTCTATCTCTCTTCAGCCTCCTCCAGCTCAGACAGGTTGTTTTCTATAATTTCTCCTAACACTTCCCCCATCTCCATACCGGCCGCACGCACCTGCTGGGGGATAAAGCTGGTGGCAGTCATGCCAGGAGTCGTGTTCACTTCCAGCAGGTTGATCTTCTCCCCTTCGGTCACGATATAGTCCACACGAATGATGCCGGAGGCTCCCACAATGTCGTAAATGGCTGAAGTCAGCTTCTTCACACGGTCGGCCAGCTCCTCAGAGATACGTGCCGGCGTGATCTCGTCTGAATCGCCCTTGTACTTGGCGTCGTAGTCAAAATATTCATGATGGGACACCACCTCCGTAACGGGAAACACGACCGACCTCTGACGCGTCTTGTAGCAGCCGCACGTCAGCTCCATGCCCTCCATGAAGGCTTCTACCATCACCTCCCGCGATTCGGCAAAGGCTTTGGCAAGGGCGGGCTGTATCTCTTCGCGCTTCTTCACCTTGGTCACTCCAAAGCTGGAGCCGCCCAAGTTGGGCTTGACAAAACAAGGCAGGCCGATGCGGCTGACCACTTCCTCGTCTGAGACCGTCTGTCCGCTGCGCAACAGGAGCGAGTCGGCTATGCGCACGCCGAATCCGTGCAGATACTGGTTGCAGGCAAACTTATCGTAAGTGAGCGCTGCCGCCAAGACTCCGCAACAAGAGTAAGGGATGCGCAGCATGTCAAAATATCCCTGCAGGCGTCCGTCCTCGCCGGGAGTGCCGTGAATGGTGATGTAGGCAAAGTCAAACCTCACGTGCCGCCCGTCGGCGGTCCGGAAGCTGAAGTCGTTGCGGTCCACAGGCGTCCGCGTGCCGTCGGGCAGCTGCACGTGCCAGTCCGGCCCGTGCATTTCCACTATATAGATGGTGTATTTCTCCTTGTCGATAAAGGAGCAGATTCCTTGCGCGCTGCGTAGGGAAACTTCAAACTCGGAGGTGTCTCCTCCGCACACAATGGCAATGATGCGTTTCATTGTTTCCTGTCTTTTTTACATTAAATCTCGATTACTGATATAGCTCCTCCACTTGTCGAGCAGGCTTGTCATGTCGGCGGGAAGCCCGGAGGTGAAGTCCATCTCCTCTCCCGTCACCGGATGACGGAATCCCAGCGTCATGGCATGCAAGGCTTGCCGTGGGCAGATGTCAAAGCAGTTGTTTACAAATTGTTTGTATTTGGCAAAATGGGTTCCACGCAGGATCTCGTGCCCCCCATACCGGTCATCGTTGAACAGCACATGCCCGATGTGCTTCATGTGTACCCTGATCTGATGTGTGCGTCCCGTCTCCAGAATGCATTCCACAAGCGTCACATAGCCGAAACGCTCCAGCACCCGGTAGTGTGTCACGGCATGTTTTCCTTGCCCCTCCGGCAATACGGCCATCTGCATCCGGTCTTTCGGGTTGCGGCCTATGTTGCCCATAACGGTGCCCTCGTCTTCCTCCACGTTGCCCCATACCAAAGCCCGATAACGACGGCGGGTGGTCTTGTGGAAAAACTGATTGCCCAAATTGGTCTTCGCGTCAGGCGTTTTGGCTATGACCAGCAGGCCGGAGGTATCCTTGTCGATGCGGTGTACCAGCCCCACGTGCGGATCGTTGGCGTCATAGTCGGGCACGTCCTTCATGTGCCAGGCGATGGCGTTCACCAGCGTGCCGTGATAATTGCCGTGACCCGGATGCACCACCAGTCCGGCAGGCTTGTTCACCACCATCAGGTAAGGGTCCTCATAGACAATGTCCAGCGGAATGTCTTCGGGTATCACCTCGTTCTCATAGCGGGGCCGGTCCATCACCAGGGTAATGACATCCAGCGGCTTCACCTTGTAGCTGCTTTTCACGGGTTTCCCGTTGGCCATCACACATCCAGCCTCCGCCGCCTTCTGAATGCGGTTGCGCGAGGCATTGGTCAGACGGTCAAACAAATACTTGTCCACCCGCATCATCTCCTGCCCCTTGTCTACCACCACCCGGAAATGCTCATACCACCGGGCATCGTTGCCCGCCGGCTCCACATCGTCCAGATCCAGATCATCGGCGGCACACAGCCCGTCCTCTTCATCGGTCCATGCCGCCAGCTCCTTGTCGGTCAACTCTCCTCTATCCATAGGCACGCTTGTCAAAACCAGGAATCCTCCTCCATCGTCTCTTCTCCCCCGTCAGCCGGTGTCACGGCGGGCAGGCTGCCGCTGTTCAGCAGGGTGGAATCGGCCCGGATCGGCAAGCCCTCCCCCTCACCGTCGCCCACCACCAGCACCAAAGCCGCCCCGGTGGGCACCTGTGCGTTCTGTCCGAGCAAGCGGCCTTGGTATTTCACGCCATACACCCAGTCCCTCTCACCCGGCACCGTATCCACAGCCGCCAGCTTGAATCCGGCTGCCTGCAGACGTCTCTCAGCCTCGCGCAGCGAGCTGTTGTCGGCCACGTCGGGCACCGGCTTGGGGGGAATGCTCAGGGTGTTGATCGTAAGATAGATGATGCGGCCTTCCTTCACCTTCTGCCCCATCGGAGGATTATAGTCCAAGATGCACCCCGGTGTCAAGTCTTTCCGATAGGTGGAATCGGACACCTCGCACACCAGCCCGCGCTTCTGGAAAACAGCCTCAGCCTGACGCACACTCATGCCCTTCACATCGGGCACAACCACTGCCTCACCATGACGGGTGTACACGTCCAGCCAATGGAGCACTCCCCACATCATGCCACACACCACTACGATCATAGCCACTATGTTGAACCAGAAAAATCCGTTCTTCTTAAAAGAAAAAAACTCCTTGAATGTCATAATCAAATCGCATTATGAGGGCAAAGATACAACTTTCACTACAGAAAAGCTGAATGAGAAGAGATATTTTTATAGAGAATAATGCAAATGTGCGCTTTTTATAACGCATACGCCTGCCGCAGGCTATAAGGAAAGCATGCCACATCCAACGCTCCCTCTCCCGCTCGTCCGACTTCCGCCGCATGCTGTAGGGGATGCCGGCCAGGAAGGACGTGAACAGCTGGCGGAGACGGTCCACATCGCCCGCCTCCAGCGCGTCCAACACATCCTGAATCCAGCTGTTAAGTCCTTTCGTAAGCTATCCTGCCAGAACCTGACTCCCGCACAGGCACACAACTGTCCTGTTCCTCCACGATTCCTATCTCCACCGCATGCGATGACAAACGGATGCGGCCAATCCGACACTCCATTTATTATAGTGAAGCAGCCCCAATCACGCGTGTCGAAATATTGACAGATCAACATCAACAGTACATACAAATCAATAGGATCTGAAAAGCATCTATGACCAAACAGCAAGACAGGTATCGCCAGCTGTCTTCATCGGAATAGTGTGAAAATCGGTCAAACAGGGTGTGAAAATCGGTCAAACGAGGTGTAAAAATCGGTCAAACGCTGTTCACATTGTCAACAAAAAACGATCTTTCACGCGAAACATGAAGAAATGTTTTAATAAAAATGTGCAGAGTGAAGTTTCACCATAAACCACTGAATATATGTATATTGCATTGAAAGCAATATAAGGGGAGTGAAAGGTGAGAGCCGTTCTATGTTTCACCTGAATAAATTGATTAATAACAAATTAAAAGTAAAATGAAAGCGTGAAGCTTTCAAGCCGTTTCCCGATAAAAATCAAGTTGATCAGGAGGTGAAATCAAGTTGATTGTATGACAAAATCAAGTTGATTGAGACTGACGGCGAATGCCGGATGACAAATGGCAGATAAAGGAGGATTCACAGGGGAGACTCTCCTTGTCTATTGTCATTCCAAAATTGCGACAATAGTCATTACATGAAAATTACGGCAGACCGTCAACGGCTTCTTTCTGTCTTACGCGTGCGGTCCATCCGGTTCACGCGTGCGGTCCGTCCGGTTCACGCGTGCGGTCCATCCGGTTCACGCGTGCGGTCCATCCGGTTCACGCGTGCGGTCCGTCCGGTTCACGCGTGCGGTCCGTCCGGTTCACGCGTGTGAGAATTTATAATGAAACAGAACTGATATGCAAATTGTAGAGGAGGGATGACAGTCGGCAAGCTTGCCCATTATGGGAAAACGGAAGAATTGGCGGAGAAGAACAGAAAATGGATTTTTCATGGCAGATTTACCAAAACTATTTTCTAACTTTGTCTGCAATGATCCATCATTGAAAAAAAAGAGAAAGCCATGCAAGGATTGAATTTTATCGCCATTGATTTCGAGACAGCCACCGGCGAACGGGCTTCCATATGCGAGGCAGGCATCTGTGTGGTGCGCGACGGCAAAGTGAGGGAAACCCGTTCGTGGCTGGTCCGCCCTCAAGGCAACAGCTACAGCTATTTCAACATCCGGATCCACGGAATACGCCCCAGTGACACATTCCGGTCGCCGGAGTTTCCCGAAGTATGGGCGGAAATATCCCGATACATGAAAGATTGCCCGGTGCTCGTCGCCCACAATGCGGCTTTTGACATGGTGTGTATCCGTCAGTCGTTGGATTTGTATGGCTTGCCGAAACCGGATGTCACTTATTATTGTTCTCTGCGCGCCGCCCGCAAGCTCTATGACTTCAGGTGCAACAAGCTCGACTATTTGTGTGACCAGTTTGAGATCCCTTATGCCCGGCACCACCGGGCGGGCGAGGATGCCGAGATGTGCGCCCGGCTGTTTCTAAGGGAGATCAGGGACGCGGGATGGTGTGGGCTGGAAGAGATGTCGTGGTGCAACGGGAAGCTGTGAGCCTCCTCTCTGCCGATGTCGGAGCTGACGGATGTTTTTTGCCTTTTCCATCTCGCAGTCCGCGCATTAATTCGTATCTTTGCGCCTCATTGATACTTATATAGAAAAAAGGAATAGCTTATGTTAGAAATCAAAGACCTGCATGCCAGCATCAATGGCAAAGAAATATTGAAAGGCATCGACCTGACCATCCGCGATGGCGAGGTGCATGCCTTGATGGGACAGAACGGCGCGGGCAAGAGTACGCTGAGCAATGTTCTGGTAGGCCATCCGGCTTATGAGGTGACGCGCGGCACGGTGACTTTCAACGGCAAAGACCTTCTGGCCATGTCGCCCGAAGACCGGGCGCACGAAGGTGTCTTTCTGTCGTTTCAGACACCGGTGGAGATCCCCGGCGTGTCGATGGTGAATTTTATGCGGACGGCTGTCAACGAACAGCGCAAGTATCGCCATCTGCCTGCCCTTTCGGCATCTGAATTTCTGAAACTGATGCGGGAAAAGCGCGCCATCGTCGAGCTGGACAGCAAATTGGCCAACCGCTCGGTGAACGAGGGCTTCAGTGGCGGCGAAAAGAAGCGCAACGAGATTTTCCAGATGGCCATGCTGGAGCCGACCTTCGCCATCCTCGACGAGACAGACTCCGGCCTCGACGTGGACGCTTTGCGCATCGTAGCCGAAGGATTCAACAAGCTCCGCACTCCGCAAACTTCCGCCCTCGTCATCACCCACTATCAGCGTCTGCTGGATTACCTGAAGCCCGACACCATACACGTGCTCCTCGGTGGCCGCATTGTCAAGACCGGCGGGCCGGAACTGGCACAGGAAATCGAGCAGCGCGGCTTCGACTGGATCAAAAAGGAAGTAACCGAATGATTCTGCAAATGAATAGATTATGAGACCTGAACAACAATACATAGACTTGTACGCACAGGCGGAAGCCACGCTGCGCAGCTACAGTGCCGAGCCGCTGAACAGCTTGCGCACACAAGCTTTTGCCGACTTCGAGCGGCTGGGTTTTCCGACCCGCCACCAGGAAGAAAGCAAATATACGGACGTGGCCAAAAGCTTTGAGCCAGACTATGGCATGAATCTCAAGCGGCTGGCTTTTCCCGTCAATCCTTATGAAGTGTTCCGATGCGATGTGCCCAACATGAGCACTTCTCTGCATTTCGCAGTCAATGACCTCTTCTCGTCTGCCGGCAAGCCGTTGCCGGATGGAGCCGTCATGGGGTCTTTCCGCGACCATGCCGACCTCGTCAAGCGTTACCTCGGGACACTGGCCGACACCTCTCAGGACGGTTTGACTGCCTTCAACACGGCTTTTGCCCAAGACGGTGTCCTGCTGTATGTGCCTCGTGGCGTAGTGCTGGACAAGCCCATTCAGCTCGTCAATATCCTGAGGAGCGATGTCAGCCTGCTGGTGAACCGCCGTGTGCTCATCATCCTGGAAGACGGCGCACAGGCACGTTTGCTGGCGTGCGACCACGCCATGGATGAGGTCAATTTCCTGACCACACAAGTGATTGAGGTTTTTGTCGGGAAGGACGCTGTGTTTGACCTTTACGAACTGGAAGAGACACATACCGGCAACACCCGTTTCAGCAATCTTTATGTCCGCCAGGAAGCGGGCAGCAATGTCTTGCTGAACGGCATGACCCTGACTGGCGGCACAACCCGCAACGTCACCCGTGTCCGTCTGGCCGGAGAGCATGCCGAGCTCAACCTTTGCGGCATGGCCATAGCCGACAAGAACCAACATGTGGACAACCGCACCGTCATTGATCATGCCGCGCCTTCGTGCACGTCACGCGAGCTTTATAAATATGTGCTCGACCAGCAGGCTACGGGAGCCTTTGCGGGGCTGATACTGGTCCGTCCCGATGCCCAGCACACCGATGCCCGGCAGACCAACCGCAACTTATGCGCTACCCGTGAAGCCCGCATGTACACCCAGCCTCAGCTGGAGATCTATGCCGATGACGTGAAGTGCAGCCACGGCGCCACTGTGGGGCAGTTGGACGATGCGGCCTTGTTCTACATGCGCCAGCGTGGCATCCCTCTGCATGAAGCCCGCCTGCTGCTGATGTTCGCTTTTGTCAACGAAGTGATAGATACGATCCGTCTCGACGCACTGAAGGATCGTCTGCATCATCTGGTGGAGAAACGTTTCAGGGGAGAATTGGGCAAATGCAAAGACTGCAAGATGATGTGCAGATGAGAGCTATCCCCACCGACAAGGGAACTTTAAAAAAAACGCCAAGACACAGAGCGCAAATGAGTCAGACGGCTCTATGCGGACTCTGTGTCTTGACGTTTCTGAAAGTCTGGTCCACCCCCCCTGCGGCCTGCATGCCGCAGGGAAAAGGTCAAAGCGCAGCCCGGATGGCAGCGGCTACAGCCTGAAACTCGTCGTCAGTCAGCTTCAGCTTGGGATTGGAGAAAAGCATGTCTCTTTCGCTCTGCATCGGAATGAGGTGAATGTGGGCATGCGGCACTTCCAGCCCCAACACAGCCTCGCCCACCTTTTTGCAAGGGAAAGCCTTGCCGATGGCCAGCGCCACTTTCTTGGCAAACACGTGCATTGCGGCCAAGTCTTCATCACTCAAATCGAAAATGTAGTCCACTTCTTGTTTGGGGACTACCAGCGTATGCCCTTTGGCCAAAGGATTGATGTCGAGGAAAGCGAAGAATTTCTCGTCTTCCGCCACTTTGTAGCAGGGGATTTCGCCTGCAATGATTCTGCTGAATATTGTTGCCATAGTTTTCCTTTTTTTAATAATAATAAAATGTGGTGCGATTGGCCCGGCTTAGAATGAGATGCTCACCACTTCCAGGCTGATGGTGCCTTGTGGCACTTTGATTTCAGCGACATCGCCTACTTTCTTTCCCAGCAATCCTTGCGCGATGGGGGTGTTGACTGAGATTTTGCCTTCTTTCAGGTTGGCTTCGCTTTCCGACACGATGGTGTAAGTCATCTTCATGCCGTTCTTTACGTTCTTCAGTTCCACCTTGTTTAAAATCTGCACACTGTCCGTCTTCAGTTTCGACTCATCGATGATCTTGGCATCGGCAATAACGGCTTTCAGCTTGTTGATTTTCATTTCCAGCATGCCTTGAGCTTCTTTGGCGGCATCATATTCTGCGTTTTCCGACAAATCTCCTTTGTCGCGCGCTTCTGCAATGGCGGCCACGATCTTCGGGCGTTCCACTGTTTCCATGTGTTTAAGTTCGGCCAGCAATTTGTTGTAGCCGTCTTCTGACATATAAGCCATAGTTCTTTCTCCTATTCTTTAATATTTAACTTATTGTATTTTTGATTTTCACCATAAACAAA
>CALUOU010000091.1 GCA_944322335.1 uncultured Bacteroides sp.
CACGCGTGCGGTCCGTCCGATTCACGCGTGCCGTCCGCCTGCCGCACGCGTGCGCTCCATCCGTTTCACGCGTGCGGCTCTCCCTGTCTCACGCGTGCGGCTGTAGCGCATGACGGCACAATCGCCGGACAGGAACGGGCACGAGGAGGACAAACCGACAGGAAAGGAGGACAAATCAACATGGCAAACAGCCGACGGAAATGCTGACACCCCTCTTTCGGCAAAAAAGCCGGATGAATCTTTCACGCCTTCACCACGTTCCCAATCCGTTGGCTCCCAGACGGATGTGGTGAAAGATTCACGCACGCACACGCTTTCACGCCCCCATGGACGTTCCAGACGCATCTTTCACCGCAACACGCTGACTCACAAGCAATCGCGGTGAAACTTCACCCCGCAAACCTCCAAAACACGTGAATAGAGAGAGAAACAGGCGGTGAAAGATGCGGGAAACGGGACTTTGCCGACAATCAAAAAACAAATAATCGTTCCAAAAGGACGTAAACAAGTATTTTTTTCTGTACTTTTGCCGGAAATATTCAAAAGCGAACACCAACGATCCTATGGAACCATTCCTGTCCCGACTGAAAAGGAAACGCCCGTCTTACACCACAAGCGGCACCTATACCCACCCCGACCTCTATTTCCAGCTCAACATCCAAAAGGACGAAGCCTGTCTCGACACGGTCAACGCCCAAGGGGAGAGCGTGGAGGCAGACTATCATTACTACCCCGGCAACACCGCCCAGCTCCTGCGCAACATCGAACGGATCCGCCGGGAGCAGACCGACAACATCCGCTGGGAGACCCTGGCCGGCCATCAGCAGATCAGCCTGAGGGAGCATCCCTACCTGCTGTATCAGCTCATGGCCTGCCCCAACGTGGTGAACGCCAAGATGAAACCTCTCCAGTTTTCCGGCGAGTCCGCCAGCCTGCAACTGCTGCTCCGGCGGGAAGGGGAAAACATTGTCCCCACCCTCCAGGCGAAGACGGACGGCAAGGAGATCAAACGGTTTCAGATCCTGACCGACAGTTTCCTCCTGACAGGCAGCACCCTGCATCAGATGCTGCCTTTGGGCGACGGCTACGACCAGCTCCCCTTCCTCATCGAGCCTTTTTCCGCCGACCTGCTGGAGAACTACCTCTCCATCTTCTTCTCCTACATCGAAAACGTGCAGCCTGTCTCGACCGACGACTATGAGATCAGCGTCGGACGGGAAACGGCCGATACCGTGCCCGCCATCCTCTTCGAGAAGGTGACCCGGAACCAGTCGCTCTACCTGAAGGTCATCCCCACCGTGCCCGGCCTTCCGTCCCGCCTGCTGCAGGAGTTCGACCTGACGCACGTGGCCATGCTCAGCCAAGACCGCCAGGTGAGGCTGAAGCGCATCGTGCGCCACCCGATAGAGGAAGACGTGGAACAGCTGCGGAAACTCATCCTTCAGCACGCCCCCAACCGCCAGGCGCAGAAAGAGGTGTTCCAGAACGGCGACTTCTTCATCATTCCGCCTGAGACGGCCGGCCCCTTCCTGCTGCACAGCCTGCCCACACTGCTGAGCCGCTACCAGCTGGTCGGCATCGAGAAGCTGTCTAAATACCACATCCGCATCGAGCGGCCACGCCTGCACCTGCAGTTCTCGTCGGGCATCGACTTTCTGGAGGGAACGGCCGAGGTGGAACTGGGCGAGGAACGGATGTCCCTGCAGCAGCTCCTGTCTCAATACCGCAAGCAGCGCTACGTCCAGCTTCCCGACGGCGACCGCGTCCTGGTGGAAAGCCGCTACATGCGCCGCATAGAACGGCTGTTCCAGACCAAGAGCGAGCGGGTGAAGGTGTCTTTCTTCGACCTGCCGGAGGTGGAAGACCTGCTCAACGAGCGCATAGAAGGAGAGGCGGCCCACCTGCAACGCGACTTCTACGAGGGTTTCAACCGTCTGGAGAAAGAGAAGCTGCAGCTGCCCGGCCTGAAGGCCACGCTCCGCTCTTACCAGAAGGAGGGAGTGAAATGGATCCGGTACCTGTACCGGCACCGGATGGGCGGCTGCCTGGCCGATGACATGGGCTTAGGCAAGACCGTGCAGGCCATCGCCATGCTGACCCTCATCTATCCGCAAGAACAGACTCCTACCCTCGTCGTCATGCCGCGCAGCCTGATCTTCAACTGGCAGAACGAGCTGGCGCGGTTTGCCCCACAGCTGTCGGTCTATACCTATTATGGCAGCGACCGCGACCTGGAAGAGGCAAGGAAACGGAACGTGATCCTCACCACTTACGCCCTGCTGAGAAACCACATCCGGGAGTTCAGCGAACAGGAGTTCCACTACATCATCCTGGACGAAAGCCAGAACGCCAAGAACCTGTCCACCCAGATCACCCAGTCCGTCCTCCTGCTGAAAGGGGCGCACCGGCTGGCCCTGAGCGGCACGCCGATGGAAAACAACCTGACGGAACTGTATGCCCTGTTCCGCTTCCTCAACCCGCCCATGTTCGGCAGCCTCAACGACTTCAACACCCGATACACCTACCCCATCCAGAAGGAGAACGACCCGGACGCCCTGCAAAGCCTGCGGCGCAAGATCTTCCCCTTCATGCTGCGCCGCCTGAAGAAGGACGTGCTGAAGGAGCTGCCCGACCGCATGGAACACACGCTCTATGCCGAGATGGAGCCGGCCCAAGCCCGGTTCTATGAGGAACGCCGCCGCTACTATTTCCAGCAGATCAAGGAAAACATCCGCCGGGAGGGCATCCAGCGCTCGCAGCTGATGATGTTCCAAGCCATGAACGAGCTGAGACGGATCGCCTCGGTGCCGGAAAGCCTGAGCAACGGAGAGATCAAGTCGGCCAAGCTGGAGATCCTGATGGAGACGGTGGCAGAGGCGGTGGCCAACCGCCACAAGGTGGTGGTGTTTTACAACTTCATCGCGGGCATCGAGCTGACAGGGGAACGGCTGGAGGAGATGGGCATCGACTACGCCTGCATGACGGGATCGACCACCGACAGGCGCAGCGTGGTGGAGCGGTTCCAGCATGACCCGGACTGCATGGTGCTGCTCATGACGCTGAAGACGGGAGGGGTGGGTCTGAACCTGACGGCGGCCGACACGGTGCTCTTGTTTGAGCCGTGGTGGAACAAGGCGGCGGAGGAGCAGGCCGTCAACCGCCTGCACCGCTACGGACAGCAGGCCAAGGTGATGAGCTACTCGCTGATCACACGCGGCACCATCGAGGAAAAGATCCTGCTGCTCCAGCAGCAGAAAGCCGCCCTCTTCGCCGACCTGATCAGCAGCGACTCGTCGCTCTCGAAACGGCTGAGCGAAGAGGACATGGAATACATCTTCAAATAGCCCCCGCAGCCCAACGAGCCGCTATCAATGCAAGGCTGCGGCGGGTGACATAACCATAACACGCAAACAAACTGAATAAAAAAATATGGATCTGTATTTTCCGCCTCAGGACGAGGCGCAGCGTTGGAACCAATACCTGAAAGACTTCACCACCGACTCCTTGCGAGGCATGACGAGGACATTGATACAGTGGCTGAAGAAGAGACCGGGCTCCGCCACAGCCGTCGACCGTGACGGAACCCGAAAGAAATCGAGCATTGTCTACAAGGCATACATCAGCAACGCCAGTGTGCTGAAAAAGGGAGAGATGATTTCCCTGATCGCCTTTTTCCTGGCCGACGAGCGCAACTTCCGCGCCTACCTCGAATCCCTTTCGCCCGAAGAGCGGAAGGTGTGGGAGGACGCTCTCCTCAACCGCTTCGTCAGCCTGCCGTCCACCGGCTACGCCAAAGCCGAGTCCCTGCCTTGGTTTACAGCCGTGAGGGGGAAAGGAGAAAAGGACAGGATGGTAAGCACGCATTACCTCTATCTCAACCATGCCTTCTTCATGATGGCTCACCCCTTTTTCTTTCCGGAAAAGCCTACCGTGCTGTACAAGCAGCTGCCGGAAAAAGCGAAGACCGGCCTGCGTTTCTTTTCCGGCGAGAAGGACATCTTTGTCTACCTGCACGTGCTGGAAGAGCTGTTCCGGCAAGGGAAGCTGGAAGCCAACAAGACCAGCCTCAAAGCCTCAACCCTGAACCTGCTGAGCAAGACCATGCACATCAAGGAGTTCTTTCCCGACTCACCTGACAAGAACGCGGCCCTGTGGCGCACCTCCATACTGGCCGTGCTCTGGAGCTCCGGCCTGGCCAACCTGAGGATGATAGAGAAATCGCCCGAACAGCAGCTCCGTCTCTGGCTGGAAAAGACCATACATTTCACCTTCCTGACGGTGCCCGTGCTCCTGCCCCACCTCAGCGGCCTCCGCAAGAACGTGACCTGCAGCAGCTATGCCGCACACCTCGCCATCCCCGTGCTGAAAAAAGCGAGTGAAGCGTCGGCGGGGACATGGCTCCATGTGCCTGCCTTCTGCCGGGAGACGCTGACCGACAAGCAGTGTTACAACTATCTGACTTTGTTTCACCACACCATGTTTGAACAGCTGGCTTTGACCAACACCAAACAGAAACGCCCCACCTATTTGGACCGGATTCTCACGGACGTGGGACTTCCCTACCTCAGAGGGCTTTTCTTCCTGCTGGCCGCCGCAGGCATGGCGGAGATCGCCTGCAGGGAAATCCAGCCTGAGGATGCGTCGTACACCGAGTGTCTGGAATACTTCCGGCTGACTCCGCTGGGGGCATACGCCTTGGGACAGGCCAAAGAATATACGCCTGCGAAAACGGAGGATCCGGAAGGGCCTCTGTTTGAATTGGATGACAACCACCTGATCCTCACCGCGCTGAGGGAGAACAATCCGTATGAGGCCATGCTGAATGACATGGTTGTCCCCATCGGGAAAGGGTGTTACCACGTCACGCCTGAAGTGTTTCTGGCGAACTGCCACAAGACGGAGGAGCTGAAAAAGAAGATCGAACTGTTCAAGCGGTATGTGAATACGGACCTTCCGCCCAACTGGCAGGAGTTTTTCCACAGCCTGCTGAGCCGCAGCGAACAGATCACCAAGATCCCCGCCACGGAATATACGATCCTGCGCCTCCCTGCCGATGACAAGGAGCTGCACCGGATCGTGTTCGAGGATCCTGAAATCCGGCAACACGCCTTGCGTGCAGAGGGGTATCTCCTGCTGGTGGAAAACCAACACCGCAACTTCGTCGTCGAGCGGCTGAAGAAATATGGGTACCTGCTGGCAAACTGATGTGAAAGCCGGTCAGCCTCTGTCCAACACCTTTTCCGCCTCTTTCTCGAAATTCGGAGTAAACACTCCTTTGCCTATGTTGGCACGGATTTCATCTACGGTCCAGAAACGGCCTCCGTCCAGCTCCTCGCTGGGGCGGACAGGACCGTCGTAGACCGTCTTGAAGGTAAAGACCAGCTCACGCTCGCGGGCTGACTCAAACACGTAACGGGCCACAGCCTGCGGCGCGAAAGCGGTGATGCCCAGTTCCTCACGCACCTCCCGGCGAAGCGCCTGCTCCACACTCTCGCCCAAGTCCACATGTCCGCCCACAGCGGTGTCCCACTTGCCGGGCTGGATGTCTTTCCACGTCGGGCGTTTCTGCAAGTATAGCTCACCCTTCGAATTGAACACATGCAGATGCACCACCGGATGCAAAAGCTTGCTGCCGTTGTGGCATTCGCCCCGCGTGGCGGAGCCTATGATGTTTCCTTCTTCGTCTACCAAAGGAAAAAGTTCCTGATTGTTGTCGGTCATGATTCCAGTGATTAATGGTTAGTGATTATAGTGGTTACAAAATGTAGGGACGCGATTGACCGCGTCATTCCCGTCTAAAAGATTCATTTCAGCCCATTGCCCGGCTTCATCAGCAGGGATGAATCTCCATAACTCAGGAAACGGAAGTCGTGTGAAAGGGCATACTCGTAGATTTTCCGCCAATCGCCCTGCACAAAGGCTGAGACCAAGAGGAGAAGTGTGCTTTGCGGCTGGTGGAAATTGGTCACCATGCCGTTCACCACCTTGTAGTCATAGCCCGGCGCAATGATGATCTGTGTGCTGGTGTGCAAAGCTTCGAGGCAGTGGCGGTCCATATAGTCCAGCACGGCCTGCAAGGTCTGAACGGAAGTGACAGCCTGCTCGGCCTCCGTCAGCTCGTAGGGCTGCCACTGGCGCACGTGCAAATCGGCTTCCGAAGCATCGGGACAGCGCATGAGGGTGAGGCCGATGTGGTGCAGGCTCTCCAAGGTGCGCACCGAAGTGGTTCCCACGGCAATGGCCTGTCCGCCGTGCCGCAATAGCTTCTCCACAGTGGCGCGCGAGACAGAGATGTACTCGGTGTGCATCTCATGCCCTTCTATCTCTTCACTCTTCACGGGACGGAAGGTGCCTGCCCCCACGTGTAAGGTCAGCTCCTCCAGGTCCGTCCCCTTCTCGCGGAGAGCGTCGAGCACACGGCCTGTAAAGTGGAGTCCTGCCGTTGGAGCGGCCACAGAGCCTTTTACTTTGGAATAGACCGTCTGATAGGTCTCTTTGTCGCTCTCCTGAGTCTCGCGGTTCAGATAGGGCGGTATGGGCAGCTCGCCAAACACTTCCAGAATGTCGGCAAAGGTCACTTCCGGATTGTCCCAGCGGAAATCCACCCGATGGCTGGTGCCCCTGCACTCGCCCCGCTCGGCGGTGAGTGTCAGCGGACGGCCTTTGACGGTCATTTGCCGGCGCAGCGGGCCTTCCTTCCATTTCTTCAGGTTGCCCACCATGCACAGCCATGCCACGTGGGAGGTCTGCTGGAAGTTGAGGGCATAGTCGCTTGGGAGGAGAGGTTCGAGGCAGAACACTTCAATAAGGGCACCCGTTTCCTTGCGGAAATGCAGGCGTGCCTGAATCACTTTGGTATTGTTGAACACCATCAGGCTGCCGGCCGGGATGTAAAGGGGCAAGTTACAGAAACGGTCTTCATCGACCTTGCCCTCCCGATAGAGCAAAAGCTTGGACTGGTCGCGCACTGGCAGAGGGAACTTGGCGATGCGCGCGTCGGGCAAGGGATAGTTGAACTCACTGATGTGAATATGTTTTGGATCTTGCATCATTGTAGCATATTGATTTTCGGGCACAAAGATAGGCATATTTTCCCCCTCAGGCAAAAAAAACGGGCAGCGTCCGTGAATCCCTTCACCATCGCTGCCCAAGCATAAACTATTATGGCGTCTCAAAAACCTACAAGGATGAGTAGGATCTTCTTAGTTTAAGCTTATTGCTTATACCAATCTTTATTCGTCTGGCCGTTGCTCTCCACCCAACCCGTATAAGCCGGGTAAAGCTGGTCAATGCGTACTCTCTCGTTGTCACGGATCAGCAGCCTGTCCAGATCCTCCAGCTTGGCTCCTGCCAGGAAGAAGGCGAACGGGTACTTGCCGCCACGCACGTAATAAGTTCCTTCATCGGGTCTGGACTGATCGTCCTGAGTGCCGAAATAGCCTTTATCCATCAGCGGTGTAGGAGCCTCCTGGGCGATATGGACTTCCCAACGGCCCGTTCCGCTCAGATTCTCGTTCTTGTAAAGGTAGACTTGCGCTTCCGATTCGGTTGTCACAGCCCGGTCGTAATTGAGCGTCACCCGGTATTCGGCCCCCATGTCTGTCTTTACATTCTCGGTCAGAAGGTAAGAGTTGGTCTCTGCCTCATACGTGAAAGCGGTTGTCTCCACAAACTCTTCACTGCCCGGCCGCTTGATCTCATATTTCACCGAGGCAGGCGTGTTGCCTCCTTTCAGTGTGAAAGCCAGGCCATTGTCATTTCCGGCATAGTTTTGCGCCGTCTTGAACGTAAAAGTCTCAGCCAATATCTCTTTATAAATGTCCAAGGTCTTCCCATAATGGTAAAGCACCAGGACATCGTTCATGTCGTAATCGCCCGCGTCCGGCCAAAGATCCTCAAACGCAAAGACACCTTTCAGGACGTTTGTCTTGGTCACCTGCGTTTCCGGATCCACAACCGGAATGTCCGTAATGGCATCTACCGGGTTGGTCTTCATGGTGATGACCACATCACTGAAGTTCTGGTCTGTGGTATAGTCTTCAAAAGAGATCATCACCACATCGCCATATCCGTAGACAGCCGTGCGCGGTGTCCCGTAAGGGATGCCATTGTTGTCCACGCTCAGCCCTTCGGAAGTGGCAGAGCGGTTTTTGTTATTCCCTTCAAACCCCTGCACCCGCTCAGACCAGGCATTATTGGCCAATACGAATCCGATCCTGTAACCGGCCGGGAATACGGTTGTCGCCTCTGACATATCCCCTCCCTCGGCAATATGCGGATAATACTTTAGCTGCACTGTCGTGCCCCGCTCGACACCCCTTGTCTTGAAGGCGGTATAGTTGGGGCCTGCGTCAAGGTCCCATTTTCCGTCTTGTGTGTTGGGGAACAGCAGTATCACATTGGCCTCCTGCAACGACGCGGGCTGTTCGCCTTCCCGGTAATAGTAATAACCCATCGAACAGTTCCAGCACGTGTTCTGCCCCAAGAAGGTGACAGCCACTTCGGCATCTTCGTTCACATACATGTCAGAATAGCCGCGCAAGTGTTCGGGGCATTCCTTCTCCCTGCTGATCACACTGGTATGGGCTGTGTACAGTTCCGCATAGTTGCCGATGGAGAGATCGCCTCCCGCATACTCATAGCTGACATAGCCCTCTCGTGAATAATCGCCCAAGGCTTTGTGCCACTTGTCTTTGTATGCGTCAGAAGGCTTCGGGTCATTTCCTCCGATCATGTAGCATACTCCCTTGCCGCCTGTTCTGCGGCCTTCGCCGCCTCCCGGACGTTTGTCTCTCGCCGTCACCTTTCCGTCTGTCACGTCAGCCTCGATGAGCGTCTGGGCATAGAAGGCAGGCGAATAGATGTATGCCTTGTCCATATAGGCAGGCAAGTCCACCTTTCCCCGGAACACACCGTCTTTGCCGGTATAGGCAGCGTAAAGGGGCTCCACATCGGCACGCTTCGCATAGCCGGTCTCAGTCTCCACCACAGGCGATTCGTCGTACACCTCAAAGTAGACGGCGGTCTTCACACCTATGTTCTCATAACTCACTTCGAGATTCACGTCTGATGCAACGGTCGAAAAATCGAAATCATTGTACGCCGTGTCCTCTTCTTTCGGTCCTTGATACACATCTTTCTCAAGGCAGCTGCTCAGTGTACACAACAGTACGACATAAGCAATCCACATCCAAGCTGTTTTCATTGTTCACTTTTGTTTGTTTTGTTTGTCCTCATTGTTTCCACGCGCAAAGATAGCGCATTTCTTACGATTGCACGAAAAGAAAGGAGCGTTTTCTCCGTTAAAATGTTACAAAAAAGAGAATTTCTCCTATCCATTACATGCTGACAATAAAAAAGGGCACGTAAAGATCCGCTTTCACACAGACTCTACCCGCCCTTTCATCCATTAAACTATTTATCAAATGATTAAGTCCTATTTTAATTCGTATTGCCGAGAACCTGATCCTCGCTCACAGTGCGCATCCAATCATATCCGGGATCCGCACACCACCTCTCAAAGTCCGGATAAGCCTCCTTGATGTTAATCCGCTCTTTCGGCCACTTCCAGCTTCCCGGCACACAAATCATCTGGGGAGCCTCTCCAGCTCCTGGAGCTGCGACAACCGCCTTTCCGCCTTCCACACTCACCTGGAAACCTCCCATTCTGCTTTCAGCAGAAGCCAGTGTAAAATCAGCCGGCACGCCCTCTATCACAATGGTCTTCCCCCATGCGCCAGAGCCTTGCGTATTGAAGAAATCGCCAGACTTGAAAGCACCTTCTCCAAACCAAGTGTGGAACTCTCCGCCAACAGGAGCGCCTACATAATAAAGCTGAACGTCTTTAGACCCGCCGGCGGCCAAAGCCGTAACCTTTGCCGTCGTCTCACCGGAAACATGTTCCACTTCCACGACCACATCGTTGAAGTCATAGTCATCAGTATCACCCAAGTCCTCGATAGCGAGAATCCACTTCTGAGGATCGTTGTTGACGATAACAGGCTCCGGATCAATGATCAAGACCAGATCGTTCAGATCATAATCTTTATTCGCTTCATCTTCAAAGCCTAAAAAAGTGCGTCCCGTTTTTCCGTCAGTAAAGATGAAGGCATGTTTATCTCCATCCGCATTCAATCCTGCGTTTGAATAATAAACGCCACGAGAGCTTCCTCCATAGGTCGCATTGATATAAAAGCCATATTTTGTCCCTGCGGGGAGGCTGATGGCAAAGCCTCTGGAACGGATGTCAGTAGCCGCATCCGTCAGACTTTCCTGCGACATATAGACATTGGGTGTCTGCCAAACGCCGTTCTCCTTGTATTGCACGTCATCGCCTTGCTTGCTGGTATAGACCACTCGCTCCCTCCTCACATCACCTTCATACCAGTAAACACCCAACTCATGCGTATTGCCTGCATTCCAATATACCGGAAAAACAGTCACCCGTTCGTTTCCCGCAATTATTTCAAAATTGTCTGTGGCCTTTCCTGAGTTGTTCTCTCCGTCTGGCAAGGTCTCCGCAAAGGCCATCACTTCACTGCGCGTAAACTCCTTATAGTCTTCCAGCCGTGTGAATACGCCGCTCACGTCCGGCTGATACGTTCTTGTTGTCGCATTGGCGAAGTCCGCACTGCCTCCGTCCCGTACCCGCAACGCTTTTCCGCCAGCCGCCACAATGAAGTCGTTCACGCTTTTAGCGGCATCGAAGGTTAAAGTCTGTCTGCCTGATACGTTCCGGTAACGTCCTGCCAATTGGTAGGCATCGCCGTTCAGCGTATAAATCTCCACTTGAGAAGCAGCACCCGGATTGACATTTACAGTTTTCTGTCCTGCCATGTTCCAATCCTGATCGGGACTGATGGATCCAAATTCTTCCACAAAATTCTCAGCATATTGTCCTGCCGGCTCTTTGTAGACATCTTTTGTGCAGCCTGCCAGCATCAGACTTCCAGCAACGACTGCCATAAATGCACTTTGTTTCATCATTCCACCTCCTTTACAAGACACATTGTTTTCTACCGCAAATATAGTCCATTTTTCTTATAAAGAACAACAATAATCACTTTTTTTAATATTTTTGAGCAAAATAATCAAGTTTTCATTCAAAAAGACGGAATGAAACGAGTAAAACAGGCTGAAAGTCTCCCCCTTATGCCTCTCCCCACAGGCGATAGAGGCGCCACTTTCTTGATATGAGACACAAGATTCCTTTTTCCTGAGCCTTGTCAGAAAGCAAGAAACTATCTCACCCCGCATTTCAGTTCTATTTGAGCATAAAAAAGAGGGCCACATTGCTGTAACCCTCTCATTTCCAAATGGTGCCACCAGGAATCGAACTATTTGTTCAAGTGGCTGAATATCTTTGATTTATAAATCAGCAAGTAGTGTATTCTCCCGCTATTGCTCCACCGGATTGTTGCAGCGTTCTGTGTCAGATTGCGTGGAGGTTTCCTGCTGCAAAGATAATCTTTTATCCTCAAAGTTGTGCAAGTCATCGTAGGTATTTTCTCCCTTGATTCTTTCAAGTTCGTCTTGAAAGCGTTCCCATGCCATTAAATCCTCGTGCCAGCTTTCAAATTCTTCCAAATCGTCCATAATCCTTTATTCTATAATTTGCCAATATCCTTGCTTTCTGCCACCTATACGTTTCAGTAAGCCAAGCTCTTGAAGTCGGGAAAGATTGTACTTTACACCATCCTCTGTAATGTTAGAAAGGTTCTCGCTTATCTCTTTTCGGGTCGCTTCCGGATGTCTTTTTAAGAATGACAGTATAGCTTGCTGTTGTTCCGTCAGGTTTTGTATGGCTTTTTGGGTAGTCTTTTGGGTAGTCTTTTGGGTAGTTTTCCGGTCGCTTTGGGTAGTAGCCCTTTCCGGGTATTCAAACTTGAATGTAGTCCAAATACCCGAAGCGTCATAGCGGAATTCCGGCGTGGAGAATCCGTCATTCTTACAAG
>CALUOU010000092.1 GCA_944322335.1 uncultured Bacteroides sp.
ACTGATACTTCGGCCTTCGGCACGCAAACCGCACCTGCACTTGCGAAACTTAAAAACAGGTCGTATGCTTATGGTATAAGGTTTAAATGAAAGAGCCGTGGGTTGCGTGTGGGGCTTATGTGTGAAATGAAAGAGCGGTGAAACGATCGCTAAGAATAGGGATTCCCCTAAAGATAATTGGGGAAATCCTTATAGGAAGGAGGGGATTCCGGCATTATCTTTGTGTCACTGTAAAACAGACTAAACGAATAAATATGAAAAAGATTGTTTTTTTATCACTGATTGCATTGTGCCTGCCATGGACATTGTGGGCGCAAGAGATAGAGGACGACCTTTATTTCGTGCCTTCCAAGGAAGAAAAGAAGGCGGAAGAAAAGCCGGAATCCCGATCGGCGGTGGTGGTGAAAACAACCCGTCCCACAACGACGGTTGTCAACACCAGCCAGCCGGCCACTACTGTGGTGTCCACCCGTAACAATACGACGGTTGTCGTGCGCGACCGCAAGGGTAACGTGCGCGATGTGGATGAATACAACCGACGGTATGATGCCGATGATTATGCCTTTTCCGAAGCCAACGATACGATCTTCATTGATGAGAAGGCCGATGACGGGCTGGATGGAGAGTGGGTAAACGGCTTCGATGGCTCTACGGACGATTATGAATACGCTACCCGCATCATCCGTTTCCGCAATCCCCGTTTCGCTGTGAGTATCAGCAGCCCTTATTATTGGGATATTGTCTATGGACTGAACTCGTGGGAATGGAATGTTTATGTGGATGACTTTTATGCCTACGCATTCCCCACTTTCTCCAACCCTTTGTGGTGGGATTGGCGTTTCAATTATCCTTATAGCTGGAGGTGGGGATACTCTTATTGGGACTGGTATGGTTGGTATGGCCCTTCATGGAGCTTCGGTTGGGGAGGCTGGTGGGGCTATCCTCATTATCACTATCCTCACTACTATCCGGGCGGATGGCACCATGGAGGCGGACATTGGGGAAATATGATCACTCATCGCCGTTCTTACAGCGTTGGACGCACCTCTGGAACACGCCGTGCCATCGCTAACGGCACTTCCAGACGCAGGGCTTCCGTGGCTGGTGGCGGACAGAGCCGTCGGCAGGCTACAGCGCGTCAGGGGACATCTTCCGGTAGCCGTCGCAGAGTGGTAGGCACTCGTTCTGCTTCCTCGTCTCGCCGGAGCGCATCGGGCGTAACCACACGTGCCACATCAGGCTCATCACGCGTCAACGGCACACGTGGAAATGCAGCCTCCTCGCGTCGCTCCACTTACACACGTCCGAGCAGCACACGCAGCAGCTCTTATGTGCGCGGCACTTCGGGCAGTTCTCGCCGGAGCACCATTCCGACCTATACGCGCGGCTCGTCCGGCAGTTCTCGCTCGATGGATTCCTATCGCCGTAACAACAATTCTAACAACAGTTCTCGTTCGTTCAACAATAGCAGCCGTCGCTCTTCTTCGTCAAGCTTCTCTACGGGAGGCGGTTCGAGCCGTTCTGGCGGATTTTCTGGTGGAGGATCCAGCCGTTCGAGAGGCGGAGGCGGTTCGCGTGGAAGACGATGACCGATGGACTTTCATGGCAATGGGGCAGAAAGCGTGACTGTTGTGGCAGAGACGCTTTCCGATTGGAGCCATTGCCTGTTCGTGAATCATTAACCATAATAATATAAAGGCGGATGAAAAAATATGTGATAATAGCTTTGGCCTGCGCGATTTCTTTGGGAGCCGGAGCACAAAATGTGTATGATGCAGCTACGATTGCACAAAACGAATTGAACGGCACTGCCCGTTTTGTGGGTATGGGTGGAGCCATGGGAGCCTTAGGAGGAGACATCTCTACCATTGGGACAAATCCTGCAGGTATCGGCATTTACCGGAGCAGCGAAGCCATGGTCTCCTTCGGATATACTTCTACAGGGACAGAGAGTGAGTATGTAGGCTCAGTCTTTGAAACGGATAAGAACCGTTGGAGCTTTGACAATGTCGGGGCGGTCATTTCCACCAAGGTGGGGAACCTGACCCCCTTGCGTTATGTCAATTTCGGTTTCAACTATCATAAGGCCAAGTCGTTTTACCGCAATATGGCCATGGAAGGCTACATGGGCATGGCGGACATAAACGGCCGTCAAGTGCCTCTCTCGCAGGTGCGCTACATGGCTCAGCAGGCCACCAACAACCAGTATTATCTGAGCGGAGTCACGGGGGGTGAGGAATGGTTTGACTTTGGCAGCGACAATATCTTTGACGATGCGGATGCCGGATGGCTGGGTGCTTTAGGCTATCAAGGCTGGCTGACAAATGACGGGGAATCCCCTTATTATTATCTTCCAGTAGTGCCTTCGGAGGCATATGGATCTTATTATGCACAGGAGCGGGGAGGCGTTGACCAATATGATTTCAATATCTCTTTCAATATCAATGACCGTGTCTATCTGGGAGTAACCGTAGGAGCCTATAGCGTGGACTATAACAAATATTCCTACTACGGCGAATCCTATAAAGAGACGGGAGAAGACTATGGATTGGAAAGCTATAAACGCATTCATGGATCGGGCTTTAACGCCAAGTTCGGTGCCATTGTCCGTCCGTTTGAGTATTCTTCTTTTAGGATGGGGCTTGCGGTGCATACCCCCACCTACTACAACCTGACCTATACTGGCGGTGCTTCCTTGGCATCACGCGTCCTGATATACGATTCTGAGACAGGCCAAGAGTCGATGGAGAAATACGTGTCGGACACCTATCAGGCTTTGGGCGCTGACATGGAGTATGATTTCCAGCTGCAGACCCCTTGGCTGGTCAACGCAAGTTTGGGATATACCATCGGCACTAATGTGGCTCTGGGTGCTGAATACGAGTATGAAGACTATGGCAACATGAAAATCAAGGATGCCGGCGGATTTGTGAAAGAGGATGAGACGAATGAGGTTCAATTGTGCCTGAAGGCTGTCCATACCCTACGCTTGGGAGCCGAGTGGAAGGTGATTCCTTCGTTTTCATTGAGGGCGGGATATAATTACAGCTCGGCATTGTTTGATGATTTGGCTTTGAAATACCTGCCCGACAATTCCATAGAGACAGATACGGATTACGCCAACACCAAGTCATTAAACACCTTCACACTGGGCATCGGCTATCGGAACTCTTTCTTCTTTGCTGACTTGGCTTATAAGTATCAGATGCAGAAAGCCGATTTCTATCCTTTCTTTAACGAGCTTTCCACAGAGGCGGCTCACGAGTATGTGGTGAATGGTGATACGTATGATTCCCAATTGTGGGAGCCTGTCGCTACCAAGGTGACCAATAGCCGTAGTCAAGTGGTCTTGACGCTGGGTTTCCGCTTCTGATCCCTTCCTCCCTTTTTTGATCATGAAACATTTTCTTTTGCTGGCATACCATTTTAAGATTTTTTAAGTCCGATGGTATGCCAGCAAAGTTTTATGGTACAAAAACGTAAGGCGGATTGTCAAAAAATGTTTTATCTTTGCCCCGTGGCATCGTTGGGATGTCTTATTTGTATTACATTAAAATAAAAAATTGCATGAAAACATTTCATTTGAAATCCGTATGGAGGCAGAGTCGGCAGGCTATAGTCTTGTTGGCATGTGCCTTGGCCGCTTCGGGCACGGAGCTGGCCGCTAAGGAAAAGCCGGGCAAAGAGATCCCGTTGTTTACCCATTTTGTCTACCAGGGCAATGACAAGGTCTATCGGGATAACCCTTTGCAGCCGGGCGAGTTTTACAATCCCATTCTCCAAGGATGTTATCCCGATCCTAGCATCACACGCAAGGGCAATGACTATTACTTGGTATGCTCTTCGTTTGCCATGTTTCCCGGTGTGCCTATTTTCCACTCCACGGACTTGGTGAACTGGAGACAGATTGGACATGTGCTGGATCGTGAGTCCCAATTGCAGGTCGCAGATTGCGGCATCAGTTTCGGTGTGTATGCGCCGGCCATCTGCTACAATCCTCACAATGACACTTTTTATATGATCACCACTCAGTTTTCCGGAGGCTTCGGCAACATGGTGGTAAAGACCAAAGACCCGATGAAGGGTTGGAGCGATCCTTATAAACTGAATTTTGAAGGCATCGATCCCTCTTTGTTCTTTGATGATGACGGCAAGGCATACGTGGTTCACAATGACGCTCCTGCCCGTGGAAAAGAACGTTATGAGGGACACCGTGTCATTAAACTCTGGGAGTATGACTTGGAAAAAGATCAGGTGATCGCAGGCACCGACCGTGTCATTGTGGACGGCGGCACTCATCCTGAGCAAAACCCCATCTGGATCGAAGCCCCTCACCTTTATAAGAAAGACGGCCGCTACTACCTGATGTGTGCCGAGGGCGGTACAGGCGGGTGGCATAGCGAGGTGATTTTCGAGGCCAAAAGTCTGAAAGATCCGTTCGTGGCCGCTCCTTCCAACCCCATTCTCACTCAGCGCTATTTCTCGCCTCATCGTGCCAACAAGATCGATTGGGCAGGTCACGCCGATTTGGTGGAAGGCCCGGACGGGAAATACTATGGCGTTTTTCTTGCCATCCGTCCGAATGAGAAAGATCAGGTCAACACCGGACGCGAGACCTTCATCCTGCCTGTGGATTGGAGCGGTGAGTTTCCTGTGTTTGAAAACGGCTTGATCCCTTTGGCATGCAAGCTGAAGACTCCCAACGGCGTGGAGAACAAAACCGGCAAGGACGGTTTCTTCCCGACCGGAAACTTTACGTTTGAGGATAATTTTACAGCCGAGAACTTGGACTACCGTTGGATTGGCATGCGTGGCCCTCGTGAAAAATTTGTCAAGGCAGCTCCTGACGGAGGCGTTTGCATCCAGCCTTTCGCCACCAACCTGAGCGAAGTGAAGCCCGTGTCGGCTTTGTTCCATCGCCAGCAGCATAAAGATTTCACGGCTACTGTCACTTTGGCATACCAGCCCAAGGAAAGCAATCAGATGGCCGGACTGACCTGCTATCAGAGTGAACGTTTCTATTATGTGTTTGGCGTGACAGCTCAGGGCAAGGACAAGGTGCTGGTACTGGCTAAGACCGAAAAGGGGCAAACCACTGTTTTGGCCTCTGCCAAGCTGGAAGATGCCAAAGCTCCCGTCACTCTCCAGGTACAGGCTGAAGGCACCCGATATAAGTTCAACTATTCGATGGATGGCCGGACTTTTGTCAATGTAGGCGGCACCGTTCCGGGCGACATTTTGTCCACCAACGTAGCAGGAGGATTCACTGGAAGCCTGATCGGCTTGTACGGAACAACGGCTAACACGATTCTTCCATAATAAGCCGGGCGGAATAGGCTGATATAATTTTTTTAAGGAGTTAGAGGGTGACTCTGACTCTTTTGAATGAATTTTTAAACAAACATTTATGCGAAAGATTTTATTGACAGGATTGCTCTTGGCTTCTCTTTGCGGATGCGGAACCAAGACAGAAAAACAAGATGCGGCGGTAGTATCCGACAGCATTACCAATCCCATGATGTGGGCTGATGTGCCCGACCCCGATGTCATTCGTGTGGGCGATACTTTTTATCTGGTCAGCACCACCATGCACCTCATGCCTGGTGCTCCCATTATGCGTTCTAAGGACTTGGTCAACTGGGAAATGGTCAGCTATGTGTTTGACAAGCTGCACGACACGCCCCGTTATGACTTGCAGGAAGGCACAGTTTATGGCCGTGGCCAATGGGCTACTTCTTTGCGTTATCACGACGGCAAGTTCTATCTCTACTTCTCACCCAACGACCAGCCCTATAGAGGTTATGTCTATACCACAGAAGACCCTGCCAAGGGTTGGACATTGCTGGCACGCACTCCTCATTTCCACGATGCGTCTTTGTTCTTTGATGATGACGGACGTGTATATATGATCTATGGCACCGGTGAATTGTGTGAATTGAAGAGTGACTTGAGCGATGTGAAACCTGATGGCGTAAAGATGCGTATCTTTGAGCGTGATGCCGACGAGACAGGTCTGCTCGAAGGCAGCCGTTTCATCAAGCACGACGGCAAGTATTACCTGCTGATGATCTCTTGGCCTCAAGGAAAGCCGCGTCGTCAGGTATGCTACCGTGCGGATAAAATTACGGGACCCTATGAGAAGAAAGTGATTTTGGAGTCAGATTTTGGAGGGTTCTATTATGTAGGACAAGGAACCATTGTGGATGACGCGCAAGGCAATTGGTATGGAGTCATCTTCCAGGATCGTGGTGGAGTAGGCCGTGTGTTGACCTTGATGCCTTGCCGCTGGATAGACGGATGGCCGATCTTGGGTGATGAGAACGGTCGTGTGCCCCTGACCATGCGCAAACCCGTATTGGGTCAGCCGGACATACCTTTGGTTGTAAGCGACGAGTTCGATGAGTCCAAGCTCAAACTCAATTGGCAATGGAACCACAACCCGATTGACAGCGCCTATTCCGTGACTGAGCGTCCGGGCTTCCTGCGCCTGCACACCAGCCGCGTGGTAGACAATCTTTATCTGGCTCCCAACACCCTGACCCAGCGTATGGAAGGTCCCGGCTGTACAGGCACTGTCTCTTTGGATCTTTCTCACATGCAGGCTGGGGACGTAGCCGGCTTTGCTGCTTTCAACGGCCATTCAGGCATATTGGAAGTGCATGCTGACGAGCAAGGCAAGTATTTGTCCATGGCGACCAATGTGGTTGATTTCAAAGAGCCGGGCAAGGTTGTCGTAGGTGTGAATCCGGAGGAGAAGGAGCGCGTCAATCTTTCGGGAGATGTCATTTATTTGCGTATCCAGACCGATTTCCGTCCGGGCAAGGATATCGCCACTTTCTTCTACAGCACCGATGGCAAGGAATGGAAGAAGATCGGTCCTGACTTCAAGATGATGTTTGATTACAGGAAGCTCTTCATGGGTACCAAGTTTGCTATCTTCAACTATGCTACCCGTGCCACAGGAGGCTATGTGGACGTAGATTATTTCCACTATGAACGCGAGCCGATGCGGTAAAGCCGTTCCGTTCTCATAAAGCGTTTTCAGACAGGCGGGGAATCATCGGACATGGTTTCCCGCCTTTTTTGAAGTCTGTCCGGAGCGGACACGTCCTCAAAAAACGGCTGCCTCGTTTCTTCCCTCTTGCTGACTTTTGCCCCCCTCCTTGTTGAAGGATGCGTTTTTTGTCTGCTGCCCGGCAAAACTTATATTAATACGGAGTAATTAATCCTATTAAAATAAGAATATTGCTATGGCATCGATCAAACTTAATTTTCGTCCTTCTTCCAGACCGGAAAAGATGGGCACGCTCTATTTCTCTGTTACCCATCGCCGGCAGACAAAGACCCTGTTCATCGGTCACCGCATCTTTCCGGAGGAATGGAACAGGCAGACTGCTTTTATTGATGTGACTGGCACGCCGGAGCGTCGGGCACAGTTGCGGATGATGGCTTCCCAGTTGGAATGGATCCGCAAGCAAATCACTGCTATCATTGCTGAATATGCACACTCCATGCTGGAATACGATGTCGAGGATATCGTAGCCTCTTACCGCCGGTTGCCTCCCTGTCCCACATGGTTGGTTTTCATCAGCCAAGAGCATGACCGCCTTGTCTCCTTAGGGAGAGTTGGCACGGCCAAAACCTATCATGCGGCGATGGCCAATTTCCGTGAATTCCGCAAGGATGAGGATATCGCCATTGACGCTTTGGACGGGGATGTGATGAAGCGTTTTGAGCGTTGGATGCAGGCAAAAGGACTGAAGCCTAACTCTTGTTCACGCTACTTGTGTACCCTTCGCACTCTCTACCGCAAAGCCGCAAGTCAAGGTTATACCACTGAGAAACCTATTTTCCGCCATGTGTTCACCGGCATCGTCAAGACAGGGAAAAGAGCCATATCCGAGGAGGACATCCGGAAAATCCAGCGTTTGGATTTGCCTCAGCGTTCGCCTGTCGCCTTTGTCCGCCACCTTTTCCTGCTCATCTTTTTCTTGCAAGGCATTTCGTTCATTGATTTGGCCTATCTTAAAAAGTCGGACATACGGGAAGGACTTTTGCGTTATAGCCGCAAGAAAACGGGACAAGTCATCGCCGTCCGTTGGGAGCCGGTCATGCAGGAGATTGTAGACTGCTATGCTGCCCGGACGCGCCAAAGTCCCTATTTGCTGCCCATCCTCACCGAAGGGGAGGGCACAGAACGGAAGCGATACGAGCGTATGGAACGTCTCGTCAACTATCATTTGAAACAGATTGGCCGCATGGCAGGTCTGAAGATACCGCTGACAACTTACGTAGCCCGACATTCGTGGGCCAGCTCGATGAACAAACTGACGGGAAATGTGCAACTGGTGAGCCAAGGATTGGGGCATGAGAGGCTGAATACCACACAGGTTTACCTGGCAAACATTGATGAGGGAGCCTTGGCCGAAGCCAATCGGCAATTGATAAATCGGGTACTGGAGAATACTTGTCCCTGTGATTCATACAGTAAAACGGGAAATTCGTGGCAAAATTACAAAAATATCCTGAAATACAATTTGTTTCGCAAAAAAATCTTCACGGAATTTCCAAAATCCGTTAAACGTTTGCTGATTTGTTTGACTAACCGTTTCTCTTTTGCACTCATAAGAATCTGATTTATAGTCTTTTTAAAGTTTTTCCCCGTTTTACTGTATGAATCCTTATGGTTTGTGTCAGTATGTGGAATGGAAATATTATTTAAAAAATGAGACAGTGGACATGGAAAAAGAAATCTTTGAAGCGTATTGCGCTTCTTTCTTCGAGCCACATAACAGCGGTCGGGCATTCGCGATGAGTTTCCTCCAGGATCCTGCCGTTACACCTGAAACGATGTCAAGTCGTTGCTAAAAGAATTTAAATTGTTGATTTTGGAGCACGGCCTTGCCATTTTTGAGAGGTATTTCAGAACTTTCATGCGATGTCATGAAGGGAGCGGAGAGAATATCAATTAACATACGTCATGGTCACAGACAAACTCAATCAAGTCGATTACTGTTGGCACATCGTGCGCACGCAGCCACGGAAAGAAAGGCGGTTGGCGGAATTGCTGGAGCGGCATCAGGCAGAGACTAAGAACATTCTTGAAGTCTATTGTCCCACTCGCACCACGGTCAATGTCCATTGTGGCGGAAGCTCCAAGCCCGTTCCCTTGTTCATGGGTATGGTCTTTGTGCTTTCCACCCGGCAGGCGTTGGCCGATTTCATTCAGCGGTCTTATCCGGAAGGCATCGTGCTTCATGATCGGAAAGAGGAAGGGAAGCCGGTGTCACGCTTGTGGACCATTCCTGAAGACCAGATGCGTGCTTTTCGCGATTACAACGAAAACTATGCCGATAAAGTGGTTGTTCTCGAACGTCCTTTCTCTGACTATGCTGTCAACAAAGACCTGCCCAATGAGATTGTGCGGGTGATCGATGGCCCCTTGGCAGGATGCGAAGGCTACATTTGCCGTATTTTCCGTAAGAAAGGATTGGTGTTTGAAGTCTGTGGCGCCGAGCCGGGCAGCCGTCTCACCGTTGCTTTCCCCGATGCGTCTGCCCTGCACGTGGTGCGCCTCCACAATGCCGAGTCCGATCGCCTGCAGGAAATCACCCGCAAGGAGCAAGCTGCCGACTTCCTTCTTTCGCTTCTACAGGATTGCGGCTATGAGGAACAGACCATTCCTTTGTTCCGCGATGTCATCCTCCGCTTGTCCCGACACGGTTCCGTTGTCAGACTCTGCGAGGAGCTTTCCCAGGACGGTCACGGATCCCTGGCATGCCGCCTTCTGAAAATGACCGGAGAAGAGGCCGGACATCTTCTTACCCTTGCCCGCTATGCGGGAGACGATCCTCAATTTCCGGACACCTCTTTCACTCGTTTTGTCATCAGGCCGTTCCTGACAGCTTCCTCAGAAGCCTTCGGGACGAGTCCCCAGGAAAGGGTGGTGGAGCGTAAATTCTACACAGAACTCATTCGTCCGGTCGGCATCAGCGAGGAAGTCTACTATCCTTCTCAAGGAAGGGGAGAAACCCGGAACACGCTGTATGAGGCGCATATCGGCATCCTGCCGATAGTCGAAGGGGAAAAGGAGAATAAGGGATATACGCTCTTCGCTAATTGGGACTATTTCTTGGGGCAATATTTCCTCACGGGAGGTGCGGCACAAGACAAGCTGGTGCATGGCAGGGTGCAGCCTGGCCTCACCGATGAGCAGATCCGGCTAAACCGGGAGAAAGCTGTAGCTTCTTTTCGCACTTGCATCCCGACTTTATATAAGGTGTTGACCGACCCCGGGTCGAGAGTGAGACCAGTCCAAGATCTTCTGGTGGGCGGTCAGACACTCAACGCCTTGGCTATTGTCCGCGCCACCGACCTCGAAACGGCAAAGACTGAGTTGGTGGAAACCTGTCTGGACATATGCCGGGAGGCCAATACTTGCAGTCCTGTCCGCATCGGCAATTGGCGCAGATACCTCCGCACGGTATGGCTGCATGTCTGATGGCGGTTAGTAATTCTCAACATCTGCTTATAACTTAAAAACGATGGATACTTTGGATTCTTTTACGGTTCGGTGGCAGGAACGGCATCGCTTCCCCATGGATTTGGAGAGCGACGTGCCTTTTTATTACGCTCTCTATCGTCAGTTGCGGACGGTCAGCGAGCTGTACGCCTTGCATTCCGATGACAGTCGGCTTCTCTCCATCCTTCTCTATGTGGAAAACACGGTCGCCTTGGGGCTTGACCGCTCCTTGGCCCGGCTTTATCGGGTGGTGGAGGACGAGGTGGGACGTTGGGGCGATGAGATGGGGCTTTCTGCCGAGGGGCTTGCCCTTGTGCGCAGGCTTGTCAGCAACGCTTTGGCCGAAGCGCCGGAGAGCGGTTTGCGCCGATGGCTGGTGGAGAGCATACGGTCCGGCCGGTTTTCGCGGCTTGGAGAGGCGTTGCGCTTCTTTGTGACTTGTGACGAGACGTTTGCCCGGCTTTATCCGCCGCTGTCGTTCCGCCGTCAGTTTTTCCGCAGCCTTGCTCATGAGGATGAGCAGGCCGGTGATGCCATGCTCGTGGCCGACCTGGCTTTCAACTGGGTGGACAAGTCCGGTCTCACGCTTGCCCGGCGGCTGGCTCATCTGTTCTCCGGTGAGCCGCTGGTGGTTGATACCCTTCTTTCTGTCCGTCCCCGTCAGATGGATGCCTATACCGTCAAAAGCCTGAGCGGTGAGGGCATCGTCACTTTGGCTAACAAAGAAGGCCAGACCTTCGAGGATGTCAGCCTCTCTGATCCTCTTCCTGCCGATTGGGAGTCCCGTTGCCTCTTGGCGCAGCTGGTCACCTGTCTGGATCGTACCTATGTCAGCGGGCCGGTGGCTTGGCACAGTCGGCAAATGTATGACCGTTGGGGCACCCGCCGGCTGTTCTATGGCATTGAGGACGTAGAGATTGATGTGGCCTATGACACTTCTTTCACGACTCGCACAGGTGAGGAAGTCTGTCTTCACACCGACCTCTTCACAGCGGACATTGCCTGTGACGAGCCGTCTGGAGAGGATCCCGGCTTGTGGTATGGTCTGAACGTATGGGACTTTCTCGACTGGCTGGGCACGCGGCCGAAATCCCTGTCCGAGCCCTGTTTATACATGGAAGCCTGACGGGATGGTTGGATTAAACCGGCTTTCCCTTTGTCGGATGAAGATTAATCTGTAACTTTGTAGACAACGAACTAAAAACCTACAGAGCCATGATGAAATATCCCATAGGAATACAGAGCTTCCCCGACATCCGTGAGAGGGGATTCGTTTACGTCGACAAGACCGCTTATGTCTACCGGATGGCGTTGATGGGAAAATTCTATTTCCTCAGCCGTCCGCGCCGGTTCGGCAAGTCCCTGCTTGTCT
>CALUOU010000093.1 GCA_944322335.1 uncultured Bacteroides sp.
AAAAATAGTAATAATGTTTAGAAATAAAACAAATTAGTTATTATTGTTATTGTTGATCACTTCCTTCTTAAGACGAATGCCCCTTCTCACACAGCCACCACTTCCACCGCCATTCCTGCAGGCTCCACGGCTTCCGCCTCCCGCAGCTTCCGGCTGAGGTATCGGCTTTGGTATTCCTTGGGCGTTGTGTGCTCAAACTTGGCGAAAGCCGCATAGAACGTGCTCCGCGAAAGGAAACCGCAACGGGCTGGGAGCTGGCGGATGTCGCACGCCTCGTCTTTCAGCAGTTCCTTGGCGTAGGCAATCCGGTATTTGTTTAATAACGTTTTCAAGTTGCAACCGAAACACAAATTCGCCACTTTAGACAAGTAAGTCGTGTTGGTGTGTAACATTCGGCTTAATTTGGAAAGATTGAGCGTGGCATCCAAGTAAACCCTTTTGTTTTCCAGCACGTATGAAACATCCGCATAGATCTCCTTCATCCGCCCTGTGCAGTCCTTCATCTCCGGCACGGCTTGTATGCCTCCCGACTCGCTTGAAGCAAGCTCCGGCTTCTCCGGCACAGCCTCTTCATATAGCTTATCGTCTATATCCATGTTAACAAATGTGTTCATTGCATCTATTTCCGTTATTAACGATGCAAATATGGTAATAAAATCTTAGACGTTACACACATTCTTCAATAAAATCTATAATTAGCCCTAAATATTTTAAATAACGGGAATTATTTACTCTTTCAGTAACAGAAGGTAAACTATTTGCCTGAATATGCAAGTACCCTTACAATAAAATTTGTAGGAAAACACAGGGGTGGAAAACGATTGAAAGGAATCGGGAAAAAGGGCCGGACGGACTACAGCATTTTTTCAGGATCTGCCTGCGACTGAAAACAGGACACACTGTTTATAAAGAGAAGCCACAAGACACGGAAGACCTATGCCGGCCACAGCCGGAAGCGACTGTCAAAACACGGACGGCTCCCTTTTGACGTTTTGACACTTTGCTCCGGAAAGGCTCCGAGAATCGCGTATTTCCGCCCTAAGGTTGGAACGGCTGATTTTTTTAAACGGAAACGGCACAACCATATGTCAGTCAGGCGGATAGCGAAATGATTACATCTGAAAGAGAAGAGACGGGAGGGGATTTGGCGTGTTTTCAGAGCTTAAGGAACGGAATGACGCGTGAGACGGAAGAGCGGGACACGTGAGGCGGAGGGATGGGACGCGTGGGACAGACGGACGGGACGCGTGTTTCACGGGCCAAATGATGTGTGGCAAGCGGCGGGATTGTGCGGTTTAAAGACTATTTTTACATATAAGACGCATATTTATGTGGTTTTAGAGGGTTGGAGGAGTCTATTCTGAGCGTTTGAAAAAAACGGAGAGTTAGCGAAAACGCACAAACGTGAGCAAAACGGTTCTCAAATCGGGAATTGTGCGGACGGAAGACGGATTTGGCCGAAGGGAGAGGGACAAAAAGAGGCGGGCAAAAGAGGGAGACTGGCGAGGAGACGCGATGAATCTCGCCTCTACATTCGCTATACCTAATAAAAATGGGGGATGATGGATGGAAATCGGTTGGTTTTGCCTATCTTTGCAGGCTGCTTGGTGTCTGTGCCTCTCCGGCAAAAAGACATCGGGCGGAATACACCTTATTATATATAAACAGATCAACTAAAAAAAACAGAGAACTATGGCAATGCATACTTGGTTTGAGTGCAAAATCCGTTACGAGAAGACCATGGAGAATGGTATGGTGAAGAAAGTGACCGAACCTTATCTGGTGGACGCGCTGAGCTTCACGGAGGCAGAGGCGCGCATCATTGAGGAGATGACCCCTTTCATCACAGGGGAATTTACCGTGTCCGACATCCGGCGCGCCAACTACAGCGAACTTTTCCCCTGCGAGGAAGAGGCCGCAGACCGTTGGTTTAAATGTAAGCTGATCTTCATCACCCTGGATGAGAAGAGCGGCGTGGAAAAGAAATCGTCTACTCAGGTGCTGGTGCAGGCCGCTGACTTGCGCGATGCCGTGAAGAAGCTGGATGAGGGCATGAAGGGCACGATGGCCGACTATCAGATCGCTTCCGTCATGGAAACCGCCCTGATGGATGTATATCCCTTCAAGGCAGACGGCAAGCCGGAAGCATAAACGCGTGAAAGCAGGAGCAGAAAGGAGCAGAGGATGATAGCAGAAGCGCTGAAACAGATCCGGAGCGAGCTGCCAGAGGGTGTACGCCTGGTGGCCGTCTCCAAATTCCACCCCAATGAGGCCATCATGGAAGCTTACGAAGCGGGCCAGCGGATCTTCGGCGAAAGCAAGGCGCAAGAGATGACCGCCAAGCATGAAAGCCTGCCGAAGGACATCGAGTGGCACTTCATCGGCCATTTGCAGACGAACAAGGTGAAATACATCGTGCCTTACGTGACGCTGATCCACGGTGTGGACTCGTATAAGCTGCTGGCCGACATTGACAAACAGGCCGGGAAAGCGGGGCGGACGGTGGACTGCCTGCTGCAGCTGCACATCGCACAGGAGGAGACCAAGTTCGGCTTCAGCTTTGACGAATGCCGGGAAATGCTGGATGCAGGCGAATGGCGGCAGCTAAGGCACGCGCGGATCTGCGGGCTGATGGGAATGGCTTCCAACACGGACCGTCTGGAGCAGGTGCGCGGCGAGTTTGCCGCGTTAGGTCGTTTCTTCCAGGAAGCCAAAGGGATATGGTTTGCCGAGGCTCCTCACTTCAAGGAGCTCTCCATGGGCATGTCTCATGACTATCCCGAAGCCATAGCCGCCGGGAGCACGCTGATACGGGTAGGCACCAGGATTTTCGGGGAAAGGGAATATTAAACCGGTGATTGGCGGTTAGTGATCATAGCAATACAGAATTGATTTGCGAATCTATCCTTACACGTTCCAGAGGGGAAAGCCGTTCGTTCGGCTGAACGGGCAGACTGAGCGTGCGGGGAGACGCGATAAATCGCGTCTCTACATTTTTGCAAACCAATTCTGTATTACTTATAAGCACTAAACACCAATCACATCAGCGTGCTTGCCAGTTCGCTCAGCTGGCTGCGTTCCCCTTTCACCAGATTGACGTGCGCGAAGAGGTTCTGGTCACGCATGCGATCTATCATGTAGACCAAGCCGTTGGACTGGCTGTCCAGATAAGGTTGGTCAATCTGCTGGATGTCACCAGTAAACACCATCTTGGTACCTTCACCCGCGCGGGTGATGATGGTCTTGATCTCGTGTGGCGTAAGGTTCTGAGCCTCATCGATAATGCAATAGGTCTCGCTCAAGCTTCGCCCCCGGATGAAGGCCAACGCTTCGATGACCAGCTGCCCGCTCTTCTGCATGTCTTCCAGGCGTTTCACCTCACTGGAAGAGGCGGAGAACTGACGCTTGATGACGTTGAGGTTGTCAAACAGCGGCTGCATGTAAGGAGCCACTTTCTCTGTCGCGTCTCCGGGCAGGAAGCCGATGTCCTTGTTGGACAAAGCCACGATGGGACGTGCCAGCAAGATCTGCTTATAGTCCGAAAGCTGTGACAAGGCGGCGGCTAAAGCCAAGAGGGTCTTTCCCGTTCCGGCCTTTCCGGTAAGTCCCACCAGCTTGATGTCGGGATCGTTCAGCACCTCGAAAGCAAAGCTCTGTTCAGCGTTCCGTGGCTCGATGCCGTAGTTTTTGGACTTGTGCACACGGCATACCGCATGGGTGAAGGGATTGTAACGCGCCAGCACGCTGCTTCTGTCACTCTTCAAGATGAAGCAGTCATTGGGGTGAAGAATGTCCTTGAAGTCAAACTCCTTGACATCCAGTCCTTCCTTGGATGAATAAATGCGGTCGATCAGCGCCGGGTCAATCCCCTCGAACACTTCGTTTGACTTCTCGAAGATGTCCACATTGATCACCTTGTCGGTGATGTAATCCTCACACAGCAGTCCGATGGAACGGGCTTTCATGCGCAAGTTCACGTCTTTGGTCACCAGGATGGTTTTCATGTCGGGCTTCTTCTTGGCCAGCCAGTCGACAACCGCCAGGATGCGATGGTCCGGCAGACGCTCTGGGAACGACTCCCTGACCAAAGGCGAGTCAATGGATCCGGCCACCACGAACAAACGTCCCAACCCCTCGCCCAACGGTGCTCCTTTCGTAAAGAGGTTGTCATCGGTTATCGCATCGAGTTCACGCACAAACTCACGAGCATTGAAATTGATCTGTTCATTTCCCTTTTTGAACTTGTCCAGTTCTTCGAGCACTACAATCGGAAGGTAAATGTCATTCTCCTGAAAATTTTTCAAGCAACTGTAGTCGTGAAGGATAACGTTGGTATCGATCACAAAATTCTTCTTTGCTCCCATACTCGTTAAAATTAAAAGGTTAATACTCCACGCATGCATGCAACCTGCCGCAAAAAAGTCAGCAAGTATTTGGCATTGCTTCAGGTTTGCATTATCTTTGCGTGACATAAAGATAGATGATTTATCGGAAATACAGGCTAAAAACCTCGTTAAATATTACAAAACATGAACTATCAAGACACGATCGAGTACTTATATAACAGCGTGCCCATGTTTCAGCAAGTGGGCGGCGCAGCCTACAAAGAAGGGCTGGAAAACACCCTCCGCTTAGACGAACATTTCGGACACCCCCACCGCTCCTACCGCACCATCCACGTGGCAGGCACTAACGGAAAGGGGTCTTGCTCCCACACCCTTGCAGCCATCCTACAGGAAGCGGGGTACCGTGTGGGGCTTTACACCTCACCACACCTGACAGACTTCCGCGAGCGCATCCGCATCAACGGACAGCCCATCCCCCAGGAGTATGTGATCCGCTTTGTGGAAAAAGAGCGCAACTTCTTCGAGCCTCTCCATCCTTCGTTTTTCGAGCTGACCACGGCCTTGGCTTTCCGCTATTTTGCCGATGAGGCCGTGGATGTGGCTGTGGTGGAAGTAGGTCTGGGAGGGCGGCTGGACTGTACCAACATCATCCGCCCCGACCTGTGTGTCATCACCAACATCAGTCTGGACCACGTGCAGTTTCTGGGCCATACGCTGGCAGAGATAGCCCGCGAAAAAGCAGGCATCATCAAGGCGGGAGTTCCGGCAGTCATCGGCGAGACTACCCCTGAGACGCGTCCTGTCTTCCAGGAAAGGGCTGACGGACTGCAAGCCCCCATCTACTTTGCCGAAGAAAACGGGCGCGAAGACTATCCGGGCATCGAATATGAGCTGAAGGGCATCTACCAGCAAAAGAACATGCGCACCGTGCTGACCGCGCTTCCCCTGCTCAAGGAGATGGGTTACCGCATTGACGAGCAATGTGTGCGCAGCGGCTTCGCACACGTGTGCGAACTGACCGGTCTGATGGGCCGCTGGCAAAAACTGCAAGAGCGCCCTACCCTGATATGCGACACGGGGCACAACGTGGGCGGCATTGCCTGCATCGTGGAACAACTGAAGCAACAGCCCTGCCGACAGTTGCACATCGTCTTCGGCATGGTGAACGACAAAGACATCCGCGGGGTGCTGGCCTTGCTGCCCAAAGAGGCGGCCTACTACTTCACACAGGCCAGCGTGAGACGCGCCTTGCCGGCCGAAGAGCTGCGACACCTGGCAGAGGCGCAGGGACTGGCAGGCGAGGCTTATCCGGATGTGCCTTCCGCCGTGCGGGCTGCCCAACAAAAAAGCCTCCCGGAAGACTTCATCTTCGTGGGAGGCAGCAGCTTTATCGTAGCGGACCTGTTAACGCACCGCGATGCACTCAATCTCCACTAAGGCATCCTTAGGCAGGGCTTTTACTGCCACCGCCGAACGAGCCGGACAATCGCCGGCAAAATAGGTGGCGTATACCGCATTCATGGCTGCAAAGAAAGACATATCGGCCAGGAAAACGGTGGTCTTCACGATGTGGCTCATGCTCAGTCCCGCTTCTTCCAGGATGTGTCTCACGTTTTCCAGAGACTGACGGGACTGGGCTTCCACGCCTTCCGCCATCGCTCCCGTTGCAGGGTCGATGGGGAGCTGTCCTGATACGAATACCATGCCATTGGCCTCAATAGCTTGGCTGTAAGGACCGATAGCACCGGGAGCCTTCGATGAACATATTACTTTTTTCATTGTACACTTATTATTTTTATAGTTAAACAAAAAAACGGCTTGTGAAAAATGTAGAGACACATGTTTTTTATTTGCAGTGTTTCTCTATCAGGACATCCACATTGGGATCACCCAATGCCTTGGCTTTCGCAAAACAGTCACAAGCTTTCTCCTGCTGCTTCAGCTGCAAGTGGGCAAGTCCCATCAGACGGTATGCCTCTGAATAGTCGGGGTCGATGGCCAATGCCTCCTGCAAGACACTGAGAGCCTCCTCGCTGCGCCCCACACGGATGTTGATGACAGCCAGCTCCGCTTTGTATATCAAATCTTCAGGCTTAAGCTCAATGGCTTTATTGATATCGTCCAAAGCCCGTTGGTATTGCTTCCCTTGCAGGGCTGCCTGCTCTCTGTAGTAATAGAACAAGTCGTTCACCTGTCCGTCCACGGCATTGAAGTAGTCATCGTAATCCCTCAAAGCCTCACGAGCCTTACCCACATTGGCTCTCACCTGAGCACGCGCCAACAGGTATGGAGCAGCCTGCTCGGTGTAAGGAGGGGTAAAGCGCGTCACACAGCTGTCCATCAATGCCAGAATCTCTTCAGCAGGAGCCTTCATCAGTTCCTTCGTCCGGGCGGCGCAGAAGAAGGTGGCCGCCGAAGCCAGGTTGCTGCGGTTGACCTGTTCATAACAAGCCAACGCCGCCGGATAATCCTGACGGGCGAACTGTATATCGCCCTCCATCTGCACATAGACCGGAAGGGGGTTGAGAGCGATGGCTTCCCGCACTTCCTTCAAGGCTTTGTCGTAAGACCAGTCTTTATAAGGTTTGTCTGGTTGCTGCAAGAGGTACGTGTAAATCAGCTTGGCGCGGTTGTAATAAACATCGTCCTTCGCGTCGGCCACCTCCAAAGCCTTGTCCAAATCGGCCTCCACCGCCGTCAGTGAAGCCTCGCCAGCACCTTGCTGCAAGCGGTAACCGGCACGGCGGATATAGCCGTCCGCACTCTCTGGAAACTGAGCGACAAAGTCGTCCAACAGCTCCCTGTATTTTTCAGGTGTCACCTGGCCTGAGATCATGAAAAGAAAAGCCATGGCCTGTTCCTCTGTATTGGGCAGAGCCTTCTTGATGCCTATGCTGCGCAAAGACATGTCGTTGTATGACAAAGCTGTAATCTCTAAAGACATGGCGTAACGGATGTCCACCGCATAACAGATGCTTGCCGTGTCCGCTCCGGACGAGGGCTGAACGATCCCAAACACTTCGCCTTCCGCCGTAGCCACCGGACAGCTCACCATCTTAGGCTGCAACTGCATGCCCAACGTGTAATAGTCGTTGCCGGCCGCCACCTTGTCCACCGCATTCACCTTTCCCGTAACGCAGAAACGGCTTTTCTTGGTGGAGTAAGGCAAGAGATAGACTTCAGCACCAGCCACGGGCGAGGCCGTGACAACAGGCAGAGACATCACTTTCTTGCCCGGAATATCCACTTTGAACTTGATGATGTCATACATGTCATCAGTGCCCATGATGCAGGCCACAGACATTTGTTTTCCCTCAGCGTCCAAGACAACGGCACGCTGAGCACCTTCAAACAAGGTATAATCAGACACAGCCACCCCGTCCTCTGTCACAAAAAATCCGTTTCCCGTGTTCAGAATCTTATCATCTTGATCATACGTTACGATTGAGATCACTGCACGTTTGGCTTTCTCCACCCATTTGGGTGTCTGAGCTATGCTCCACTGCGCCAAACAACAGAGAGCCAGCAAGCAGATTAATCTTTCCTTCATAGTGTATCGTTTTGTTTCATTCGTTGCTTTAACGCCTCATAAATCAGAATGCCGGCCGCCACCGACACGTTCAGCGACTCGATGGTGCCCAGCATGGGGATCTTCACCCATTCATCGCACAGAGCCAGGTTGTCATAAGAGACTCCCCGGTCTTCCGCCCCCATAATGATGCACATGGGACCGGTATAGTCTGCCTGTGTATAGTCATAGTCTCCTTTTTCAGTGGCAGCCACCAGACGGAAACCGCTTTCTTTCAAATATTGCAAGGTTTCCTTCAGGCTATGCTCCCTGCACACCGGCAATTTATGCAAGGCACCGGCCGAAGTCTTTATGGCATCGGCATTGACCGTGACACTGTTCTTAGCCGGGATGATGACCGCATCCACAGCCGCACACTCACACGTGCGGGCAATGGCTCCAAAGTTTCTCACATCGGTGATGCCGTCCAGCGCGAGAAACAGCGGCGACTTTCCCTGCTCAAACAGATAAGGCACCAAGTCTTCCGCCTTCTGATACTCCACTGCCGAGACGAAAGCCACCACTCCCTGATGATTCTTGCGCGTGATGCGGTTGATGCGCTCCACCGGCACACGCTGCACAGGAATGAGCGTGCCTTTCAGCGCCGTAAACAGTTCTTTGGACAGATCGCTCTGTATGTCTTTCTTCACTAATATCTTATCGATGGATTTCCCTGCCTGTATGGCTTCAATCACAGCACGGACACCAAATATCATTTCGTTGTTGCTATTCATTTCTTTTTCTGTTTTTTATCTTGGTTACGCGTTCTCAGTTTCTGCTCAGGAGTGCCCTTGCATTGTTCAGAGCTGCCTCTGTCAAGGTTGCCCCGCTCAGCATGTGAGCCAATTCCTCCACCCGTTCCTCATCGGTCAGACACCGGATGTGGCTGTTGGTCTCCGTCTCGTTGTCTTCCTTATAGACTTTGTAGTGAGCGCGTCCACGGGCGGCGATCTGCGGCAAATGGGTAATGCTGATGACCTGCCTGTTGCTGTCGCCCATTTCTTGCATGATGTCGGCCATGCGGTCGGCTATTTCGCCGGACACGCCGGTGTCTATCTCGTCGAATACAATGGTTGGCAGTTTCACAGCTCCTGCTATCAAGGCTTTGATGGAGAGCATGACCCGCGCGATCTCACCTCCGGAGGCCACGGAGGAGATGCTCTGCAGCGTGCCGTTCTTATTGGCCGAGAACAGGAAATTCACCGTGTCCGCCCCATGCGCGCCCAGTTCCTTCCGTGTTCCCATTTCCACCTGGAAACGCACATTCGGCATTCCCAACGGGATCAGGCGTGCCGCCATTTCTTTTTCCACCCTCCTGGCGGCAGCCGTTCGTGCCTGTGTCAGCACGGCTGCCTGCATCTTCGCTTTCTCATGCAGAGCCGCGCATTGTGCTTTCAGCTCCTCGATGCGGTCATCGGAAGAAGTGATGGCATCCAACTTTTCCCGATACTCGTCGGCCAGCCTCAGCAATTCATCCACCGTAGCCACACGATGCTTCTGCTGCAGTGTATAGATCAGGTTCAACCGCCTGTTCACCTCCTCCAGGCGTTCAGGATTGAACTCTATTTCCTCTTCCTTTCCGCTGATCTCCTGAGCGATGTCTTTCAGCTCGATGTAGCTGCTTTCCAGCCGTCCGGTCAGTTCCGAAGCCACAGGATAAACCCGCTGCAAAGACCGCATGATGTTCTGACAGTCTTTCAGCCCAGTCAACACCCCCCCTTCGTCTGAAGCCAACGCCTGATCCACCCGATACAGACCCGCCTTGATCTCCTCGGCATGGCTCAGGGTGTCCGCTTCCCGCTCCAGTTCCTCCTGTTCTCCCGGCGAGAGCTGGGCGTCTTCCAACTGTTCCAGCTGGAAACGGATGTAGTCCTCGTCCGCCTTGGCCTGTTCGGATTGGGCCATGAGAACTTCCATTTCCTGTTGAGCTTGTTTCCATTCGTGGTAAGCCTTCCGATAGGCAGCCAAAGCCTCCTCGTTGTGCGCCAGCAGATCGAGCACATTCAGCTGGAACCCTTCCTTGTTCAGGAGCAGGTTCTGATGCTGGGAATGAACATCGATCAGCAGTTCTCCCAGCTCCTTCATCTGAGCCAATGATGCTGGCGTGTCATTGATGAACGCCCGGCTCTTGCCCGACGCATAGACCTCACGGCGCAGGATGCAATCGTCGTCATAGTCCATCTCTCTCTCTTCGAAGAAAGGCTGCATGCCGTAAGCGCTGATTTCGAAATGCGCCTCAATGATGCATTTCGACGCTCCCCGCCGGATGGCCTTCACATCGGCACGCTGTCCCAGCAGCAGACCGATTGCCCCCAATATGATTGACTTGCCGGCTCCCGTCTCGCCGGTAATCACCGAAAAGCCTTTGTCAAAGCCGATGTCCAGCTTTTCGATCAGCGCATAGTTCTGTATGTAAAGTGAGCGAAGCATTTCTTTTTTGTTTGAATTAGTTTTCTTGCTTAAACACTTCCGCCAGCCTGTCCACAATGTCCGCAGCGACTTCAGTCTTAGGCTTCAGAGGATATTCCACGGTTCTCTCCCCATCGATGATGCTGACCTTATTGGTGTCATGCCTGAAGCCGGCTCCCTGGTCGTTCAGCGAGTTGAGCACGATGAAGTCCAGTCCTTTGCGTTTCAGCTTCTCCCAGGCATTGCGCTGCTCGTCATTGGTTTCCAAGGCAAACCCCACCAAAACTTTCCGGGGGTATTTCTCCCGTTTCAGCTTGCCCAAAGCGGCGGCTATGTCATGAGTGGGTTTCAAGTGAAGAGTGATCTCGCCGGTCTGTTCGCGTTTCAGCTTCTTGTCGGCCACGTGCTCCGGCGTATAGTCGGCCACGGCCGCGCACAGGATGGCCGCGTCCGCTTCCGGAAAACACTCCATCGCCGCGTGATACATCTGTTCAGCCGACTCCACATCATGACGGCGGTACATCGGATAGTGTGTTTCCCGCTGTACCGGTCCGGTCAGCAGAATGACTTTAGCCCCCCTGCCGGCACATTCATCGGCCAAGGCAAACCCCATCTTCCCAGAAGAGTAATTGCCAATGAAACGCACCGGATCTATTTTCTCATACGTAGGCCCCGTGGTGATCAGAATGGTTTTCCCCGACAAGTCCCCCTCCTGAGAGGCAAAATAGGTTTCCAGGCAACGGATGATGTTTTCCGGCTCTTCCATTCTCCCCTTGCCCACCAGATGACTGGCCAGCTCTCCCGTCGCCGGCTCTATGATGCGGTTGCCATAAGAACGGAGCGTTTCCAGGTTGCGCCTGGTGGAAGGATGGGCATACATATCCAAATCCATGGCCGGAGCCACGAATACGGGAGCTTTGGCCGAAAGATACGTCGTGACCAACATGTTGTCGGCAATGCCGTTGGCCATTTTTCCGATGGTGGAAGCCGTGGCGGGAGCAATCAGCATGGCATCAGCCCAAAGCCCTAAATCGACATGGCTGTGCCAAGTCCCGTCACGTTGGGCAAAAAAGTCACTGATGACAGGCTTGCCGGTCAAGGCCGACAGAGTGATGGGCGTGATAAACTCCTTTCCGGCCGGCGTGATCACCACCTGCACTTCCGCCCCACGCTTGATGAGGCCGCGAATGAGATAGCAGGCTTTATAGGCGGCAATGCTGCCTGTAATGCCCAACACTATCTTTTTCCCTTTCAATGTATTCATAAATCATTAAGTATTTAAGTCCTTTCGCTTTTTGAGCTTATAAGCAAGCTTGCTAAGCCGGATGATGATTCAGCGGCGTTTCTCAGGCTGAAGATCCGCC
>CALUOU010000094.1 GCA_944322335.1 uncultured Bacteroides sp.
TGGAACACCATTCCGGCTATATTGAAACGAACCGGACGGAAAAAACCGGAACTTTCATGGACGTGGGATTCAAGGCATCGTATGACTTCAACTTGTACAAGGGTACAACACTTCAGCTTAATGCAGGGATTCAGAATCTATTCAACGCTTATCAGAACGACTTTGACAAAGGAGCTGACAGAGACTCTGGGTATATATACGGTCCGGGCATGCCCCGTTCGTTTTTTGCAGGGATAAAGTTGAGCTATTAATTTTTTGCATACGACTCATGCGAAATAACTCACGTAAATTCAAACTTTTAGCTGTTGATTGAAATACGTGGTTATTTCGCATTTGGTATCATCAACGTTGGGCAGGCACGACCGCATGATGCTCCGTGCCGGACACGACAACGCAGATCAAACCTACCAATGCAGTTTCTTTACACGTCCTCATCCGTAAACAGGCAGGACGGCAGGAATCCTCTCTTACAGACTTGCCAGCCTGTCACTTGTCCACTGTGGTCAGGGTTTATGAAAACATGGAGAAACCATCGTTTAGGGACCGATCGGACTTTGACCGTCATAACCGTTTTGCATGCGCCTGTGCAAGATCCTGCATACGTTGATGCAAAGCTTTGCATACGTTGATGCGAAGTCTTGCATACGCATGTGCAATGACTGTATCACGCTGTGTCTTTAGATCTCCGCACACAGAGTCCCTGAAGCGGGCACTTACGGGACCTGAAAAGCTTATCATAGTGAGACAGAACTGACTATAAAAGTCCAACTGGTGTCGGCTGTCATTGGGCCAAGCGATTCTCCAAGCGCAGACAGCCCTTTCTGTTGCCGGAGCGTTTATTCCTTAACGGCATAAAAATAGGCATGACAAAGATCAAGGCCAGCATGGAAAAGAGCAAGCCGCCCGATGTTCCGACTGCAAACGAGAACCAGAACTCTTCCGCCGGACCGTCAAACAGGAAGGGGACCAACCCCAAAATGGTGGAAAGAGTGGTCAGAAAGACAGGAATGATCTTGTGGTTATAAGCTTTCACATACTGGCTGACGGGCAGCAATGTGTATGCCTTGCCTGCCGCTTTCTGGTTGTTATACTGATTGATGATGTAAATGCCCGCATTGACCACAATGCCGCTCAGCAACACCAAGGAGGCAAAGCCGCCTGTGCCGAATTTTATTCCTGAGAAATAGAAAGTCAGGAAAGTGCCGATGAACGAAACAGGTATCAGGGTAATGATGACAAATGGCAGACGGAGCGACTCAAACAAGACCGCACATATAAAATAAATAATGACTACGATGAGCAGAATGAGCCAATACTGAGTGCCCTCGTCCTCATACCAGTTCAATGTGCTGTTCACACACCGGTAACCCACAGGGAAACGGTCGTTGAACTCTTCGGTCACTTCCCGAATGTACTCAGCAGTGTAGCCATACGACCCCAGCACATTGAAAGCCACCCTCAGCACATATTCCTGGTTCTTTTTGGGGATGCTGTTCTTCGCTTCCCTTCTCCCCATTTCCATGAAAGGGGGGAGCCACACGTCCCCCTCCGATGTTTGGACATGGGCATGTTCCAAGTCCCAGACATCGAACCGGTCGGTCTGGAGCGAACGCAGACGCACGTCTGTCCGGACAAACCGGTCTTCGTAAGGCTGATCCAGATCCACGCCTGAAAGCAGCTCGCGCAGAGCGTTGTGCATGACTTCCGGATGACGGCCATAGAGAGCGAGACTCAGCTTGTTATAGATCATGTAGAGTTCATCTTCCTGCCGCTCATATCCGGGTGTCTCGATGAGGATGTCCGTCACACGATGGTTCTGCTTCAGGCGCACGCAGATGTCTTCCGCATAGCGGTAGAGAGTGTTGTAGTTATAACCGGCAATCTCGATGCGGTTGGAACGGTATTGCAGGTTCAGTGAGTTGCTGAAACCTCGCTCGCTCACTCCGAAGGTGCTCCAGTCCGCTCCTCCGATGGAGATCACTTTCCCAATGACCTTGTTTTCCAGCACGTAGGGGAAAGCGGTGTCGAGCACGTCTTTCCGGAACTCTACGGTCACAGAGCCACCCCATCGGTCCACACGAGTCTCAAACCGCTTGATCTCTTCAAATTCCGTCAGGAAGTTTTCCAAAATCTGCACTTTCTCATTCAGCTCCTGAGCCGTGCCTCCCAAAGGCATCCGTGCCCGAATGTATAGTTTCATTTCTTCTTCCTCCTCCGCATAGGTATCTTCACCCAAAGACTCGGCAAAAAGTCGCATGGTCCCGCCAAACACCTTGCTTAAAGGCTCTTTCAGCTTGGTCTGGAAAAAAGTGGAACCGAAGGTCGCATCATAGGCCACCTCCTGCCAAGGGCGGCTCTCTTCATCCCGGTCATGATAATAGACATCGTCTCCCTCCAGATGGTCTGGCAAAGCATGAAACGGAATGCCGAAAGCCAACACCAGCAAAATGTAATAAACCCACTTGTGCCGTTGAGTGAAAACGATGTACTTGCGGTAAAAGCGCGTCCAGGCTATGACCTGCCTGAAGCGCCTTTCTTTCCTGACGGGCATGCGGCTGCTGTAGCGGAACTGGCTTACCAAAGGCGGAACGAACAGCAAAGCGACAGCAAGAGCTACTGTCAGGTTGATGATGATGATCCATGAAAAGTCGTATAAATCCCGCTGGATGTATTCCGGCATGAAGAAAATCACAATCAACGAACCGATAGTCGTCAGCAGGGCTGCCAGAATGGCCAGAAAGGCTTTCCGGTTGTAATAATAGCTGTAGTGATCCACCATGACAATGGCCGCATCGATAATCAGGCCAAGCGACACGGTGATGCCGGCCAGCGAAAAGGTGTGAAGCCGCATGCCGAACATGCAATAAGCCATGACGGCAATCAGAATATCCGCCGCCAAAGTAGTGGCGATAATAGCCAGGTATTTCCAGCTGCGCCGCACGGCATAGACAAAAACCAGCAGGATGGCCAGCGACATCAATGTGCGGCTCACCAGTTTCTCCAACTCCGACTGTTTTTCTTTGGCCGCATCATGCGTCAGCGTGAGGTAGATTCCTTCGCGCAGGCGAGGTTTCAGCTCCTCCACCTTATCCCGCAATTGGCGCGACAGGGAAATTTCGTTGGCATCCTTGTCCACAATGATGTTCAGGTAGATCGTGTTCAGTCCGTTAACACGGAAATAGTAGTCTGGCAACCGGTCTTTGTATTCGAACTTTGCGAGGTCGTTCAAGTAAATGATTTTTTCACCCACAGCTTTCAAAGGAACCTCGCCGATCTGGCGGTCAAAACGGGAGGTCTTGAGGTAGAGCGTGATGCGCCGCTCCTCTCCATCCTCATCAGTCCGCATCACATCACCCACAATGTCTGACTTCCCGATAAAGCTCCGGATCCCGTCTTCCACATCGGCAATGGTCAGTCCATAGTTGGCCACCACCAAAGGGTCGTAAGAGATCTCCAGGTATTGCGACGTGCCTCCGGTCACATCGACGCGCACCACATCCTCCCAATTTCTCACCACCGGCTCCACGTGCTGCTCCATGTATTCCTTGATTTGCTTGCCGCTCAAGCTGGAATTCACTTGATAGGTCAGCAGCAGCCTTGTCTCTTCCGTTCCGGATCCGTTTTCGTTCACCACCTCTCCGCCGGCCAGTTCAGGGTAAGAAACCCCTTCGGGAAGCTTCTTGCGGATCTGCTTCAACAAGGAGGAAATCTCAAACTTGACAGCAGACACGTCCGCCTCCTTTTTCAAGACCACTTTCACCTGTCCTGATCCGAAATTGGAGATGGAAGACACTTCGGCCACTCCCCGCACAGCAGACACCAGCCCTTCGATTTTCGAGGTCACTTCCTGCTCAACCACTTTGGGCGAAGCATTCGGCCATCCATAACTGATGGTGAGCGTCTTCCCTTGCCGGGGTTTAGGTGAAGAGCCTACATCTACCAAAGGGATCAAAGCCGCTCCAATGGTCATCAGTATGACCAGAATAAGCAGAAGACTGAAAGAAGGGATACGGTTCATATGGATCAACGGTCAATTCCTTTTTCTATATACCAAATAATAAATCAGAGGAATGAAGAACAGGCTCACCAAAGTGCCCGCTATCATGCCCACAACCAGCGTAAGCGACAAAGGGAACTGCAAATCAGATCCCATATCGCCCCGGCTCAGGAAAGGCACAACGGCCAGAATGGTCGTGAGCGAAGTCATCAGGATGGGACGCAGACGGCTGTGCCCGCCCCGCCAGATGGCTCCTATCAGGTTCCTTCCCTCGCGCCGCATCCGGTTCATGGTGTCTACCTTCAGTATAGAGTCGTTGATGATGATGCCGCTCATCACCACCAGGCCGATCATGGACATGATGTTCAGCGACTCGCCCAGCATCCAAAGAACAAGAAATACCCAGAACACATCGATCACCACTTCAGACAGAATGATCAAGGGCTGCACCAAGCTTTCAAACTGCGCGGCCAGGATGAAATAGAGCAAAGCCACCGCCACTCCCAACACCAAAGCCAATTCGCCGATCAACGCACGACTTTCGTAATAATTGCCTGCAAAGGAAGCCGAATAACGGGAATCGGACTTGACCAGCTGTTCCGTGAAATCCACTACCTTTTCCACAGTCCGGTCATCTGCCACAACCTGCACGGGATAGTAGTCCCCTCCGTTTCCCGAATACAGACGTTTGAAATCCTCACCCCGTGCCTCCTGTATCAGATAGCGCAAGGGGACTTCCACACCTTCGCTGTTGCGCACCGTGTTTTGCAGCAACTGGCGGCTGTCCACATGCTGTCTCCCGATAATCACCGGCAAAGAGCGTGCGCCCTCGTTGATGGCATACACCTCGTTCCGGTTGACCAAGGTCTTGAGACGGGAAAGCAAGGCGGCATACGACACTTTGTATAAGGCCATCTGTTCGGGATCCACTCTATATTCCAGATTCTGCTCGGCCACTACCGGCTGTATCAGCAAATCCGGGAAATGGCGGGACAGGGCATCGGCAAAAGCCCGTGCCTCCTGCACATCGGGCCGCCCGCCGTCCTGACGTTGCAGACGGATTTCCAAGTCGGCATCATCGTTGGAGAAAATCAGGTCGAAGATGTTTCCGGAAAGCCCGAAGTCCATTGTCCCTTTGGGGTAATGTGCAGTCAGGTAATCTGTCATTTTCTGTTGAGCCAGCCGCAGATTGCCCCCGTCTTTGGCCTGAAGATAGACCACTGCCTCCGAAGTGGTCAGATCTTCCGTGTGTGACAACACGAAATCCTGCACACCGATCATGGAAGTGGAAGCCGTGAGCAGCCCGTCAGCCTGCCGCAGAAGCTCCCCTACCCGCCTGTCATTCTCTTCCACTGATATGCCGGCATTCCAGTCTATTTTCATCAAGGCATCATCATGCTCCATGTATGGCAGGCGTTCCTTTTCCAAATGTCCATAGATGAAGAAAATGGCAGGAATGGCCAGGCAGAAGATGAGAATACTCTTGCGGGGATTGCGCATCGTCTTCTTCACGCCCCACCCGTAAGGCGCGTAGATGTCTATGTGGAACCTGCGGTCTAACGATTGCCCGTCTGGACAGGACCTATTCCGCCTGTATAACACAAAGAAATACACAGGAATGACCAGCACTGCCACGAAAAGCGAGGAGAAAAGGGCGATGGTCACACCCATGGCCTGATCATAGAACAATGCCCCGGCGATACCGCTCAGAAATATCAGCGGAACGAAAACCGAACACGTTGTCAATACCGAACTGAGCATCGGGGCGAACACTTCGCCCGTGCCTTTCACTAACGCATCGGCCAACGGTCTTCCCTCCCGCCACCGCTGCATGGTGTTGTCTATGACTATGATGGAATTATCCACAATCATTCCCGTGCCAAGGATCAGTCCCGAAAGGGAAATGACATTCAACGAGATACCCAGCAGATGGAAGCTCAACAAGGTTACGATAAGCGAAAGCGGAATGCTGATGACTATCAGCAACGGCATCCGCCAGTCTTTCATGAAGAGAAACAGCACCAGACATGCCAGGATGGCTCCCACATAAAGGTTCTGGCCCAAGTTGTCAATGGAGTAGGTCAGCAGGCGGGTCTGGTCACGCGTCAGGTCAAACTGTATATCCGGATATTCCTTCCGCAGGCTCTCCACCAAGTTGTCTATGCTTTCCTGCAGATCCTCCATCTGAGCGTCGTTCTGCTTGATGACAGCCATGGTCACGGCATTCCTCACTCCGTGACGCACCAGCCCAGCCCGCGCGGCCAGCTTCTCCTCCACCCTGCAAAGATCCTTAAGCTGCACCAGCCTTCCCTCGTGGTTGAGATAGACGTTCTCAATGTCTTCCTTGGTGAGCAGCTGCGCGTCAAAATGCAGGTTGTAACGGTACAGCCCGTCTACCACAGAAAGTGCTCCCAAGGTGATGTCCGCCTTCTGTATGGCATTGGCCAGCGCTTCCATGTCCATTCCCATAGACTGCAGTTTCCGTTCGTCGGGTATGCAGATGATTTCCGCTCCAGTCGTTCCAGAGAAATCCACCATGGCTGTTTGCGGCAACTGCTCGATGCGCTTGCTCACGATGTTGCGGGCGAACTCGCCTAAACGGGCGAACCCGCTTCCTGCCGCCGGCAAGCTTCCGTCCTTTCCGGGCTGTTCGTCTTTGAGCGAGAGATCCAGATAAAAGGCAGGAATGTCCATCGCACTGGCTTTGATGACCTTGGGGCGTTCCAGTTCTTTCGGCATCCGGCTCATGGCCCGGTCTATTTTTTCGTTCACTTCGATGAAGATCAGGTCGATGTTGCTTCCAGCCTCAAATTCCAGAAAGAGGGTGCCTGCGTCCATCCGCGACTCGCTATGTATGTCTTTCAGGCCTGCGACCTGCATCAGCTGTCCCCGCAAGGGTGCTACCACACGGCTGTCCACCTCCCGCACCGAAGCGCCGGGACAAGAAACCTGCACCGTGATTTGCGGAATGTCAATGTCCGGCATCAGCGAAACCGGAATGTAGCGGAAGGAGATGCATCCGATGACAACCAATGCAATGAGGCACATCGTTACGGCAATCGGCCTATGTATCAGATTTCGTACAATCATGCGGTTAACGGTTAGTGATTAATGATTAGCGGCATGTCCGATCGGACGGACTTCCGTGCCGTCTGCCAGGTTGAGGTTGCCAGAGGTGATGACCACATCGCCATCCCGGAGTTTTGTCTCTTTCCGCTTGTTGCCCGTCACGGCATACGAGCTGATGTTGGCATAGATCACATCAACATATGTCCACACGGCACGGCCTTCCTCGTAACGGAACAGGACATGAAAGCCGTCTCGCATCAGCACGGCATCCTTGGGCACCACAAACATGTCCGGAACAGCTTTTTCAACCACAGCCATCACATTCATGCCTTCCATCAGTGCGCCGCCCCTGTTCCTGATTCTTGCCCTTACTTTCACTTGCCCCTTGTCGTCAATGGAAGGGTTGATTTCGGTCACCAGTCCCTCAAATGTCTGCTCCTCGTCCACAAACGGAGCTACGGTCACCTTCTGCCCCACTTCCACCATCTGAAGCTCGGCCTCCAGAATGCTGAACTCCACATCAAACTGTGAGTCATCTATCAGGGTACAGAATTTCCCTTCCGGCTGCTGGTAGAGCTTGCAGTCCATGTCCGCCACCCTTCCGGCAAAGGGTGCATGCAGGTCGCAGCGTTCCAGGTTGATGCGGGCTGTCTGCAGGGCATATTCCGCCGCTGAGAATCCCGAAGTCACCCGGGCACGTTCCAATATGGCTTCCGGCACATTCTCCATGTTTTCGTCATACCCCTGTCCGATGAGCTTGTCCACCAAGTCAATCCGCGCCCTTTCCATGTCCTGCTGAGCTTTTTCCAGCTCCCGCCGCGCGTCGCGCTTGTCCACAGATGCCAGCAGCTCACCTTTCTCCACACGCTGACCGTTTTTGACAAAGATTTCATGCAACACACCCGTGGCCTGTACGGACAGTTCGCTTTTGGCCGCCGCCCTCAGCTTGCCGTTGCATTTCACTTGCTGGTAAAACACCTGCTTGCGCATGATCATGGTGTCCACATAGTTTTCATTCAATTTCTGAACAGCCGTTTCCATCGGCTGTCCTTCCTCTTCTCCTTGCGTATCCTTCTGTCTGCAGCCACACAGGAAAACGCTTGCGGCCAACACAAGCAGCCCAGTTCTTACATACATAGTTTACAGTAATTAGCGGTTAATAGTTAAAACAGTTTCTCCACATCGATCTCCAGATCCCGCTTCCGGATAAAGTCATGCAAAGTCAGTCTCTGTATTTCATAATAGTCTGCCCAAAATTGCTGAAGCTGGCTGATATACTGATGACGGGCACTTTCAAACTCCTGCTGAGCTGTATTCAAGTCTGTCACCGTCACCGCTCCGTTCTCAAACCTCCGCTTCATGATGCCGTAACGCTCCTCAGCGATGTCCTGCGCCCGCATCGACGTGCGGCATTGTTCCGCCTGGTTGTTAAACTGCATCACCTTGGTGCGCAGGTCGTGAGCGAACTCTATATTGGCTTGCTCTACCTGAGTGCGGGTGATCTCCAGATCCATCTTGGCCATTCTCACCTTTCCTTTTCCCATCCCCCAATCATAAAGCGGAATGGTCATGGTCAGCCCCACGTTTTCATAGTCCTTCAGCCGGCGGTAGGCAGCGGTCAGGTTATGTCCCGTCTGTGTCAGCCCCAGCCGCCCCCGGAATTCCACCTGCAAGCCCCGGCTGGCTTTGGTCTCAGCCAAGGCGCGTTGCGACTCCAGCAGACTGAGCTGTTGCGTCAGGGGATGAGTGGAGTTGTCATAAGCCTTTTCGAGCACATCCTCCACCATCAGTTCGACATCCGGCACATCGTGGGGCAGCATCAGTTCTATGTCATCATAATCCGTGATGCGCAGGTAGAAAAACAGCTCAAACATGCGGGTGCGCAGAGTCAGGCCGGTGGAGTTCACGTTCATTTTGGCGTTCAGCATCGACAGTTCCAGCTGTAGCACCTCGCTTTTCGTGGTCGTTCCCAGCTCAAGCCTCCGCTCCGCAATGGCCATCAGCCGCCTGCGGTCTTCATATTCGGCACGGCTCCGGCGATAGTCTTCCTGTGCCGAAAGCACGTTGAAAAACAGGTTGGTCACACTGATCGTGATGTTTTCCAATTCTTCCAGATAGCTCCTCTTAGCCTGCTCGTATTCCAGAGGCGCCGTCTTTTTCCGCCATTTCAGGTAGTTGTATGCCCGAATGGGCTGGGTATAGTTCAGGATAAGAGGCACGGAGTTATAGGTCGTTTCGTCATAACTGAACTGATCGAGCCGCGAGAGGGACGACTGGAGTGAGAGCGTTCCGCCAAGCAGAGGGATGTTCTGGTCAATGGAAAGGGTCAGGTCGTTGGCCAGCGAATTGTTGTCCACATAGTTCACCCGTCCTGAATCGGCATCGCGCACCTCCACGATGGAGCGGTCGAAGTTCATCAGGTTGCCCGTCAGGTTAAGGGCAGGCAAAAGTTCGGCGCGGTAGGAACGGTAGTTCCAGTACTGCCTCATGAAACTGTATCTCGCCAACTGTGCCGTATAAGAATTCCGCTTGGCTATCTCTATCGCTTCTTCCAGCGAAAGCATGCGCGACGGGCCGCTTGCCGACACGGGCTGTGCGCACAAGAGCAGGCAAATCCACACGCCTCCAATCCAGTTTCTGTTCCGTTTATTTTTCATTATTCACACATTAGGTCTTATTTTTACCACTTCATCTATCGGTTGCAAAATTAGGGAAAATATCCACAGAAAGATTACACTCCTCCTAAAAAGCTGACGAAAAGATGTATTCAAAATTGTATTCAGCTCTTCTGTCACCCACCTGCCTGTATTCAGTTTGTATTCAAAACAGGATATAATTCTCTCATCATGAGGAGATAAATCCATCTCTTTTTTGCATGCATCCTCATTCCGCACTCATGGCTCATCCGACGGCACCGATTGCGCGGCAGGCTGTCTCATGGTATAAAGCAGCAATATGAAGTCGCCGTTTCGGATCTGTTCCTCAATGGCGGGAGAGGCTTTCTTGAATCCGGCGTTGACCAAATCCCGGTACATGGCCTCGTCTCCCGGAATGACACTGATCAGGCGGTTCTCATGACTGCCTGTCGGAGGCATCAATGCATTGAAAGCGCTCATGCTCTCATCGGAAGGATTGTGATAAAACGTGGAGTCCTTTCTGTTGTAAAGGCAGGTAAAGCTATATTCTCCTTCGGCTATGTCCAGTGACACAAAGTCACCGCAAAAGAAGGGAGTGGCTGACAGATAATTGGCCCGGCTTTCCCGCATCTTTTTCGAATCCGAACGCTCGTCTGCCGACAGTCCGTTCTCAAAACCGATACCTATCCGGTAATGATCCTCCGGACGGGTTTTCGGAAACACGGTCACCCCGTCAAACCGGAAGGAAGTGAAATAGACATAATCTTCATCTGCCGTGAAGTAGCAGGTCAGACCCAACGGCTCGGCGTAGGTCTCGTCATAGGGACAGATGCTTTGCAGGATGTTGAAATCGCCGTCCGTCACGAAAATGAGATGACGTTCTTGCCGTTGGGCCAGCTCTCCGCGATGCATGGGGACAAACGCCAGCAGGAATCTGTCCGCCGAGAGCGATCCGATGTCCCATGCCGTCACAGGCAGGTCTTTCCGGCCAGCGTATTGCCCGGTCTTGGCGTCATACAGGTATGCCTTATGCCTGTAATTGTCCAACACATAAATGTACTTTTCCGTCACTGTGAACGACTTGATCTCCTGATATTCTCCCTCGCCCGCTCCATAGCGGTTCAGCGTGAAAAGGCAGTTGCCCTCCCGATCACAGGCCACAATCTTGCGGGTGCGGAAGTCGCCTATATACATCAGTCCGTTTTTGAATACCATCTTGTCAATGTTGCGGATCAGGGCATCCCCCGCCAGCCGCAACGGGAGGTAAGAGACCGAATCCACGCATTCGGCAATCAGCCTGCGGGAATCGCCGGCCTCAAAAGTCCACACTTCGGTGAAGTCCGTTTCCTTCTCCGCTTGCCTGCCTTGGCAACTCAGCAAGCAGAAAACGGTCAAAAGCAATGCTGCGGTTTTCATAC
>CALUOU010000095.1 GCA_944322335.1 uncultured Bacteroides sp.
ATGGACGGCACGCGTGCCATTCACATGGATGGGGAGTATGCCGATTTTGTTTGACTTTCTAATCCGTCATACCTCCTTTTCCAGTCTCTTGCTAGAGAAAACCGGATTGAAAGCTTCACGCCTTCACCTTGGAGACAACAGGCTGAAAAAGAAAACATTCCGGTGAAACAGTGTGCGTCACGTTGAAAGCACATGAGAGATGAAACCACTCCTTCCTTTCACCGCAACAAGCAGGTTTTCAAGAAATTGACATCTGCGTGAAAGTGTGAAGCCATCAATGCAGACTTCCCCTAAAAAAACAGCTTGGCCAAGCAGTGAAATCAAGTTGATTGTATAGAATAATCAAGTTGATTAGGAGGCGGAATCAAGAAGGAGGTGCGGCATTCCTGCCGCACAACCCTTCCTATCCGAATGCTGGAAAAAAGACAGAAAGGCATGACTGGTGATTGTGCCGCAGGAATACGGCACCTCCTATAAATCAGTTCCGCATCGTCTGCATCAGAAAAAATCATAAGCTCTGCATATCGTTCAGACGCTTGTAATAGCCGTTCAGGGCTATCAGCTCCTCATGGGTGCCCCGCTCCACAATCTCGCCCTCATAGAGCACACAGATTTCATCGGCATTCTTGATGGTGCTCAGACGGTGGGCGATGGCAATGGTGGTGCGCGACTTCATCAGCCGTTCCAAAGCCTCCTGCACCAAGCGCTCAGACTCGGTGTCGAGCGCGGAAGTGGCCTCGTCCAATATCAGGATGGGCGGGTTCTTCAGGATGGCGCGGGCGATGCTGATGCGCTGGCGCTGTCCGCCGGAGAGACGGCCGCCACGATCGCCGATCATGGTGTCGTAACCATGTTCGGTCTCCATGATGAAGTCGTGGGCATTGGCAATCTTGGCCGCTTCTATGACTTGCTCCATGGTGGCATGCTCCACACCGAAAGTGATGTTGTTATAGAATGTGTCGTTGAAAAGGATAGCCTCCTGATTCACGTTGCCTATGAGCGAACGGAGGCTGCGGATAGACACGTCCTTCACGTTCTTGCCGTCGATCAGCAGCTCTCCCTCACGCACCTCGTGGTAACGGGGCACCAGATCGACCAGCGTCGACTTGCCCGATCCGGACTGTCCCACCAAAGCGATGGTCTTGCCTTTAGGCACGATCAGGTTGACGTGCTTCAGGACAGGACGGCCTTCCACATAGCTGAAGCTCACATCGCGGAACTCGATCCCATTCTCAAAGGCTTTCAGCGGCAGGGGATCCGCCGGTTCCTTGATAGGGTTCTCGGCCTTCAGGATCATGTCGATACGCTCCATGCTGGCCAACCCTTGAGGCACGTTGTAGAAAGCCTTGGAAAACTCCTTCAGGGGATTGATGATGCTGTACAGGATGACCAGATAGAAAATGAATGTAGCCGCGTCCATGGGGGCATATGTGCGGTTCAGAATCAAGAAGCCGCCGAACAGGAGGACGATGACAATGACACAAGTGCCCAGAAACTCGCTCATGGGATGAGCCGAACTCTGGCGGATGACCATCGAGTTCATGGCGTTGCGGAAGTCGTTGTTGATCTTGGCGAAACGGGCCGACATCTTTTTCTCGGCGATGAACGCCTTGATGATGCGCAGGCCGCCCAAAGTCTCGTCCAGCTGCGACATAATGTCGCCCCACTGTGCCTGCGCCACGGCCGACTGCCGTTTCAGCTTCCGGCTGACCACTCCCATGATCCATCCCGCCAACGGCAGAATCACCAGCACAAACAAAGTCATCTGCCAGCTTACGGTAAACAGTGTGCAGAAGCATACCACCAAAGCGATAGGGTTGCGGATAAGCATGTCGATAGAGCTGGTCAGCGAGTTTTCCACCACCGTCACATCCGCACTCATGCGGGCGATGATGTCTCCCTTCCGCTCCTCAGAGAAGAAGCCGAGCGGCAGACGCAACACCTTATCATAGACCTGGATGCGGATGTCGCGCACGATGCCCGTTCGCAGCGGCACCATGACCGCCGCCGAAGCGAAATAGCCCGTTGTCTTCAGCAAGGTCATGAACACCAGAATGCCGCCCATCATGGCCAAGGTCAGGAAAGCGCCATAGGTCTCCACCACGTAGCTCACCCAATAGTAGGCATTGTTGATCAGCACATCCTTGTCGAGGTGACTCCAGTCCATGGGAATGTATTCATAGACTTGCGTGTCGATCTTGAAAAGGATGTTCAATATAGGGATAATGGCCGCAAAGGAAAACACGTTCAGCCATTGTGTCACGAAATTCAACACCAACGCCCACGCCAGATACTTGCGGTAAGGCTTGATATAGCGATTTAGCAGGGAAAAAAACTGTTTCAGCATAAGTCTTTAAATAGTAAACGCCGCAAAGGTAGGGATTCACTCCTTATCTTGCAAGATTTTCTGATAAATGTTCCACCTGCGTTCCAACATTTCCTGCGGATTGTAAAGCGAGCGGAGACGCTGTTCGGATTGCGCCACCAGACGCGACTGCAGACCGGGATCGCCCGCCAGCCGCACGATGGAGTCTGCAAACCCACTGGCCGTGTCGGCCATCAGGCATTCCTCGCCGTTGCGGAAATCAATGCCTTCCACGCCCTTATAAGTAGTGACAAAGGGGACATGGGAAAAGACAGCATCCAGTATCTTCATACGCATGCCGCTACCTATGCGGACAGGCACCAAAGCAATGCTTCCTTTCAGAAAGGCGGAAAGATCGGGCACGTAGCCCATGACTTTCATCTCCGGACATACTTTCTGCAAGCTTTTTACGGCAGAGCTGTACCAGTCACCCGCTACCTCAAAAGTGAAAGAGAAATTCCTGCTCCGCAGTTCGGGAGCGACTTCCCGGCAAAACCAGTTCACGGCATCCATGTTCGGGAAATGGCCCTCCGTCCCTACAAAGGTCAGCCGATGGGTAGAAGCTCCGGTGAAGGATCCGGGCGAACATTCCGGGATATGCACCACTGCAGGCGAGGCATAGACTTGCGTCCCGCTGCCCAGCAGGTCTTGCAAGAGCTTGCGGTCAATCTCGGTCAGGGCAATCACGTGCTTATAGCGTTTCAAGGCACTGCGCTCAAAGTCTTTGGCGATATTGAAAACCATATGATCCTCCGCCACCGGCCCTTTCAAGAGGGAGAGCTCGTTTCCGTTGCGGATATAGCGAAGCTCGTGATGGACAAACAGAGTCTGCACGTCCGGCGGCAAAAGGTAACCCAAGGAGATCAGCTCGTAGAACTCCACCTGAATGAAGTCAAACCCTTTCCGAGCTACCTGGTACACATAGTCCACATAGCCTTTGTCCAACCGGCTGAACAGGGAAATGTTGAGGGTGGTACGCTCGCGCAGCAAATCCTGCTCTCCGCCCTCCGGCCTGACCAGCAACTGCCGGCGCATCTTCCGTCCCACCGACGCCTGCACTTTCTGCAGCCAGCGATAGTAGCGGGGATGCTTCACCCGCAGTTGCTCTTCTTTCTTCTGATAAAGGAAAAAGTCCACATTGTCCCAACGCTTCTTCAACGCTTCCACATCGCGCACCTGGCCGGCAGACGTGAGCCAAAGCAAAAGTGAGACATCCATCTTATGGCGGAGGTAGTCCACCATGTTGTAAAACGCCTGATCCCCGCCCGAATCCAAGGGATAGGGCACGTAAGGGATGATAAACAGAATCTTTGCCATATATAATGTTTCCGATATTGACTATTTCAACAAAGGTCAGCCGGCCATCTGATGAGAGACCCTTCGCCGAGAACGCCTGTGGAGGTGATGCAAGGCCGTCTGGAACGAAGCCTGCGGACTGATGCCCCATAAAGCCCGGCATAGTCCGTAAAGCTCGCTCAGCTTATAGTTCCAATGCACGGACTGGCGCAAAATCGTCTGCAAATAGATAGTCAAAGCCTGATGCAGGTGCTCGTCCTCCAGATATTCCTTACACTGTTTCCTGATCCAGCAGATGAACTGCCGTGTGGCTTCCAGCTTCTCCTTGTCATACTGGGAGGAGTTGCTGATGTTGGTGCCTGCGGCGTTGCGCCAGCACACGGGAGCGCCCGGCAACAGCGTAATCTTGCCAGCATATTCGCCGAACTTCACCCACGTGGCGTCATCCGAACACCAAGCCAGCGGGAAACTGACAAAGCCTCCCGTCTGCTCCCACACGTCCCGGCTGAACACATACTCACAGGCAGCCGAACTGATCCTGCCCGACAGCTTGTCCAGCAGCAGGCCATAGCCCGTCTGCTCTGTCCCGTCCGCTTCCGGATTGCGGTGCAGCTCTCGGCCTTCCCCGTCCACCACCGCCAACGGGAACCGGAACATTATCCGGTTAGTGCCCGCTTGCCGGGTGCCGCGCTCTATGCGCTCCACCGCATCGGCAGGCATCACGTCATCGTCAGAAAAGAACCAGATGACAGGCTCGTGCGAAAGCCGGATGCAACGCGCCCAATGTGCAGTCAGGTCCCGACTGCCTAAGTTGGTCTCAAACCGATGGTACACGATGTCCATTTGAGCCTGATAAGGCTCCACGATCTGCCGGATATTCTCCGGACTTGCATCATCACCCACATAAAGGGTGAAATTCCGGCTGGTCTGGGAAGCGATGGAATCCAGCGTTTCCCTCAGGAAACGGGTCTTGTAAGCCGGAATGATAATGGCTATTTTCTTCATTTGTCCACTTTTACTCAGTTAAGATAGGTTTTTGTTGGAGTCAATCATTCAAATAAACGCAAGACATGCGGCAATACTGCATTGTCCGCCCTCAAAAAAGCTTCCCGACATGCCGTTCAGGCGAAATGCCGACGAAGATACGCGATGACCATATGCAGCCAAACAAAAAAGAGCGGCCAATCATTTACCTCTTATCCGTCTCCACCACCTGCGGTACCATTTGTTATGGTGACGCTCATACTTATTCTTATAAAACACAAAGTCTCGAAGCAGCTCTATGGGAGTGGCAAAACAATCCGTATAACGCTCTATATGCTTCTGATAGATATAGGTGAGCACCTTCCGGCTGGTCTCTTTCTTATCGCATTCGGTGCTTCTCGACACTTCCTTGATCCGATAATGGAACAACGGCTCCTGAATCTGGCAGACTTCCTTCCGTTCATCCAACAGCCTGATGTAAAACTCCCAATCCTCAAAGCCCCAATACATACTCTCGTCATACCCGCCAATCCTCAGGCAGTCCTCCTTCCTGAACAAAGCAGTGCATACGATACAATTTGCCAGCAACAATGACCTGTAATCACGATAAGGCGGAATCTTCCAAAGGCCATTCTTGACACCAAACAAGCGAACTTGGGTATAAACCAACGTATATTGAGGATGTCGCGTCAGGACACTCAAACACCGGTCAATAAATTCCGGCATCAGCTTGTCATCAGGATCCAAAGGCAGGATGTACTCTCCCTCAGCCTTTGAAACTCCTAAATTACGGGCTGCCGACACACCCTTGTTTTCCTGTCTGTAGTAACGGATGCGTTCATCCTTTTGACAGTACTCCGACGCTACATCCTCAGTACAGTCAGATGAGCCGTCATTGACAATGACAGCCTCCCATCCAGAGTAAGTCTGCGCCAAAAGAGAATCCAGCGCTTCGGACAAATAGATGCCCTGATTATAGCAAGGCAATATGACAGAGACCTTCTTTTTCTTCATATGACATATCAAATTGCAACAACATACCAACAAAAGCGCTATTCTTTCCGGCGCAACACTTTCCGCTTTTTCTTGACATACAGCCACAAGTCAACCCAATAATACAAGAAAAGCAGTCTGCTGGATTTCAAACAGTCCAACGCATGCAACAGGGCAGCCGTCTCTCTCCAAGAGCAGGCCGGGTACATCCTTTTCACGTCGCGCAACGCCAGCCTCCTTTCTTTCGACAGGGGAAGAGGGTAAGGCTGGCCATTCCGAGCAAAAAAGGCACGCGCCCAATTGCAGAAATCTATCGTAGCCTCCGCTTTCCGACGGATGTTCTCCAAAGGGACATTCCGTTCCGAAGAGAGGTTAGTCCCACTGTCCCGCCAGAACACTCTGGCTATGGGAATGGTGCGTATGCCTTTGTCCGACGCGCAGACCATGACAGTCGCATTGTCAGAACGGAAAGCCAAATCAAAAGGCACGAATCCGCCACACTGGAAAAAATGACGGGTGTTGAAGATGAACTCAGGCATCCGGGCATCGATCCGATAAGTATATAAGCTCCTGAAGAAAGCTGCCGAAGAGAGGAGCTCCGGATAGTCCGGACATTGGCACAAGAGACTGCCCCGCTCGTTGATGATGCTCAGGTTGAAATGATAGACATCCGCAGAAGCGTGTTCCAAAGTCTGATAGAACATCTCCACACAACTTGTGCCCATCCTGTCATCGTCTGAGAAGAGGCAAAAATACTCCTCCCCTTCCATCATTTCCAAACAACGGTTCCAATGCGCGATCAGATCAGACTTGCCCTTGTTTTCCGGGAAGCGCTGATAACGGAGAGCCAGCTTGTCCTGGTAACGGCTGACGATAGCGGCCAAATCATTGGGGCTGCAATCATCTCCCACATAAACATGGAAACCGCCGTTGGTCTGACAGGCCAAGGACTCCAACGCCTCATCAAGGAATTCCGCCTTATAAGCCGGTATGACAATTGCCAATTTCACTTGTTCCATTCCATCAATCACTTAGAGTTTTTTTGAGGGCACAAAGTTAGACATAATCTGCTGGATTCCACACCGGCAGAATAAAGAAAACGGTTTTCTTTTGAAAAAAGAAGCTGTTTCCTTTTGAAAGGCGCATCAAAACGGACGGTTCAGGCACATCTCATGAGGAGAAAGATAAGGCTACAGATCCTCCACCTCCTCGGATGTGAGCCCGGTGGCTTGAAAAATAGCATCTGCCTTTAACGGTTATTGTCAGGACAAAGATACGGGAACAGTTGCCGATCCGAAAGGTTACAGCCAAATTAATCCATAAGAATGAGTGCCGTCAGCCTGAAAATCGCTATTTTTGCGACAGTATTCATCTGACACGTTTGACAATATGAGAAAAATCGCCTTTGTAGTTATCAGGTATGGAAAAGACATCAACGGGGGTGCCGAGCTGCACTGCCGGATGTTGGCCGAAAGATTGGTGCCCTATTATGAAGTGGAAGTGCTGACCACCTGCGTCCGTGGAGCCAAGGCGCCCGACTATCCGGAAGGGACAGAAACCATCGATGGTGTGAAGGTCCGCCGCTTCAAGACAGATCCGCTCCACATCCGCCGTAAGTCTCCTCTGAGCAACGCGCGGATTGTCCGCGACATCCGTATCGGCCTCTACAGACTTTCGCTCCTAAGACGCATCGCCTCCCGCATGCCAGTCTGGACCGTCCTGAAGAAGGACGAGCTGCGCATGTACCGCAAAAACCGTTTCTATTCCTCCGCACTGTTCTCTTACATCCAGACACATAGAGATGACTATGACGTGTTCATCCCGTTGACAGTAGACTACCCGGAGACTTACTACACCACCCTCTATGCGCCAGAAAAGACCCTGGTCATCCCCACTCTGCACGAGAACAAGAATGCTTTCCGTCCGATACTGACCGAAGTGTTCACACGAGCCGCCTACATCGGCTTTAACATGGAGACAGAAATGCGGCTGGCCGAAAACATATTCGGAACAGCCCTATCCCCTCACGGAGTGATCGGCGTAGGCATCGACATCGCCCCAGAAGCCAACTGGGAAGAGACACGAGCCAAGTACCGCCTGCCAGAAGAGTACCTGCTGTTCGTAGGCCGCATTGATCCGGACAAAGTAGGCACGGTGTTCGCCGATTTTCTGGCGTACAAAAAGAAATACCCGGATTCGCGCCTGAAACTGGTCTTAGTGGGCAGCAAGTATTTTGAAGCTACAGAGGATCCGGACTTCATCTACACAGGCTTCGTGAGCGACAATGAAAAGACTGCGATCATCCGCCACGCGAAGGTCGTGCTGAATCCTTCCCTTCACGAAAGCCTCTCGCTCATCCTGCTGGAAGCGCTCAGCATGGGAAAAGCCATGATGGTCAACGGCAAGTGCAACGTGATGGAGGAACACATCCGGAAAAGCGGTCAGGCACTTGTGGCTTACTACAGCCAGCAGGACTTCATCGGACAGCTGCATCGGCTGGACACTGACGAAGGGCTTCGCAAGGAGATGGAAAAGAAAGGCATCGGCTACGTGCAAAGGAACTACAACTGGGATCTGATCCTGCAACGGATGCGTCAAAGCATCGAAAGCATACATGCTTAACGCCACTCCTTCACTTTGTCACACACGCTGCGCAACGCCCCGGCCGACGCTGAAGCGAACTTCCGCGCGAACAGATAAGGAGACGCGAGCAACTCGTCCGCGTCTTTTTCCTGCCACACATACGGATTTCCCCGCTTCCAATCAATATAGCGCATCGATCCGGCAAGGACATCCGCTTCATTATAAATACGTTCCCGAAAGGGAGAGTTCCACAGCACTGTCTGGACGAATATCTCATCCGGACACAAGGTATAGCGAAAAGTATGGAAGACACTTTCCTTTTGGGACAACAAATAGGCACAGAAATCCTGAGTGACGCTGACCCAGTTGAAACCTTTCCGAAAGACAAGGTTTCCGTGATTCCTCTTGTAACGAGTCACTTTCTGAAGAGCCAGAAAAAGGTTGCGGCACAGGGCGCATATGCCGTGGACAAAAGCATTGCCTCCTTTGGAATAACGGGTAAAGAGATAATAGCGGTAGACTTTCCGGTTCAGGTCACGCCTGTGAGCAGCATCTGTCCAAAAGCCGACAAACTCTTTCCCTTGATGTTTCCGAAAGAACGTATGAATGTAATCTTGTGATTTAATGGGCAGATCCACGCCCGACAACAGGTGGTAATAAGCGTAAGGGCCTTGGGAGAAAGCGCGCTCAAAAAGCATATACTCCACCTCCACCTGAGACAGATCTCCCCAATAGACAGGTATCGGATGTTCCAGAAGGACGAAAGTGGCGTTTTTCGGCTTGTAGCCCTTAGCCGATTCATACAAAGACGAGGCGCGCCGGTCAACGTGCAGGTACACATCGTTCCGCGCGTCATCCAGCATTTCCAGAAGTGTCCACAGCACTTCCGGTTCGTTGTGGGCGATGATCAGGCAGGCATGTTTGTCCATACTCACAAGCCTTTCCCCTTGAAATACCTGCACACCGTATCGTCCTCATACACATATCCGTCGGCCTTCAGGCGGCTGAGCGCACGAGCGCCGATCACGCGGTCGTATTCCTCCTCCAGCCTGCCTTCCTTATACAGACGATAGAAATACCGCCAGTGACGGCCGCCGTGACGGCCCTTGTGCTGCTCCAGCTGCCGACCGCCGTTGATCATCTTTTCCATAAACTGCCGCTTGCCTCGGATGTTGTAGTGATACACGCGGATGCCGCTCTCCTCCGTCCGGCGGGGGAACATGGCCACTTTGTGATTGCCCATGGAGATCTGCACATAGCCGGCGGCGCGATGGATCACCTTCTTGTTCTGACGCTCGAAGAGGGAGTAGGGCGAGAGGCCGTAGCGCTCCTGATCGGGCACGTATCTCACGGCCTGTGTCCATTGCCAGAACGGTTTGTCCTCTTCGGGATAGAGGCTGCGCATCTCGCAGCGGAGCACATTCGCATGTGTGTGCCCCAACTCCGTCTTCAGGTTTTCCGACGGCGCATACCACAGTTCGTCGGCATCGGCGTTGATGATCCAGTCAGCCCCGTAGCGGGTTTTGGCTATCCAGATCATGCGGTCCACCCACGCCTTTTGCTCATAATCCGTAGCTGTCTCGCGGATCACTTCCTTTATCCAGCCCATCTGCCTGTATTTCTCGATGATCGCCGGCGTGCGGTCGGTGGAATTGTTGTCGGTCACGATGAAGCCGTCCACCCCCATGGCCTTGTGGAAACGCAGGTTCTCCTCCAGCATTTCCTCTTCGTTCTTCACCAGAAGCGTCATCATCAGCTTGGGCGAAGCGGTGAGGCGGAAGGTCCGGAAGATGTCCGCCAGCGCATAAACTGTCTTTTTTATCATATACATGCTCATGTCCGTTTCTCCTTATTTGACCGATACTTTCACCCATCCTTCCGGCACAATTTCCCGGCTGTCCGTATCGCGCGTCCAACGTTCGGGCGCGATGACCACCTTGCCCTTGCGCGGATTGAGCCAGGCGCCCCACCAGCTGAAGGTGCTGTTGCAGATGATGTGGTGGCGGCAGCGGCTCATCAGCATCATGTCTTGCCAGCTGTCTGTGCCCTTGTTCCAGTCCACGTAGACTGCGCCGGGGAGGTCGAAGTTTTCCTTCACCCAGGGCAGGTCGTCGGAGAATACATAGTAGTGCGGATGGGGCACACGCTTTTCCAGCTCGCGCAAGGCGTTGCGATAGTAGGGCAACTGGCAGATGCAGCCCAGGGACTCCCAGTGTTTCGGCTCGGTGTAATCACCCCGGCGCACATGGAGGGAGACGGACTGAGCGTCGCGGTCGATCTCCTCACGCAAGGCAAGGCTCTGCCCGTTGGCCTGGGAGAGGTCGAAGGTGAAGGCTTGGCGCACTTCGTCCTTGATGTCGGCAAAGTATCTCTCGGACTGGTAGAAGCCCTTGAAATAGATGAGGGGCCAAAGGTAAGGGCGTGTGTAGGGGCGCAGTGAGCCGTGCTGCTTCCGCTCCAGGATGGTCTTGAAGAAGAGGAACTCAATGACTTTCTTCAAGGGCTGGTTCATGCAAAACTCCACTTTGGGCAGACCAAAGACACGGTTCATCTCATAGCCGTGGTGTACGCGGTAGTGCATCATGTCTGTCAGGTCGAGGCGGACATGGGGGAAACGCTTCCTCATCCGCAAATAGAGGGCATATATAAACATCTGGTTGCCCAAGCCTCCGGTCATTTTTATCAGGCGCATATAGGTGTGCTATCAGTTGTTTTTTAAATTGATTCCCAATCCGTTCATTTCTTTTCTTCCATCCATTTCAACACTTCCGTCTCCTCCATATGCAACTGACGGGCTATGTCACAGGCAGGCAATCCCTGCTCTCTCAACATCCTAACTAAAGAACGGAGCATATTGTCTTTCTCTTCCAAC